>JACQLU010000008.1 GCA_016203935.1 Parcubacteria group bacterium | reverse complement strand
GTGCTTGTACTATACGATCTTGAAGCGCTGACCTATCCTGTTGACTGAGGTCATCCAGATTTTGAGAGCTATGTGATAATGCAGCCGATACTACTACCCTCCCATCGGGCGTAGGGAAAATTGCCGGACTAAATAAAGGCCCAGGAAGATTGGGGTCGTTCATTACTGTTGCGCGGGCATCCAATCCGTGTGCCATAAGAACAGCTGCAACATGGTCAGCAATTTGCATTTGTTCTCGATACCCCAAACCATTAAGAACGCTATCCGGAGTTGGTGATACCACTGCAGGACCAGAATGTTCATAACCGTAGTCAGTCGGCATATATGCGATTCCCGGTGCAGGCGATGAGCTCATGGTCGTTGATCGACCAGCATGCGAAACTTGTTCTTTTTGCCGTTGGAATTTATCCAGAAGCCATATACCCCCAAGGGAAGCTAGGATAGCAGGCATCACACGATTTTCCAGAAAACGGTAAATAGTATCGGCCGAAGAAGGTTCTGCGGCTTCGGGTATTAGTGTAAACCGGCTGGAATCCCCGTCTCTTGCTTGTGGTGGAAAAAGCATAGTCACAATTCCATCTTTGCCCGTATCGGCAACGTGCAGTATTGGGGTACCATCGACAGGCGTTGATACTGTCACCAAATCACCATCGGGTTTTTCCCCCGGCGGGTTTGCCTGAAACACCCCTTCTACACAATCGGCAACCTGACGGCAGTAGTCTGCTACCCTTAGGGCTAAACCACCGGAATTATCCGGTAAGTATGCTCCCAACCAGCCACGACCTCTATCAAGGCAGGCAGACACTTCTGTCCCAGGCCCACCGACGCTGGTTGTTATCGTTCCATCCGGACAACCTCCGTCGGCAAAGGCAACCTGGGTCGCAGTTAGATCGTGCAATGCCGTCAGGGCATAACCTACGACCGGTCCCCACAGAGGCCTGGTATATAGAGCCAATCCGACGATCGCCAGCGCATTTCTTAGATTGAGGTAGGCGCGAGCTACTTCCGGCGTGATTTCACCGCTCATCGTCAACGCGCGCAAATAGTCGCGCCACCCTAGCCCTGCGGACGGAAACATAGTTTCGGTTTGCATAGAACAAAAGCGTCAGGGCTCTCTAACAGTAAATTCCCCTTCAATCCATCTACCAGGATTGGAAGTTGGTGGCGGTTTTTGGGGGGGCTTTTGATCTTGATTCTTTTTAAATAGATTTTCGGCTAAGTTCAGTAATTCATGAGATGAAGAGGTGGGGCGGGAGGCAGTTCTTGGCTCAGGCTCATAACTCTTGCCCCAAAAAGATGACCAGGGAGGCATTCCTTGTTTTCTCCGATACCATTCACTTCTGGCGTCGTCTGGTGGAACCCCGCGCCCTACTTGTGCATTTACGAACCGTTCTTCGTCTTGACGGCGTTCTTCGGCATGCCGTGTCTGTTGCTCATTCCACGCTTTTTGATTTGCCGCCTCTGCTATAACTTCTGGTGATATATACGGCCCGGTAGAGGCAGCTGGCTCGGCTCTTCTTGTTTCCCTCGCGGGGGAATGCCCCCTTTGCATTCTTGCGGAAACCAAAGAGATAAATCCTATACAGACTGACAAGAAACCCGTCGCATAGTACGAGAGGGATTCGAGGCGTTTCACCCAGGGCGGAAAGACTATTTCAGATGCGGCGGGCTGCGGGGTCTGGGATAGATGAATTGCGGTAGAGTCATAACCCGGTGGCAGTGAAAAAATAACACGTCCTGTATGGTTGATATCGGTTACCGTGAGCGTGGCGGGGCCGCCCGAGTGATTCTCTATTGATACCCCATCTCCAGCCAGAGCCGCCCCGTTTCTCGCAACCACGTCAGCAATACACCCAGTTGCCCGACGGCAGTAGTCGGAGACACTTACCCACAGACTATTATGTGGTGGAGGAAGAGATACTTCAAGCAAACCCGTGACTCCGTCATAGCAGGCATGCATCTTCTCATCGGCAGGCCCGACCGTTGTAGGGGTAAACCCGGTCGGGCAATCGAGCGAACCACCGCCCGCACCGGCCGCATGAGCCACGGAAAGGGCAGCCCTGTCCAAAGCAACGATTGCCAGAGGAACCAAGAAGGGAGTGGTGAAGCGAAGTCCTCCGGCAATACGTCTTAAGTCTTGCCATGCTCTGGCTTCAGCCCGGGTAAACTCGTCGTGTTGGGGTGTCAACGTAGCGGCCCGCCAGTAATCACGAAACGTTGGTTTTATAGTTTCCGCTTCTATTGGTGACATACATGCTGATTGGACATGCCGTTTGCGGCATAGACAAGGCCCTCCTTCGTCCCGCTGAGCGGAACTACGGCGGGCGAGGCCCTCCTTCGTTGAAACTACGGAGGGCGCAGCAGGCCTTGTCCGCCGAAACCATATTTTTGTTAGGTGAAGGCGGAAGGATTATCCTATAACATAACCATCGTACAAAAGTCAAGTTTTTGTTGCGAATTGTTGCGAATAGGAATCAGAAAATAGGTATGGTATACTCTTCAC
>JACQLU010000081.1 GCA_016203935.1 Parcubacteria group bacterium | reverse complement strand
GATGAAGCAGGAGAGGATCGTAATTCATGAATTGTCGAAATACTTTAGAGGGCAGCTAAATCAAGCGTAAATGTCTTACGCAATTTAGAGGGTTGTGAATCCCGATCCCAATCTACAAATAAGATCCGAATGCTCCTAATTATTACTACGAATAGAATAATTCGGGGATTCCATTCGGGGCATTAGGATGTAATTCGTAGATTAGGATCGCTTTTATGAACACGTTTCATCTCGAAACCCTTCCCAACGAAGCCAAGCTTCTCTTTGTCCCTGCCCCCAATCGCAACGCGGTGGTGGTGAGCTACACGGTGGGAGTGGGATCGCGGCACGAACCCAATCGAGTCTCTGGCATCTCCCATTTTCTTGAGCATCTTTTCTTTAAGGGCACCAAGAAGTGGCCTACTGCCCAGGCACTCTCGTCAGCCGTCGATAGCGTGGGCGCAGGGTTTAATGCGTGGACGAGCCGTGACCTCACTCAGTACTACGTCGAGGCTGATAAGCGGCATATTGAGCTCGCGCTCGATGTTCTCTCCGATATGTACTATCGGGCACTCTTTGATTCCACCGAAATCGAGCGCGAAAAGGGAGTCATCTATGAAGAGATGCACATGTATCAGGATAACCCGATGCGCTACATCGAGGATATCTTTGAGGAAGCACTCTATAAAGGGAATACCTTGGGGCGGCTTGTAGTCGGAACCGAAGCGACAGTTAAGCGAGTGCTACGGCAAAACCTTTTGGAGCACGTCGACCGTTTTTACGGAACTGCGAACATCGTACTGGGGATCACTGGCGATTTTGAATACCCCGAGGTCAAGAAGTTAGCAGCGCGTTTTTTTAATGAGAAGAAAGGGCGTACTCCTGATATGGGCGAGGCGAAGGAGATCGAGAGGAAGAGCCCGACGAGGCCAGTGCGCGTCTCCTATAAAAAGACCGAGCATACGCATCTTGCGTGTGGGTTTAAATCCCTGCCTTCGGGTCACGACCTCATGCCCGAGCTTGAGATTATCGCCGTGGTCTTAGGCGGCAACATGAGCTCGCGGCTCTTTACCGAGATCCGGGAGCGGAGGGGGCTTGCCTACTACGTGCGCGCGGGCATTGATCCCTATCGCGATGTCAGTTCCTTTACTATTCATGCCGGACTTCGCAATGAGAAAGTAGTGGAAGCGCTTGGTATTATCCAAGAACAAGTGCACAGCATTCTTACAGACGGCGTCACTAATGATGAACTTACGAAGGCCAAGGAGTTTATCAAAGGGCGTACCACCCTCGCCTTTGAAGAACCGGATAAGCTTCTCGATTTTTATCTTGCCCAACACTTCAGAGATACCAAGATTAAGACACCGGAGGAATATTTCAAAGAGATTGATGCGGCCACACCTACGGGGATTCTTAAAGCTGCCAAGGAGACCTTTATTACCAAGCAGGGAACCCTCGCCATGATTGGGCCGTATCGGGACGGCGCGCGCTTTGCCAAGTACCTAAAAATGGGGTAATGTAAGAATTGGGAATGCCTAAGGACGAATGTCTAATTTCGAATGACCTCCGCAACGATCCATTAGGCATTAGAAATTCGACATTAGACATTCACCCTTATTAGACATTAGGAATTAGTCATTAGACATTGGGGTATATTGTAATCTAATCCAGACCGAATACTGTATATGAAGACTTTGACCAGGAGAAGGGTCGTGTATGATGTTTCTGTGGCTGCCATCGTGAAGGTGGTGTTGGTATTGGGCGTATTTCTCGTACTGTATCAGCTCCGCAGCATCGTGGTCGCAGTCTTTGTGGCAATCCTTATCGCGGCCGGGATCAAACCAGTAGTGGATCGACTGCACAGGCGCTTTCCGGTCTCGCGGAGCGCTTGGGCCATCATCATCTACATCCTGGTGTTGGCTTTCTTTGCGCTTAGTATCTTCTTGATTGTGCCGCCGCTCGCTGTGCAGATTACGAATCTTGCGCGGAAGCTTCCCGCACTCTTTTCGAGTATCACCTCGCTTCAGGAACTCATTGGGGATACCGGGCTCGTCGAAAATCTACGCACCCTTCTTCTTAATCTTAGTAGCCAGCTTTCACAATCGGCCTCGAGCGTGCTCTTGGCAATCCAGCGGATCTTTGGCAGTCTCTTCTCCGCCTTCACCATCCTGATCCTTTCGTTCTACATGGTGATGGAGGAAGGAAGTGTCCGCCGCGTAATCCGCGAGCTCCTTCCGGATGCCCAAGAAGAGTACGCATTGCGCCTCGTCCGCCGTATCGAAGAGAAGCTCGGCGCGTGGGTGCGGGGACAACTGCTCTTGGGGGTGATTATAGGCATCGTCACGTATATTGGTCTTTTAATTCTTGGGGTGCCGTTTGCGCTTGTGCTTGCGATTATCGCGGCGTTTCTTGAACTCATTCCTTTTCTTGGTCCTATCATTGCCGCGGTGCCAGCGGTGATCGTCGCGTCGGGCATTCCCGGGACGGGCTTTACCATCGCGATCCTCGTGATCGCGCTCTACGCGATTATTCAGCAATTAGAGAATCAGGTGCTCGTGCCGCGCATCATGGCGCGTGCGGTGGGGTTAAGTCCGGTCGTGGTGATCGTGGCGTTCCTTTCCGGTTTTGAACTTTTTGGCGTCCTCGGCGCCATTCTCGCCGTGCCCGTCGCCGCGGTCATCTCCATCCTCGTGCGCGACTACTTCGCGGCGCGAGAAGAGACATGA
Source organism: Parcubacteria group bacterium (assembly GCA_016203935.1). Lineage (GTDB taxonomy): Bacteria > Patescibacteriota > JACQLU01 > JACQLU01 > JACQLU01 > JACQLU01. The sequence continues at coordinate 7,234 of JACQLU010000081.1, read as the reverse complement.
CGGTGATGGCGGATACCTGTTGTCGTAATCTTAGCGCTCGGTGGGGGAGGGTAACATATGGGAGAGATAAGGTTGACTCCGACAGAGGCTTTTTGTTTATTTAAACAGCTTTTGGCCGAAGGGCGTGCGGTAAATCTCGCAGAGGTACTCGGGATTGAGGGACTATTTTTTCAATGCGAGACCAGCGATCGCCGCATCGTAGGGAGAGGGGAAACCTTAGAAGCAGCAGCGGCAGATGCCGCGCGTCAACGCGCTCTTTGGCAGACTATTGAGTTTCCTCAAGGCAGGGATGTGTAGGAAAAAGGAGGTAGCAAGATGATGTGGTTCGGGATCATTGTGGTAGTAGGAATAATCATCTACATCACAAGACCACGCAAGAAGGACTGACCTCTACAGGGATCGCGCCGCGCCGCGATCCCGTGTTTTTTGACTCACGAACGTTGGCCAAAAAGCAGATTATCCGGTTGGACTGTTTTTAGGTTTTAAAGTAAAATTCAGACCATGCAAAGGAGGGTTACATGTCAGAAGCGGCAGAGAGTGAAGTTACTCTCCTCGAACGATGTAGGAGGGAGGTTGGCGAGGTTATCATCGAATGGGAAGGCCATTATTACAAAGCTTGGTCCCCGAGTGTTTATGGGTGTTTTGGAAAGGGTGCCACCCCAGAAGAGGCGGTACAACAATTCCTGGTTGCTTTGGGGAAAAGTAACGGAAAAGGCATCGCGGATGCCAGCTTCGTTGTGGAGAATGATAACGATGATCCCTCTTTTTAGTTGGAGGGAGGCTGACTCTTATGAGGAAGAAGGGATCGCGATCATGCGGTCCCTAAAATTTTGCTTGATCATTTTACGATTTTGAGCTAACGTCAGGACAAAAGGAGGGTGACTAATGACGAGTCAAAACCAAAGGAGGTCTGTATGACAGAAGGTAAGGAAGTATTAGATGACCTGTTAAGCCGCGAATACCCTGTCACTATTCGATGGGGAACTGATGAATCGACTGGTTGCAGGTACTGTCTCGTGAGACATCCCGATCTTGAGGGTTGCTATGGGCTTGGGAGATCGCTTAAGGATGCTCTCGCAGATGTGAAGAGGGCGAGGTTGGATTGGTTCAACGAGGCATTGAGAGACAACAGAACCATCCCACCACCATCCGAGCCGCCGGAAGACGCGATTCGCGTTTCGGCCTAGCAGGAGAAATTCAAGTAGGGATCGTACCAAGCGGTCCCTAAAATTTTGTTTGCAAAATATAACGCTTTACGCAAGGAAGAGAAAGTTAATACCGCCGAGCCATGTAAGGATCGGCGGCGAATAATGGAGAACGAAGAGGTGCGGGTTAGGCATCGGGCATCGGAGCGAGCTGATCATCTGTGGGAACCCATACGATCCCGTACCTTCCTTTAGGAAGACCTCGCCATTCGAGCTGGCCGCACTGGTTAGTTTCCTTTACGAACTCAGAAAGGACTGTACCGACTGCGGGACCACTTAGGGGAACAGGCATAAGTTTGAGTCCAGAAGCTACCCCCTTGTCTAGCCCTATAGGATACACTGAGACCAAAATAATGAGTCTTTCCGAATCCCCCGCATCGATGAGTGAATCGACGAAGATGGAGATATGCTCCGACTTTACGAAGCAGGCTCTACCTTCCCAAAACGTGCTTCGCGCCAAAAGCAAGGCGAGCTCTCTGCGGAAAATGTCGAAATCACGGTTCATGATCCCTCCTTCACTTTCGATTAGAATCCTACCCCCAGGTAGTTTCTTTTTTGTAATGCTTTATCTATATTTTGTCAAGGGGTTAATGTGTTTTACTGTTGAGAAACATCACTTTTCGTGATAGAGTATGGGTATGGAAAGCGAGAATGAAGGCCGGTTTTACGTGGTGGCAACTCCTATTGGCAACCTCGAAGATATCACGCTTCGGGCGATTCGTATTTTAAGGGAGGTGGATCTTGTGCTCGCCGAAGATACCCGAACGACCGCCAAACTCTTCGAAGCGCATGATATTTCGACACCGCTTGAGAGTTACACCCAGCATACGAGCGATGCGAAGCATCGTTGGATCGTTGACCAGCTGCAACAAGGGAAGAAGATTGCCCTTGTTTCCGAAGCTGGTACGCCGGGAATCTCCGATCCCGGGGTACGGATTATCTCGCAAGTAGCGGCAGAAGGAATTCCAATCATCCCAATCCCCGGAGCTTCGGCGCTCACTGCCGCACTTTCCATCGCCGGCATTTCAGTGAGCCGTTTTCTCTTTTTGGGATTTTTGCCGCACAAGAAGGGACGACAGAAGTTGCTTAAAAGCCTTTCTGCGATCGAATATCCCATCGTTCTTTACGAATCACCGTATCGGATCGGAAAGACACTACAACAATTACATGAACATCTCGGCGATCGGCATGTGGTGGTTTTGCGCGAGGCAACGAAGATGTATGAAGAGATAATTCGAGGTACCCTCGCGGAGGTTTTGAAACATCCCTCGATCACAAAACCGTTGGGAGAATTTGTGGTGATCGTTGATAAAAAATGAGCCCCACCTAGATGGTGGGGAAGTGTTGCGCCTAATTAACTGTTTGGGCATGTGTATCAATGAGTCTTCTCACAGCCCAAAGGATACGAGTTTGCAGAGTTTCGGGATACCCCCCTTTGGAGAGCTTGTCGGCGAACATACCCAGGATGAACCCAGGATGGTACCCTTTCTTGATCAGGTGTGCGATAGCTGGACGTAGATGAGTCTCATCCGCACCATCGCAGAAGTCTCCTACAAGGCGGACCAGAGATTCAAGGAGTACTTCAGCGAATTCATTCAGTTCTCCATGCCCTACAGGTTCATTAGGGAGTTGATCAAGAGGACACTCCAAGGCGTATGCAACACCACCTTCTAAAAGCTTTCTTGCGTTCATTGATTGGACTTGATCGGTGGTTACCTGTGTCACTACCGTATCAATAGCCTTGAGAAGAAGAACCCTGATACCCGGATATTGTCTTAACGGTTTGAAACGTTCTCTTGTCCGCGACCATTCAGAGTCATAGTAACGATCTGCCAGCTCGCTCACGACCAAATGGAGAATGATCTGTTGTTCGGGAGTGAAGACAGCGATACGATTCAAAATCTCCCTATCAGAACGATGGTTCATAACCCTCCTTTCTAACTCGCAGTATATATAATAGAAAATCGCTCAAATGTCAAAATTTTTCGTGTCTATTAGTGTCCACAATTAGTGGGATATATGTCATCCAAGACCTTCTACATTACGACCGCAATAGCCTACCCCAATGCCAAGCCGCACCTTGGGCATGTGTTGGAATTTATTCAGGCCGATGTGATTGCGCGGTGGCATCGCCTTAACGGTGAGAAGGTTTTCTTTATGAGCGGAACCGATGATCACGGCACTAAGATTCTCCGCGCGGCTGAAAAGGCGGGCAAAACCCCGGAGGAATTTAGTCGCGAAACGGGTGAGTACTATCGTGCCCTGGCGAAGGAATTCAATCTCTCCTGGGATCGGTTTATCCGCACCACCGAAGAGGAACATGTGAGAGCCTCGCAGAAGATCTGGGATGCGGCGTGGCAACGCGGCGATATTGAAAAACGCACCTATCAAGGTCTCTACTGCGTTGGCTGTGAGAGCTTTAAGACCGAAAAAGATTTAGTTGACGGGAAATGCCCCGAGCACGGGGTGGCACCCGAGCTTCTCTCCGAGGAGAATTACTTTTTTAAATTGACCAGGTACCGAGAGGCGCTTTTACAGCATTACGAAGAGCACCCCGACTTTGTGGTGCCTGAGTCGCGTCTTAATGAGATTAAGTCGCTCGTACGAGGAGGACTTAATGATGTGAGTGTGTCGCGTCCCAAGTCGAAACTTTCGTGGGGGATTCCGGTACCGAATGACCAAGACCACGTGATGTATGTGTGGTTCGATGCGCTTACGAATTACATCACCGGCGCGGGCTATGCGGATTCAAACGCGGATAAACCTGGATCAAGATTTCAAGAATTGTGGCCAGCCGACGTTCATCTTATCGGAAAGGATATTCTCCGGTTTCACGCCGCACTCTGGCCGGCCATGCTGATGTCGGCTGGGGTAGAACTACCTCGCCACATCTACGTCCACGGATTTATCACTACGGGTGGCCAAAAGATGAGTAAGACGCTGGGCAACGTCATCGATCCCATAACACTCGGTAAGAAGTATGGCGTTGATCCGGTGCGTTATTATTTACTCCGCGAGATTCCTTCGACCGGTGACGGCGACATTACCGATGAGAAGCTTATCGAACGACATAACGGCGATCTTGCCAATGGGCTTGGAAATCTTACCGCGCGGGTACTTACTTTAAGTACAGAGCATTTTGGAGAACACCTCCCTGATGCTAAGCGATCACTTGCCGAGCATCCGCTTAGGAGACCATTCGATGAAGTCTATAATGCCTATCGCGACGCGATCGATCGTTTTGCGCTCGATCAAACACTCGTTCAAGTCTGGTCGTTCATCGCTACCTGCAATGCCTATGTGAATGAGACCAAACCATGGAGTTTAGTCAATCACGATAAGGAAGAGCTTGCCTGGGTACTCCGCGGTTTACTTGAGAGTCTCGCCGCGCTTGCGTGGTTACTTGCCCCCTTTTTACCCGAGACGAGTGAAAAGATCCGAAGCGAGTTAGGGTTAGATTCATTTATGGAAGGTAAGACGCCAAAGTTCGGAGCTTTCTTATCGGGAGAGAATACGATTAAGCGAGGCCCCCTTCTCTTCCCAAGAATTTGACATTTGCCATTAGAAATTTGTCATTTTCAGGATATGTCCTTTTCGAAATGGGCGAAATTAGAACCGGCTGAACTCTTCTCTGAGCTTGGGACATCAGAGCAAGGGTTAAGCCAGGAAGAAGCCAAGCGAAGACTCATTGAACATGGTCCTAATTCTTTACCTAAGGCCAAGGGTGATTCGCTCGCCTTTATTTTTCTTCGTCAGTTTGCGAGTCCGCTTATCTATATTCTGTTGGCCGCGGCGTTCATCTCGTTTGTGAGTCGGGCAGAACGCGACAGTATTATCATTCTTTTCGTTTTGATACTCAATGCGGTCATTGGCACGGTGCAGGAGGGGCGGGCGCAGCGCACCCTGGCGGCACTCGAGCGATTTCAAGAAGAGCGGGCGACCGTCGTCCGCGAAGGCGAGGAGACCTTTGTTCCTTCGCATGAGCTCGTAGTAGGTGACGTGATCAAGGTGCGTGAGGGGGAGCGAGTGCCGGCGGATGCGCGACTTGTGGTGGCTTATAACGTACGGGTTGACGAAGCGGCGCTCACCGGCGAATCAAAGCCAGTCGCTAAAGTTGATTCGGCATTTCCTGCCGTCCGCGACAGTGCCTTAGAAACCAAGAATATTATTTTGAGTGGTAGCCTCATCGCGACGGGCAATGGCACGGCGGTCGTCACCGCAACGGGAGTTGATACCGTGATGGGTGGCATCGGCCGAGCCGTCCTGCGATTGGGGCGAGAGATTCCGCTCGCCCGTGATATCCGCGGACTCTCCAAGGTAGTACTCACGGCGGTTTTAGCCATGAGCGCGGTGCTCTTTGTCATCGGCATTCTTTCTGGAGAATCGGTGGTGGTGATGCTCGCAACTGTCGTGGCCCTTTCGGTTTCGGTGATCCCCGAGGGTCTCCCCATTGTTCTTACCTTGGTACTTGCGACCGGCGCATGGCGCATGGCCAAGCGAAATGCGCTCGTAAAGAAACTGCAAGCCGTAGAGGCGCTGGGGCAGGCGCAGGTGATCGCAGTCGATAAAACCGGAACGCTCACCCGCAACGAGATGGTGGTCGAAAAGCTCTACACGAACGGTAAAGAGTACGTCGTCTCAGGGGAAGGCTATGAACCAAGAGGGGATCTCTTTGAGATTACCGCCGACAAGGGAGAAGAGTTGGTCGTGCCCGCCGATCAACCCTCGGTGCTGCTCGCGGGCAAAGTGGCAGCGCTCGCCGCCACCGCCCATCTTGCATATGATGAGGCTGTCAATCGCTGGCACGTGAGTGGTGATCCCACCGAGGCGGCACTCTCCGTCTTTAGTAAGAAGGTCGGTTTTTCTCGTGAGGAACTCATTCAGAAGCATCCCCTCATCCAAGAGATACCATTTGAATACCGCACCAAGGAGCATACCTTTGTCTATGCGAGCGATGAAGGACGGGATCTGGTGGTAGTGGGAGCTCCGGAAACGGTTCTCGCTCGTGTGACCCACGAATGGAGAGAGGATGCTCCCGTGCCACTCACTGATGAGAGGCATGAGGAGACTGTTCATCTTTTTGAGCGGTTCTCGCGCGAGGGACTCCGCGTGGTCGCGTTTGCGTGGAAACCAAAGGTCAATGAATTTCCTCTTCCTTTACCAGAGGGTTCACTCCCCGGACTTGCGCTCGTAGGACTCTTTGGTATGCGTGATGATCTTAGGGCTGGCGTGCGCGAAGCGATAGAGAAGGCGCAGCGCGCGGGTATCCGAGTTGTCATGATCACCGGCGACCATGCACTCACTGCTCACGTAATTGCGAACGAGGCCGGGATTGCTGCTTCGGAGAATGAGGTTATGACGGGAAAGGAATTAGCAACTCTCGATGATAAGGAGCTTGCGAGGCAGCTTGGTCACCTTTCAGTCTTTGCCCGGGTGACGCCGCTTGAGAAGCTACGCATTATTAAGGCTTACCAAGATCAAGGCAAAGTGATTGCCATGACCGGTGACGGAGTCAATGACGCGCCTTCACTCGTCGCGGCCGACCTTGGCATTGCCATGGGTGGCATTGGCACCGAGGTTGCCAAGGAGGCCGCCGATATTGTGCTTTTGGACGACCGTTTTGAGAGTATTGTCGCCGCGATCGAAGAGGGACGTTCCATGTACCGGACCATCAAGAAAGTGATTCTCTATCTCTTCTCCACAAGTATTGGCGAAGCGCTCACGATTATTGGAGCGATCCTTATAGGGCTTCCGTTACCACTTCTGGCTGTGCAAATTCTCTGGCTCAATCTCATCACCGATGGCTTTTTGGATGTGGCGCTCGCCATGGAGCCCAAAGAGAGCAATCTTTTGACAGGGGAGTTCAGACGTTCACGAACGCTCGTAGATCGGCTGATGGTAATTCGTATGATCGTCATGGGTATTCCTATGATGGTGGGAACTTTGTTCCTGTTTAGCGGGACACTCGACGGTTTTATGCCACGCGCGTGGAGTATTGCTCTTACCACCCTCGCCGTCTTCCAGTGGTT
>JACQLU010000080.1 GCA_016203935.1 Parcubacteria group bacterium | reverse complement strand
TCAAGGTCCGGTCGATCCCATCGTTCCTCGCTTTTGTTCATAGTGGTTAAACGTTAAACGATGAGCAGAAGCGAGGAGCGACAGGGAAGACTTGGCTCCATTTATTAATTTTATTGGTTAATTAAAAAAAACGCACTCATTTGTTTATCTGACATTCGTCGACAGATAAAAAATGAGTGCTCCACAGCATGAAGCCCTCCTTATACTTCTGTAACACGGAATAATAAGGAAAGGTTTCTCAATACTTAATTCAGTAACAAAAATATGAGCATGAAATTAAGCGGTCGTGGAGGCAAGTTGTTCGTAACTCTTGCCACTACGATCACCCTTACCGGGGCAGCTGCATTGATGCCTTTTGCGGCAGTGGCGGACCATACAACGGCCCACACGATTGAGCAATTGCAGGCGCAAATCGCAGCGCTCCAAGCACAGCTTGTTGCATTGAGTGGTGCACCGAGCACCCCGTCAGCAGGAGCGTGCAGTTTCACCCGTGACCTCACTATAGGAGCGCGAGGTGATGATGTAGTATGTCTTCAAGATTATTTGACCTCAACCGGACATTTCACCTATTCCGGAGGATCAACAGGATACTTCGGTCCCATTACGAGGTCAGCAGTATCGGCATGGCAGGCGGCAAATGGGGTGTCTCCCACAGCAGGATACTTTGGTCCGATTTCTCAGGCAAAGTATAGTTCTATGATTGTTTTCGCACCAACGCCAACGCCCACGCCCACGCCGACACCAACACCCGGCCCGACTCCAACTCCCGCACCAGTACCAGTAGGAAGCGGTCTGACGGTCTCTGGAGTAGCAGATCAGCCGCCCGCGGCACTCGCACCATTGAAAGCATCACGCGTGCCATTCACAAAGGTGGTCTTTACTGCATCTGCTGATGGTGATGTCACCGTGAAGTCGGTGAAAGTCGAGCGACAGGGCCTTTCGGATGATGATGCATTCGATAGCCTTTTGCTCTTGGATGAAAACGATGTTCAGGTTGGTCTCTCAAAGACGCTGAATGCCTTGCATCAAGCACTCTTCAATGAGTCATTCGTCGTAAAGGCAGGCACGTCACGAACCTTTACTGTTGCAGGAAATATGCTTTCCGCTGCGCCAAGTTCTTCGAATGCCGGCCAGATCGCAAAGATTGCAGTGGTTGCAGTTGATGCGGGTTCAAGCGCAGTAAATGGTACCTTCCCGATTTCAGGGAATGGCATGACCATCAATGAGAGTTTGGATATTGGCGCATTGTCTTCGCCAACCCGTGGTTCAGTCGACCCGGGAGCTGCACGAAGCTCTCTCGAAGTAGGCACCAAGAACTTTATTACCTCAGCAGGCCGATGGACAGTAGGCTCTCAGGAGCCCGTCATCTTTAAGAGTATTCGCTTCTATCAAGCAGGATCTGCGGGTGCAGGCGACCTTATGAATGTGAAGGTGACGCTCAAAAGCGTTGACTATGACACTACGATCTCTTCCGATGGAAAATTCTACAGCGCCTCATTTGGTTCTGGCGTAGAATTTGACAAGGGAGCGACTGTCGAGGTCTCCATCAAGACTGATGTGGAATCCGGTTCTGATCGAACCATTGACTTTGATATTCAGAAGCGAACTGATGTGGTCGCGACGGGGAAAACATTCGGCTATGTGATCATTCCTGCGAACGGAACAGGAACGAATACTTCCTTAAACGATGGCGAATTCACGAGCACCGAATCCTACTACGATGCGTTCCGGCACACGATCTCAAAGGGTTCACTGCGGGTAGAGAAGTCAAATGCGGTCCCTTCGCAGAATGTTCCGGTTGACGTATCAAATACAGAACTCGGGGCATTTGGCCTCGAAGCAAAGGGTGAAGAGATACAAATTTCATCCTTCAAGGTTACTTTTACCCTTTCTTCAGGAGAAGATGGAACACAGATTGATAACCTTGCGGTAGTAGATGAGAATGGTGCGATTGTCGCAGGACCAAAAGATGTTGGTTCGGACGAAACCGTTACGTTCTCTGATACATGGAATGTGCCAGTTGGCTACCACGTATATAAGGTGAAGGGTAAACTCACGACTGATTTTGAGAATGATGACACCGTACAGGCATCAGTTGATCCAGATGGCGATATCACCGCAAAGGGTCAGACCACTGGTCTTACGGTCACCGCTTCACCGACTTCTTCCACAACGGCAAATACGATGACCGTGAAGCGCGCATCCCTCAAGGTGGCAGTTTCCCCATCACCGGCAAGTCAAAACGTCGTCCGTGGCGTGAATGGATTCCTTTTCACAAAGATCCAGTATGACGCCACAGATTCTGGAGAAGATCTCCGCGTCACGTCGCAACAGCTCACCATCAACACCGGTGCGGGTACGATTGCAAAAGATATCAACACCTGTCAGGTATTTGATGGCGCAACGGCGCTCAACACCGGAAGCAATGTCGTGAATCCTCCGGTGACAAGCTCAACGGATGGCGATACGGCAGATGAAGATCCGGAGGAAACCTTTACCTTTGATACGCAACTCATTATCCCGAAGGGAACCGTAAAGACTGCGGATGTGAAATGTAACATCTCCGCGAGTTCCGCAGGCGGCAATCAGACGAATGACTTTTACTGGATTGGTCTCTCGGATCATGATGCAACGACCACCGCAACTGCGGATACCGTGGTAGTCGGGAAAGACACCGGTGTCACGGTAACCGAGACGGTGAATGCAACTGCCGCAGGCACTATGACCGTAAAGGAAGGAGGTACGTTGAGCGTGTCGCTCGATACTTCTTCTCCCTCAGAACGCTACGGCATTGCGGCAAAGACCGATGTCTTGATGACCGTACTGAAATTCCACGCAGCGGATGAGGCAATCAATCTCAATCGCGTTGCACTTACCTTGTCATCCTCAACCGCGTCAACGTCTGATCTTGTCAAGGTGACGCTCTGGGATGGCGCAACAAAGGTGGGTGAAGCAGTGTTTCAGGGTGCGCAAACCCGTGCCACCTCGACGGTCACGAGTTCCTTCGTCATTCCAAAAGATGGCGACAAGCTCCTTACCTTCAAAGCTGATCTTGCAACGCTTGGCGTGAATGAGCCGGCAACCCGTGGGCATCTCATTGTCATCAATTACGATGGTGAGGCAACCACGACAACCTATGGTACGGGTCAGTCATCGGGCTCTACCCTCAATCCTGCGCAAGGTGCTGATACTGCGGCAAAAGGGGTACGGTTGGTGCGTAGTTATCCGACCCTTGAGCGGCTTTCCGTCTCGTCCAACACCTTGGCAAACGGTGAGATGGTGCTCTACCGCTTCAAGGTAGCTGCTGATGCCGCGGGTGATGTCGGACTCTACAAGTTCACGTTCCGTATTTCCTCAACGACAGTTGCAACTACTTCGCAATTCCGACTCTTCGCATACAGCGATTCCGGATTCTCTACGCAGGCATATAACAACAATCCGATCAATGCGAATTCAGTTGATTGCGTAGGTATGGGCTCGCTTGCAACGACATCAGTGACGGCTTGTGGAGCGATTACTGTGGATACGGTAGGCAATGGCACCGGTGCGGTTGAAAATCAGAAGCGCGCGTCATCAACGAGGATTGTGGTCTACTTTGATCCGGTCACCAATAGCTCATCAGCGCCGAATGCAGAAGCGGTCAATATCTCTGCCGGTACCACTCGATACTTCGAGCTCCGGGGAAGTATTGCAAGCTCTGCAGCGGGTGATAACGTCTCGGTGGCTTTGTTGGGTGATACTGCCTATCACAGTTTGACTTCTGATGTCTTCATGAACCAAGCGCATATGGTTGACAGCCAATCCGATCGCGATAGCTTCATCTGGTCGCCGAATACGACGACAACGGCCGCAACTTCTACCACTGACTGGCTGAACGGTTACCTTTTGCCAGGTCTCCCGTCAACCGAAATGACCCAGCAGTCATTCACGAAGTAATGGTTCGGCAGAGCTCACCATATCCTGAGCTTGTCGAAGGATAATCTAGCCCCTAGAGCTTTCCTTGTGAGCTCGATTGACTAGAGCAAAGTCCCCCCTTTCGGGGGGACTTTGCATTACTTACAGGGTTTACGGAGACGTAGAGTTATCCACAGTTGATGATCTTTTTGGATGGAATATAATAGAATTAAGTTATCCACAGCAAGGATAAAAGTCGATTCCTTACTAATATTTTTTTAATGTAATTCTCTATTTTATTTGTAAGAAATAACAGGAGTAGCCTGTGCTTTTTTGCAGGTAAAAAAGAAAGTTTTTATGGTACGTATACGTACACACAATCCTTATTCATTTATTGCGGCACTGCTCATTGGTGCCATGTTTGCGATAGGAGTAAGTGTCTGGGCAACGTCTGTGGGGACAAACGTCTCGGTGACCGGCACGTTTGATACAGGTGGAAATACCACATTAGGTGATGCGTCAAGTGATACTGTCACTCTGACCGCTTCCACGACGGCAAGCAATGGCGCAGGGTTTGCGGGTAATACCTTTATTGGTGATGCCGCAACAGATAATCTCACCATCACTTCTTCAAGTACCATCCGAAATGGATTCGGCCTCTTTGGTCATACCTTCGTTGGTGATGCCGCAACAGATGATCTCACCGTTACCGCATCCACCACGGTCCGCAGCGGGTTTGGATTC
>JACQLU010000079.1 GCA_016203935.1 Parcubacteria group bacterium | reverse complement strand
GCATTTTGAATTTTGCATTTCATTGTATCCTCTCCCATCCATTACTAATATCTAAACTTCGTGCCGAAAAGAGCGCAAAACCGGCGAGCTTTTTTTCTCGCGTGAACGCAATTTGGCGGGAGAGTTCGGTAAGATCATAATCGGGATGATTCGGATCTTCATATTTATACGCGGCGAGACCAGCGATCACTCCAGAAGCGTCGATCCCTTGCAAGTAACGGTTGAGTTCAGTAGTAAAAGAGACGCTCCCGTCGATCGACCAATAGATCATCGGGACTAATCGGTCGAGGTAGCCTAAGGTCAACCACGCCTTGCCATCCTGATAATAGGTACTTTTCGCAACGTCGTAACGACCAAAGACCGCGGCCGAGAGGGTTCGCCTCGGCGAAGCGTTATGCGCAATATCCGAAATCTCTTTGACTAACTCTGCAATTTCGCCACGTTGCCAATCAGCAAACGACGAACTTCCCGAAGCGGTAAAACGCGCAGTGCTCACCTGATCATGGGAAAACTGGATACCCGCGGTTCGAATGAAATCAAGATGGACTCCTTCGATAGCATAGTTGGTAATAAGATCACGGACGACCGCAAGGAGGTGGGCGCGGAGTTCTGGATTTCCCGGCGAGCCCCAGAGGTAACTAGCATTGGGAGCGGGAGGAGTTCCATTTTGATCGGTAGCGAGCCACTCGGGATGCTCGTGATAGATATGCGGGATGCCGACCGAGGGCGACGTATTAGTGCCAAACCACATCGGATAGAGATTCATCCACGCGTGAACCTCAAGCCCCTTGGCATGCGCAGCGGAGAGCACGGTGGCGAGTGGATCCCAGCCGGGATCTTTACCAAGAGTTCCAGAGAGCCTCGCTCCCCAGGGCTCCACATTGGACCGATAGTAGGCGTCGGCGGTGCCGCGGACCTGAAAATAGATGGTGGTAATGCCGGAGGCTATAGCAAGATCCACAAAGCGGGTAAGGTCACTTGCGCCTACGTAATCAAACCGGGAGATCCATAGGGCGCGTTCTTCGCGGCTCTCACCCGCAGGAGTGGGAGAAGGTGTCGGTGAAACTGGTGCCGTCGGAGCAATCGAAGGCGTGGGTGTCGGTGCAGGAGCCGGAGTAGACTCAATGTTACTTGCTAAAACCTTCGGTGTTGCTTCACCGGTTGGGACGACAGAATTTTGCGGGACTTGGGCTACTTGAGTTGGTGAGGTATGAGAAACATCGATTTCCTTTGTGAGCGCAAGACTCTCGCCGTCTGTCGCGAGAGATACTTGACTAACAGGGTTAAACCCGACTGTGGTGGAGAATATCAGCGGGTTCACTGTTAGTTGTCTTAACGCCTCGGGAGGTGTCACCGTACCTACGAAGAGCGCAAGCAGAGCCCCCGTAAATCCAACCAAGCCGCAGGAGAAACTTATCCATGCGGTGATCTTCTCTGCTCGTTGAAATATTGTCCGTGATTTCATAAGCGGCATGCTACCTCACCACATCATAGCTCACCTTCGCCGTGTTGCCCTGGATTCGAACTTTACGAATGGTGATACGACCGATCTCGGCGAGGTGCGTAACATGGGTACCGCCGCACGGCACTCCAAAATCGCCGAAGAAGACCACCCTTGCCGGCTTACCCTCGGGAATATAATCGGGTACGAAATGGCACACCGACGCCATCTCCTCTTTGCTCATAAAACGAACAGATACTTCTCTATCCTCGGCTACGAGCCTATTGCAAAGTGTTTCGAGTTCCGTTCGGAGCGACTCTCTATCAAGCTCGAGTCCTTCGAGATTACTCGTGTATTCAACATAGGGACCATCGGGAAAGTGGTAGCCTTTTCCGGGAATCCAATTGAGATTCGCCGTCATCACTGCCCAATCAACGGCATGCCCCGCCGAATGGAGGCGGCTATTGAGCCTTCGTCGCTCTTCGTCAACGCGGCATGTCACTGCTTCTCCTTGCGCAAAATCTCCGTGATCGAATTTTCCGATATGATGGACGACGCCGTCTACGAGCCGTACTTCCTCAACCGCGAACGTGGCATTCGCTCCCTCAATAACGCCTTTATCATACGGCTGTCCCCCGCCCTGCGGATGAAAGATGGTCGCTTCCAAAATAACCGCGGTGCGGCCATTTGTTGTCTCCGTCGCCATCACCTTGCCATGCGCCGTGAGCAGTGAAAATGCTTCCCAATAGAGAAGTTCTGTTGTGGTCATAGTTTCCATAGTGTTTCGTGTCTATTCGTCTTCTTATTCGTATGGACTCGTGTAGAAAGTCACTGGGACGAGGTCTCTCTGCTCACGTGGAATGATGGCGTAACGATTATAGGGAAATACCTTCTACTTTTTTTCGTGGATGGTGAAGTAACGCTGATAGACGAGGAGTTTCAAAAGATAGTAGAAGATAAATGAAGCAAGGGCAATAACGAGGAGTACCAGAAGCGAGCTCTCAAAGATCTGTGACCACCGCTCTTCCCATGGAAAGGCAATATTCATTCCAAAGAAGCTGGTGATCGCGCCAATGAGGGTAATGAATTTTAACGCGGTAAGTTCGCGCTGGGTATTCTCTTGGAAGAACGAGGAGAGAAGGGTAAGCGTACTGCTGGCATATTCGGTGGTCATCTCCCAAAGATGGTTGATGTATCGCTGATCGGCGGTGAGATGCGCGAAACGCTGCATGCCAAGCTCGTGAAGCTCGCTCTTGAGCGCGGGAGGAGTCGACTGGACGCGCGCCACCATAATATCCATCATCTGCGCGAGCCTCGCTTTCACATAGGAGAGCGTCTCTAAAAATGCGAGAATCTTCTGGCGTACCATGGGAAAATCTCGGTACCGCAAGCGGCTTAATTCTCGTATCGAGGAGATGCGATCCCAAAGATCACGGTGGAGATGAAGGTAGTTATTGAGTTGTTGTTCAAATTCTTGAAAAAAGACAAGCAGACGGACTAACTCGTCGAACGTGAAGGGCAAAGTTTCGTCCTCATTCACCGCAATGAAAATACTGGCCTTGCTTCCCAACAACACCTCAAAGTGGGGGGAATCAAGCGTGCCTATGAGCGAGTCTTGGCTTCCTTGAAAGAATTGTCGAGCCCCCTCGGCGGTGTCCCGTACCAAAAGGTACATAGGATAGACTTCTTTAGCGTCGGTAAGGCCCTTAGGGAGTGGCGCGCCGCGGCTAAAGAGATACTCAAGTGCAGGGCCAAAATGTGCGGCATAGAATTCCTCGAGCCGGCGAAGGGCGCCGTTCAATATCCGCGCATTAATTTCAAGAAGAATGATGCCGTCTTCGGTGATCGAGACGCCAAATTCACCGCACTTCGCTTCGAGAAAATGAAAATCAGTGTCTTCCCTTAGCACCACCTCCTTCACGTTGAGCGCCTTCCATAGCGTATCGAGGCGCTTTTCATTGAGACCGCCGATAGGTTTCTTGTGCTCAAGAAACGCATGGATCTCTCGCAAATGGAGCGAGGTCCGTTGGAACCAGGTGCCCAAAATAGCTCGTTCGATCTGCATAAAGATAGATTGTCATCCTGAATGAGGTCGCCTGCGGCGACCGAAATGAAGGATTTCTAGGATAGCGAGAAGTTTAGATTCTTCGGCGTGACCTCAGAATGACGGCGGCGCTGCGTTGATAAGCTTCTCGAGCAATTCCGAAAATGAAATCCCCACCGCGGCCGCGGCTTGTGGGTAGAGACTCGTTTCGGTCATGCCGGGGATGGTGTTGGTTTCGAGGACGAAGATTTCCTCATCTTTTACTATCATATCAGTACGTGATAACCCAGCACAACCGAGGTTTGATCTTCATGGCTTGGAAAAGAAATAAGGGGAGCTTGGGCTCCCCCTGCATGGAATCTTCCTGAGGCCAAGGCATCAGGCGTTGACCACGCCTTATGCCTTGTGAGAATTCTCAACTATCGAGGGTGGTATCTCACCGCCGACTCTTCCCAAACCGGAGTCTGGTGATCACTGTCTCCCACCTATTCTGCCGCACGATAGTCCCTCACTCAGACCAGCCGGGAGGATTTGAACCTCCCCTTACTAGCCCGTGCAGCTGTTCCCATGCAAGGAAGATGATAGCATACGGGATTATATAAATCCAACGTGTGCAGCGGATTAGCTTGACAAAGTAGAAAAATGGTGCTTATATAGTTGGTCAGTTCAAATGAAAGGAGGTGTCGATAATGAGAGTATTTCGGGGCGAGACAGACAACATCTCTCCACGGGAGATGCTGACCCTGCTAGCCTTTCTGAGAGGTCTCTACCCCCTAGCTCCCACTGAGCATGGACCTCTTAATCCCCCGTCACAGGAACCCATAACTCCCGCTACCACTCCCAAGCCTCCCCGGTAAGAATCGTGGGATGAGACCTGAGCATGTCTTAAAACTGCTCAATTTTCATTCGCACGAAACTCTATCTATTTTTACTGGTCCAGAGGTGATCCCACCATGAGGAAGGATCGGTGGTATAAATGGCGCGGGCGAGGCGGCGGGTAGATTCGAGCTTCAATTTCTGGTATTGCGCATTGCCCTTTCCCCCGCTCTTCCCATGGAGCCATAGTTTCGCCTCTCTATTCCCCTGCCATTCGTATTCACGAAGGAGGAGAATTTGATCTAGTAGATCAGCATCTTTGGCGACGATGGATTCTTTTGTCGTTCGCTCCATGTATTCCTTGGTAAGATCGAAAAGATCGAGGAATGGCAGTGTTCCCAGCTGCTCCTTGGTAATTTCTTCGGCAAAGATTTTGACATAACGCTTTTGCACCCAGTTATGGTCGCCACTTCGTGCTTCATCGAGATCATGAAGAAGGCACATCATCACCACCTTGTAGGGGTCAGTCTTCTCTAATTTTGCGAGGAACCAACCAATGATCGCAACCCGATAAGAATGGGTGGCGATGTTATCCGACATGTCGTCGGTGAGAAGTGTTTGCCGATGCATGCGGAAGAGCTTCCGCATCGTGCCTACTTCAAACAAAAAATCAGCGATGCGCCTCTCGATCGCCTGGGTAACTCGGTTTGCTTGCTTCTTCGCGATAATCGTTGGCATAGCATGAGCAAAAAATTGTCTGTTATCACTGGTAAGGTCGATACGCCTTTTCTAGTTCAGAGAAGAAAGAAGTGACAAAAGCTCGTCCTTTTTCGGCAAGTCTCTTGCCGGTTTTAGTCTCTAAATGAAGATTTAGAATTACCTTCTTACGTCCAAGGGTTTCTTTGATACCCTTCTTAAACTCGGTCCAAGTCCGGATATATTGATAGACGCCAATGGGACCAAATTTGTCCAAAAGATCGGCGTCGGCGACTACTTTCGCTTCCAGCGTCTCTGGCTTTTCATCGTGCATACTTCCCTTATGGGTGAGAATACAGGCGGCAATATGCATCACGGTTTTTTCAGGATATGCAATCCGGATTTTATGTAAGTATGCCGGCAACTTTTCGGCGCCAATAGCAGCATGGGTTCTACCGGTTGCGCCGTAAAGAAAACCGATGTCATGCAGGGTAATCGCCGGCAAGACAATCTTCATATCAGCGCGTTCGCTCTCACCCACGACAATCGCATTGAGAATGTCGCGATAAATATGCTCCCAGTTATGCGCGCCTAAGTCCGCTACTACGAAATCCTTGCGTACTCCTTCATACACCCTGCGAAACTTTTCATCCTTCCGGAGATACTCTTTCAAGCGATTGGTAAGAGATGGTCTGTAGTTCCCTAGTACCATGACTTCAATGTAATGTATATGTCCCCGGTGCGACTCGAACGCACAATCTCAAGCTTCGGAGGCTCGTGTTCTATCCAATTGAACTACGGGGACACGCTGACCTTTTTAACTCATATCACAGTACCGATTCTTTACAAATTTGGCAATGCCTGATATGAAAAAATTAGACGAGAGGGTCAAATCCTCCTAAGGCGATAGTGTAACGAGCTGATATTCCCATCCCGGCTGCCATTGCCATGGAGCTGTTACGGCATTGAAAAGCGCAACCTCTTTTATCCAGTGCTCGAGGCCGTACTGGGTGGCGCGATGACCAATGATCATTACTCTCTTGCCATCGTAATTTTTGAGTAAATCGCTAAGGAAACTTTTCATCCTTTGTGCAGTCTCTTCATAACTTTCTCCATTCGGAAACGGCTTGGAAATCCGGTTCGCTTTCTCTTTCTCTACTTCTTCACTGGGGTGGCGCGTGAAGTCGCCATAATTACATTCTCGCAATCGGCGATCTTGCATGATGGGAATACCGCGCGATCTAAAGGCAATTTCGCAAGTTGCATAGGAACGCTTGAGATCGGAGCAAAAGATGGCGTCAAACGTCTCGTCTTTATACCGCTCGCCAAGCTCGGCTGCCTGCCGCGTGCCAAGTTCTGACAACTCGACATCATACCATCCCGACGAGCGATGGGTCTCATTATCGAGCGAGGTGCCGTGTGATTCAAAGATGATGGTAACCATACTGTTTCCTAAATCTATAGAAGTCGGAATTCAATAGTATTACGG
>JACQLU010000078.1 GCA_016203935.1 Parcubacteria group bacterium | reverse complement strand
TGATGCGGTCGAGCCCCACGAAAGCGAAGTGGCAATCCCTCACCCTATTACCGCAGAGCGGGCAGGTGGAGTTGAGAACATCCAAACTCCACGGGAACTCCTTCACTTCACGCAGTTGCTTCTTGGTAAAGTTTACACCGAAGAATGACGACCACTCCTCGGCACCCCAGAAGTTATAGCTCATGACAGCTCGAGCGAGCTTGTGATGTATAGAACTCTCAATCCCGTCACGGAGCAATAACTTGGCAACTCTTTGAGTAAATGCGGCGTCTGAACGGAGGCGATCAAAGATCAGCACCGGTTCTCCGCCGTGCTTGACAATTGCCTCCTCAAGCGCCTTAAGACTTGCCTCGCGTTCGCCGACCCTCATCGTCCAAAGACCTTCCACTCTCGGGTTTGTACTCATGGTACACTACCCTCCTTGCTGGATTTCTCTCCATATCCCGCTTAGCGAGACTTTAGAGAG
Source organism: Parcubacteria group bacterium (assembly GCA_016203935.1). Lineage (GTDB taxonomy): Bacteria > Patescibacteriota > JACQLU01 > JACQLU01 > JACQLU01 > JACQLU01. The sequence goes on along the minus strand of JACQLU010000078.1, from coordinate 4,068 downwards.
ATTTACCCGTATCCGACGGATTGCGGTCTCATCTCATCTCGGTATTTCTTCAAACCTCCTATTTTGAAACTTTTCCTATGAGACGAGCACTCTGGAAATCCCGCTCAGCGGGACATCCACAATGCTCACCTCCATCATTAAAGATCACTTACAATATCAGTACAGTAAAGATAAGTCAAATGTTGACCCCGTTAGATGCTCTGGAGAGATGCCGTGGGCATTGTCTATGCCATCTCCGAGGGCGCTATACATTGGAATGACAATGCGGCGGAGCATCTAACGGGGTTGACAACGAGGCATTTTCTGGTATTATTAAGGTGCTCCGAGGAGGTGAGATGGCTACCCCGACGCAGTTGGTCGGGGAGGAAAGTCCGAGCACCATGGTGTTCCCGACCATGTCTTACCGTAAGGTAGGACAAATCGGGATGGATGGTCGCTAACGGCGACCGCGCAAGAAACGTCAGACGTTTCAAGGGTGTCCTAGGAAGCACTCGAGTTTCCTCGGATTACACCAGAGGAGCGTCCAGTGTTTCGAGTGTAGGGAAAGTACCACAGAGACTATACCGCCAACGGCCCTGTAAAAAGGGTGCGGGCAAGGGTGAAAAGTGAGAGTGTAAAAGACTCTCTCTCTGCCCCGTGAGGGAGCAGGGCGGCAAACCCCATCCGGTGCAAGACCGATTAGGTCGCTTGAGGTCGGTAGCAATGCCGATCCTAGATAGATGGTCATCGGTTGGTATCCGCCTCGTCGGCGGATGCTGATGCACAGAACTCGGCTTACGGCCTCCTTGGAGTACCTTTTGCGTAAGCAAAAACTGATGCACAAAAATCGTACCTATTTTGGACCGCTCTTAGTGCTGGTTGATTTTCTTTTAATCTTCACCTCCGCACTATCAGCATGGCAACTGAAAGCGTGGTTTAGTCCCGACTACATTGCTAAAGACCTTCCTTTGGCTACTTTTTTGCCGTTAGCCGTTAAAGGGAGCATCTTCTGGGTGGCAATCTTTAGCGCAATGGGACTCTATAGTCTTCGTCGCACGCGCACCGCCACCCAAGAGGTGGTCCTTACGGTCGCGGGTGTCTCGGTCAGTACCTTGGCAACCATTTCGGTTATCTTTTTCCAAAAAGAACTCTTCAACTCGCGCGTCATTATTCTCGCCATGTGGCTTGCCGCGGTGATCCTCCTCAATATAGGAAGGGCCGCGATTCGAATACTTGAGCGGCGGCTTTTTGCTCATGGTATCGGGGTTGCGAGCGTGATACTCATTGGATCCAATGGAACCGCCGAGATTCTCGCCCGTGAACTTACGCTCAAGCCCGAGCTCGGCTTCCGCATTGCGAAACGTTTCGTAAATCGAAAGGGCATGATAGCGAATGTACGGACATTTCTCAAAGCGAATGTCGTTGACGAACTATGGGTGGCCGATCCTAAGCTACCAACCCCCCGCATGCAAAGGCTATTAGGTCTTGCCCAGAATTACCATTGCTATTTTCGGTATACGCCTGACGTGTTAGGTACGACCCTTACCAACGTTGAGTCGGGTCCGATCGCGGGTATTCCCATCGTGGAGCTTAAAGGGACTCCGCTCGAAGGGTGGGGAGTTATTGTGAAGCGGGTATTTGACCTTGTGGCTGCGAGTATCCTTCTGCTTGTTAGTCTCCCCGTGATGGCGGTAAGTGCTGCCTTGATTCTGATCGATTCCGGAATGCCCATTCTCTTTACGCGCTATGATGACGGCTCACCTGCCTATCGCATCGGGCAACGGGGAAAGCCATTTCTCTTCTTTAAATTTCGTACCATGATGCCGAATACGCATAGTCTCCGGTACACCGTCTTGGCCGATGCGAATCTCCGTGGCGATGGGCCGCTCGTAAAAATCAAGGATGACCCCCGGATCACACGGATGGGGCGGTTCTTACGGCGCTTCAGCATTGACGAACTCCCGCAACTCGTAAATGTGATCAAAGGAGAAATGAGCCTTGTGGGGCCCCGGCCGCACCTTCCCGAGGAGGTCTCAAAATACGCCGAACATGAGCGGAGGGTGCTCGCGATCAAACCGGGCATCACCGGTATGGCGCAAGTCTCGGGCCGTTCGGATCTCGGTTTTGAAGAGGAGGTGCGCCTCGACACCTACTATATCGAGAACTGGTCGCTGCTTTTAGACATCCAGATTTTGCTTAAGACCCCCTTCGCCATCCTCACCCGCCGCGAGGCAGGGGATTAAGGAGTTTGATTTTCTGAAAAGAGGCGCTATAGTGGGAAGACGTCGGTCTAAAGGATATTTGTATGACGAATAAAACATATCATTACAATATTGTTTTTCGTCCCGAACCCGAAGGCGGCTACACCGTGATCGTCCCGTCTCTTTCAGGATGTGTAACATACGGGAAGACACTCAAAGAAGCAAAAAGAATGGCGGTTGACGCGATCCACGCGTACCTTAGTAGTTTAAAGAAACATAAAGAGCCGATACCAAACGATGCTGAAACACTCCTTGCATCTATAGAGTATCGGCATGTCAAAGCTTCCTAGCATCACACCCCGAGTAATTATCGCGTTTCTTAAAGCGAAAGGCTTCTCGGAAGATCATGCCACGGGAAGTCATTTTGTTTTTCATCATCCTATTACGAGACGAAGGGCGGTAGTTCCTCGCCATCCTAAAGACTTGCCTAAAGGGACACTATTTGCGATTCTTCGCGAAGCGGGTTTTTCTCGAAAAGAGCTCGCAGAGTTCCTTAACCAATAGTTCATTGGACAGAGACATTTTTCTTTGCTAAAGTAGCTGGCTCCGAACGCTTTATTTGAGATGAGTGCCTTGGAAGCGATTGATGGCTTCTCTCGCATTCGTCTCAATGGGAGGCGAAGCCGCATCCTGACGGTTTCAGGATAGGGTTCTTTCCAAATTTCCTATAGGAGGTGTGCGATGCAAAGCATCGTGAGCCACGGGATACGAACACTCTCTGTCCATAAAGAACATGAGTTTCTTGGCAGACTCGAAGCCGCCGGATTAAGTAGTAGCGAAGCGCAGACAGTCATTGAGAGTAAAGACAATGACCTTGCGGAGCGCCTTGTCGCATTTATCCGGAACGGTGGAGTGACGCCTGTTAGTTACCGGCGTGCACGCGAGATTATGGGTCTCAACATGATAGGCACAGAGGAAGCAGTCCGTTACCTTGCAGTTCCATATTCTCGAGATGAGCTCACCAGGCTCGGTGACATTCCTTTTACCGAGACGAAACTGCTTCAGTGTAAGGATTCCCATGTTTTGATTGCTGTCTATCCCTACTCTGTTCGTGATCTCTATGTTCGAGAGCGGAACCTCTTTTCCGGTGTCGTGCCGACCTCGTGGGACTTGCCTTTCCTAGAAGAAGCGAGGGGGAATCTACGTTGGTACCTTTTCCGTAAGGAGGTCATTCCTACCACGATTGGCAAGGCGTGTCATGAGCAGCTGGCGGAGCTTACGACCTTCGAGAGGACACCCAGAACATGCGAGATAGTTTACTTAATGCTCCTTTATTACCTAGCAAATGGTATCCGCCTTTTTGGCGACGTGGATGCTAGGTGTAGAGATGTATCCCGCGGCGGAGGCCACGCCGTCGTTGGATTCCCAAAGGAGGGGATCAGTCTTCAGGTATGGAGGGATGACGGATTTACTAAACTTGGCATGGCGGCTCTAGAATAATAAAGAGCTACGAATGCCAATATGGTGCCTCCGGCGTTTTGCCGGGGGCATTTCTTTATCTAAAAACACGAGTAAGATCATTGTTCGAGAGGGTCTGCAACACACGGGTGAAATTTCAAGAGTCATTAGTCTCATCTCTTGTTTTAGGTTATACTGTACGTAGTTTTACATAAGGAGAAGCGCGATGAGAATAGCCTTGGTCCATGATCATCTTACCCAACTCGGAGGAGCGGAAAAGGTTCTGCTTACGATGCTCAAACTTTTTCCGCGCGCTGATATCTATACGATTAACTATAGTCGGCGAAAAACCCTCGGGTTATTTGCGCCTTACGAGCGGCGTATCCATATCTCTTTTATCCAAAGACTTCCCGGCGATCCTCGTTGGTAT
>JACQLU010000083.1 GCA_016203935.1 Parcubacteria group bacterium | reverse complement strand
GCGACGAGGACAAGCCGGGGGTGATCCTCGATTACGACGAGCGGGGGAACCTGGTGTCGCTGGAGATTTTGGACGCGTCCAAGCGAGTCACCGAGGCCCGCCGGATCGAGTTCGAAACGGTGGAGTGACGGCGCGGATCCCTGGTAAAAGATGGTAACGCCGTCCCCGGACCGCCCGGGCCGGCCATTATTCCAAGTAAGAACGTCATGCCCCGGTCCTCGGGTCCGCGCAAAGCGCGGCCCAAGGACAGGCTCCGCCCGGGGCATCCAGAAGGCGGCGACGCCGCGTTCGGTGGCGACTAGGGTGCGTACTCATAAACTGAGGGGGTCTGCTTAAGGGCACATTGCAGACTTTCGTAGACCCCACCACGGAGTACCGCTTATGACCCAAGGCGGACATTACCCAATATATTTTCGGCAAAACTCATTTTCGTGTTCTACTGGGAAGCCTGTTAAGTTGCTCTAGCAAATCCTTATAGGCCTCCCCCCAGGTCGAAAACATTAGAGCACGATTGTATTCCAGCCACACTTCCATATCGGTCTTGTGGTCCACAGCCCATTGCGAATGCCAGGACCGATCCTTCCCGACATAGGGAGCGGGTAGTGGGTCGTGGGAAAACTGGTCACACGTTAGATCAACAATTAAATCATCTAGTTCTAGCCAAGCATGACTTCCGTGCGGCTCTAAGCCATCAGTATGAGTGGATGAAACGTATTTGGCGTTAACGCTGTATCTCTCAAAAAGGTATGTGCCGAACATCTCAGTCGCGGCGCCGCATGATCCACGTGGGAAGCTACTAAATTGCACACCCCACTTGCGGCGATCTAATTCGTCCATTAATTTCCGGTACTTGCACGCCAGTTCCAAGATCGTTTCGGGGGTCATTTTCGACCGTGCTTGCGGGTGGGTTTTCTCGCTTTAGAAAAGAGGCTGCCCCACAGGCGCTCTAACAATCCGTTCTAGCAGGTCATGCTCTAGAACTGGATATATCGGTTCCGCTTTCACCAGCCCCGGCAGTAAATTTCCTTCGCGGTCCTGGATGCCACGTTGTAATACACCAAACACCTTGCCATTCCGGAGGGAAAAAACGGGCCCGCCGCTGTTGCCGTGGGTGGCAGTGATGTTCAACTGAAATCCCTTCAAATGTTCCTTTGGGACGCCAGGCGACGGAATGATAGAACTAACAATACCTCGGCTGAAAGAACTGGTTATCGTGCCGATTTGCTCCAAAAGATGGTTGCCAAGGGGGAACCCACACACAGCGATTTCCATTCCCTCCGTCACTTTTTCGAAATCTTCAATTTCTACAGTCGGGTAGCCATTAGAGAAAGCAGCATGCAAATGAATTCTTATCATTCCAAGGTCAAAGTCCGTTTTTGCCGTCGCGATGTCTACGGCCGAACTGATCACAATTAACTGATCACTCGACACATCAGGCAAGAAAAACAAGGCATGGGGCGTAATGGACTCTACCTGTCCCATCAGTTGCGTTTTCTTGTCTCGCTGATCCTCTGGAATTTTGGCTATCTGCTGGGCAACGGACTTACTCATGAAGCCCTCCAGCACATGCCTACACGTGACGACTATGCCCCGAGGATGAACGCAGAAGCCGGAGCCGACTATGGAGTAAGGCGGCTTTTTTTCGTAATCTACTTTATCGCTGACTACTGCTAGTGCGACTGTTGCCGCCTTAACACGCTTAAATACCTGGTCGCTCGATGCTGTATTTTGATTCGTGGAATCCGATTCATCCGACATAAGTGTTTTACCTCGGATATTTGCCGCCTCTGCGGATCGATCAAAGCTTGGGCCGCTTACGACCCAAAGCGGATGAAAGATGCTCTGAGTACATGGAGAGGATCGTTGTGCGCCTAAGTGTACCTATTGATCACTCGGACAATCGTTCGTTTACTGAACGTATCGAACTCATGTTTCGGCTTCATCTTACGACCTTGTTTGTTTAGGCGCGGTGGCTCGCCATACATCTCGCGGAAGCACAACAGCATGGCACGTTCCAGAACTGCCCAAAGTTTCATGCCCTTTTTCGTCTGAGGCCCTTTTTTAGACTTAACCCAAACGATATATGCGTCTAGACGGCGAATACCCTTCAACTCCCCGGCGGCGGCTATATGATACGAAGCGCTGGTAGCGATTCGACGCACGCCGCGCTCTGTCGTCCCTATGTAAACGATTCGTGAATAGCCTTTTTTATGGCCTTTTTCACCGTAACGTACTGGGCGATTTGCAATGAGAAAATATACGAGGCGCTTTACCTTTGTTGCAGTGATTTGAACAGATAGGACTGGGTCGTATATTTGATTAATCCTGCGGTGAGGCCGAGGCATAGATCGTTTCCTGCTGTCGCCGCTTGAAAAATAGCGGGCCTTACACTAAGGCGCTTCCTTCCTCGCGTAAACGCCCAGCCGAGGACGAGGTCCGCTTTTGGCTATAAGCCGCCTTTGAGAATCTATCCCAGCTAAGGTAGCTTCTGACCCTTAGCGGACGTCCATTAGACCAGCGCGATTGGCCTTTAACACGAAATTATGGTAGGATTAAACAACCATGACGGGCTATTGGAAAACGCCGGGGGAGAGCTTTCTGAGAAATCCCGGTTTAACCACGTAAATTTCGGAAGAGACCAAAGGTGGCGGAGTTAAAGCAAATTTGGAGGAAAAAAGAATGACAGTGAAACTCGGGATTCTTATGGGGATATTGTTCGGCATTTTTTTGGGCGCTGCGTTAAGCAACGCTGCTCCCATCAAAGAACCGGGCGCTCCATATGACTGTTGTTTAGCCAAAGACTGCTGTGAATGACTGTTGTTTAGCCAAAGACTGCTGTTAATTCGGCCAATCCTATTGTCGATATAAGATTAGGCGGCTGGGTCAGGTGCAGATACTACAGGTGATTTGGAAGTGGGTAGGTAACAACGATACCCAACTGAAGATTCTTTTCACCGTTGTAGCGGCGTTTTACGTTGCGGTTCAATATTACTTAAGGGTAGAAGAGGGGAAAGTACAAGTAACTCTTCAATACATACAGAAGTACGATCAAGGCGATGTCGTTAAAGCGACCACCGCGGTAGGCACTTTTTGGATAAGCGATGAGGCGAAACAGTTCTTCAAGAGAGCAAAGCCTGATAACTATGATAACGAGTTTATGAAACTCGCCGATCAAAACAAAATGGGCCCTCACATTTACGTAATTCGCAGATTCTTCCAGAGCTTGGCGTTGTGTGCGAATAACAATGTTTGCGACGGGCAAACAGTATGTGATTTCTTTTTTGACGATCTCCAAGCGTTCCGTGAGACATACAGGCCCTATCTAAAGGCGTGGAGCGATAATTGGGGAGAGAACGTCTCGAGAGGAATTGACCATCTGGTCGAAAAGACCTGTTCACCTAAGTTCAACGCGTATTGTCGAGCACAGCCTAACTCCCGTTCCTGTCGGGACAAATAAGTACCGTTGCACTACTTTGGCTCACTCGCTCAGCGAACTATTAAGGATATAAAATAAATAGATACCAATAACCAAACTAAGGCGCACACCCGCAAGATACCCACCTTCCGAGCTACATAGTCCGTGAGCCGTAAAGAGAACGTCTCGTAGAGGAAGCAATATAGAAGTGGGAACCTCCGACATGAGGAAGCAGTCATGGGGAAGAACATCGTCGTATTTTCTGACGGCACCGGACAAGAAGGCGGCGTAGGCCCTAATACCAACGTTTACAAGCTGTTCAATATGGTCCTGGACCGCTCGCCGGAGCAGATCGCCTTTTACGATCGCGGGCTTGGTACGGGCTGGCGGAAATTAACGGGAAATGTCGGAGGGGCTGGAATCTCGAATAACATCCTCGACTGTTACGAGTTCATCTTCGAGAACTACTCAGTCGGCGACCATATTTACCTCTTCGGGTTCAGCCGCGGCGCAACGACCGTCAGAAGCCTGTCCGGTTTCATCCACCTCTTCGGTATTCTGCCCAAGTCCAGGAACGAGCTGACTAAACAAGCCTACAAGATCTACATAACAAGCGACCGTAAAAAGCGAGAAGACGCAGCCAAGGCCTTTGTGGAACGACACCACACAATGTGGTGCAAAATCAAGTTCCTAGGTGTTTGGGATACCGTTGCCGCGCTAGGCGTGCCGCTCAAAACCGTCGATGTCATTGTCGACAAAATCCCTTTGTTCAAGCACAGTTTTCACGACCTGCGCCTCAGTCAGTCGGTCGAGAACGCCTACCAAGCACTCGCGATCGACGACGAACGCAAGACTTTTCACCCGACCCTGTGGGACGCCGAGATTGAAGAGGGTCAAATCATGAAGCAGGTCTGGTTCTCCGGAATGCACACGGACGTGGGCGGCGGCTATCCGGAACAGGAACTGTCAGACATTGCGCTTGAATGGATGATCCAAACGGCAATGAAGCACGGCCTGGAGATTTACTCTCAGCATAACGTCAAAGTGAACGCTGACGCGGACGGTACGATGCACGACTCCCGGGGAAGTTGGCTGACCCGGCTATACAGGCGTGAGGTCAGATCCTGGCCTACAAATACACACGGCAAACCACGTATCCACGAGAGCGTACTGATGCGGACGCTCAACCGCCGCAACGCGAAAGATACGCCTTACAAGCCCTGGATTTTGGATGGATCATACGACTATGAAATCGAGTCCTAGTTACGCACTTGAACGAGCAATGGGCAACGAGGATTAAATCGAAGTAACCGTATCTGGGGCTGGCACCATTCAAATCATTTAATCTAGGTCCGCTTGTGGCTAACAGCGATTGTCAAAACCACCGCCGAATAGCGTCCGTTTTGCGGCGATAAGCGGACATTGGTGCCGGCGGCGAGTTGGCGCAGAGCGCCCTAACCATCCCTCACTCCCTCCTCCTCCGGCGGGTTGACGTCGATCGGCACGCCGGGCTCCGCCTTCGCGGTGCGGATGGAGAGCGCCGACTTGACGTGGCTGACG
>JACQLU010000005.1 GCA_016203935.1 Parcubacteria group bacterium | reverse complement strand
TTCTTTATTTTTTTGTTACCAGGTCACGAAACAAAAAACTTCTCTTCCTATCTTTTTCTATCTCGGTCGCCATGGCAATAGGGATGATCGCTTGGGCGATTCTATTTGGCACAAATTCCTTGGGTGAGCATTTAGGAGAACTAGCTTTAGTTCGTGATGTTTTATTGATAGGACTCCTGACCATTTTTGCCAGTACCTTGACCACATTGTTGTTCTTCCGGCATGAGAACTCGACAAAAAGTTAGTATTCTCTCTTTGATGTTGGCGAGCCTGCTGCCTTTTCCAGCCAGGGCGTGGGGGCCTCTGACGCATCTAGTCATTAATGATCGCGTGTTCCAAGAAATCTATGGAGTAAGAGATATACGTTGGGAAAGATTTCTTGAAGCAGCCCACGCTCCTGATATGGTTTCTGCATTTGCAGTGAGAAATACGTTTTTAGGTCTCGGAAGAAATCCTTTAGTGCCCAATCCTCGCGCCTTTGATTATGGACACAATCTTATAGAATTTCATGATGGCATAGCGCGGATTCTCGATGTTGACCATGATGATAATAGAGCTGGAGATTTTACATTTGGTAAGTTAACCGCCCAAAGAGTTTTTTCTGAACGGCATCCCGAACGAACAGTACCAGAAAATATCTTTTCTACATATGGTTGGATTGGACATCAAATTGCAGAAAGATATGCGCATGGGCCCTCATCGTATAACGCACAGAGTGGTAGATCGCATGCAGGTGCTGAATTTGAAATAGATGCATTCTTTTATCGTCAATTTCAAGATGATCAAGAGTTTCTTAAAAGACTCCGGGTCACTGTAATGCCAGAAGTTATTCACGAAGCTTCGATAGATTCTTTCAATATCCTGACATCTACAACAGGGGGATCCTTAATTAGTCGCAAGAGTGGTTTACTCACCGACGCAAGAATTAAAGAAATCAGCAGGAAATGGGCGTCGTGGCTGAAAGTCCATCTATTTGCGGTCCGTAAATGGGCCTCTTCGCGAAATATACAAACCTTTCAACCAACCACGACTTTTAATCAGTTTTTTGAATCAGCAATAGCTTATTTATCATCATTTCTTAGAAGCCCTGATTTCACCATTCCCACGAATACCATTGTACTAAACGATACCGCAGAAAGATTTTTTGCAGATTTTCAGAGTTTATGGAAAGAATTAAGATCCGTCTTATCAAGATTTATAGGTGGGAAAACAATATATGCGCAAGATACAGAGGACGAAGAATTTCTCGGTGAGGATTATCTCTATCAATTTATTGATGAGATCGCTACAAGAGGGGAAACGAATGACATTTTAACAGTTCATGAGATTGCCAATAACGATGGCAGCATCACTCTCGAAGGCGAGATTCTGGATGAAGCGCGGATGGATGAGATTACCGAGGAGGTGATCGATGCGTATCTGGGAAGCGATGATCAGCAGTTTGTGGCTGCCGGACGATTCTTTGATCAACTTCTCAATAATCCCGAGGCTGATTTTGACGATGCCGAGGCGATTGCGACCGATTTTAATCCGCCCGTTATCACCTTCACGACGGATGAGAGCGAGTACCTTCATGGCATCCCTCTTGACCCGCCAGTTATAATAGAAGATGAAGGATCGGGTGTTGCGTCAGTTGAATATCTTCTCGATGGGGTGCCGCTCGATGAAACCCCGATTACGTTCTACGATGCCGCAATTGGCGAACATGAACTTACGGTGAAAGCGACCGACAGAGCGGGTCAGGCGAGCGAGGAAACTATAGCCTTTACCTTCATCACCAACTGGCAGGATCTCATACGTATCGTGGAGCAACTAACGAACGATGGGCATATAATGAATCAAGGCTTGGGTCGTGGACTCACCAATTTCCTAGAGCGCGGAGCAAAAGCGCGTAAGAACGAACAAAAGAAACTTCTTGAAAACTTCCGTAAGCTCCTTGAGAACGCCGCCACCTTTAAAGGAGGAGCGTATGTGGACGAGATTGCCTTTACGATTCTTGATACCGACGCCGAGTGGCTTATTGAGTACCTTTAGAGACCGTCTCAAAAATAATTCCAGGCGTCATTCTGAGTGAAACGAAGAATCTCTCATAGCTCAAAGTGAAGACGTACGTGAGATCCTTCACTTCGTCCCGTCTGACGGGACTTCGTTCAGGATGACGAGAATATTTTTGAGATAGCTTCAAGATAGAGTTACCTTGTTTTTATGAATCAACCAAACCAAATGCCAAAAAACGAGCCAGAATGGAAAAAGAAGCTCACCCCCGAGCAGTATCAGGTACTCCGCGAAAAGGGGACTGAACAGCCTTTCAGTGGAAAATTCTACAATTCTAAAGAGAAAGGGATGTATGTCTGTGCGGCCTGCGGCAATGAACTCTTTTCTTCCGACACCAAGTTTGATTCCGGCACTGGCTGGCCCAGCTTTGATGCGCCGGTGGCAGAAGGGAGAGTGAAACTCCGTCCCGATACGAGTCACGGGATGAACCGCACCGAAGTGATATGCGGCCAATGCGGTTCCCATCTCGGCCACCTCTTCGACGATGGTCCCGCTACTACCGGCAAGCGCTACTGCATCAACTCTGTTTGCCTTGACTTGAAACCCAAATCAGAGTAGTCATTGGAGATAGATTCTTCACTTCGTTCAGAACGACTAAAATATTTTTATGACCAATAAACAACTCATGTGGCTCATTGCCATAGTCATCGTCATTGGTGCGGCGGTATTGTCACTTAATAAGAAAGGTACCCCACCGGAACCAGAGGCATCGCCTACACCCACCGTAAGTGCTACCGCCACTCCCAATCCTGATATCTCGGTTTCGGCGCCCCTTCCTAATTCAGTCATCACGAGCCCCCTCACTATTTTGGGTCAGGCGCGGGGGCCATGGTACTTTGAGGCGTCATTTCCAATCCGCCTCCTCGATGGCAACGATGTAGAGATTGCCACCACCACAGCAAGCGCGCTCTCTGATTGGATGACCACTAATTTTGTACCCTTTCAGGCAACGCTCATTTTCACTCCACCCTCAACTCCAAGCGGCACCTTGGTACTCGAGAAAGATAACCCCTCCGACCTTCCCCAGAACGCGGATGAAGTGAGGATTCCGGTACTGTTCTAATAATGGTTACATGGTTATAGGAAGGGGGAGATTTTGATTTGAGATCGCACGATGAGCGATCTCACTTCATTTTCAATAAATAAGAAGTCCATTATTGACCACTCTGGGGCCGGTTGATCGTGAACCTCCCCCTATTTCAAGGTAGGGATCTCCTGCAGCGGAGGAAGGAATATCCACCGTAACTTCTGGCGCCATCTCGAACACCGCGGCGAGGTGTTGCTCGTCGGTAAGACGTTTCGCAAGTAGCTCGGCAGTCATACCCGCACTTGCGAGCGCCGCCTGCGTAACCAATAAGGAGAGACGAACCTCGGGGAACTCTCGTTTCAGTTGCGAGAACTTTTTATACACTACCATCACATGCGCGATGAGTACGTCGGAAGATTTGGAACCATAGAGTGTATCAAAGACAAAACTCATTTCGCGCTCGTGCTCCGCGCGTTCGATCGGGACCAGCATCACGATCTGATCAGCAATGCTTCGCTTGACTTCCGGAGATTGGCTCATCACGAAAAACTTATTCGAGTCACCAAAGGTCAGATTGGTATCGTTATTGATCTCTTTTCGTAAACATCCCAGACACTGTCGTATATTCTCGATGATAAGGTTGAGATTGCCAGTTATTCGGCTCATGATCTCGGTAGTCGACGCTTTGGTAAAGAGCGCTTTTTCAATCTCAGCGAGTCGGTTACGAAGCGCCTCATCGGCTGAGGCATGGACGCTCTTTTTCATTTTACCGAACCCTTCTTTGATGCGATCTAAACTCTCCTCGAGTCTTTGCATCGTTTCTCGAATGCTTGCGAGATACTCGGAAAGCAGGCGCTTTTCATCCTCTCCCAGCTTGTCCGCATCTTTCACAATGATATTTTCTAGATACGCAAGATCCTGCGAGAGCGCCAGCGCGCCCGATTCGGTCTTGAATGGTTCGCCGAGGCGTTGAAATATTTCAATAATCTGTGGGGATGGACTAAGTCGTGTGCGGAGTTCTTCGATGCCTTCGTCTATCTTTCGTTCCTTAAGGTGCTCAAGGACACCCACCACGAGACTTATGGTCTTGGCGCGCTCTTGGAGTTCTTTCACTTTTTCGGAGGTCCACGCTTCTACCTTAAACGTCGCTGCGAGTGATCCTTGCACGCTCCGTTCCTTTTCTGAAAATTCTATCGCCTTACCACTGGTCGCTTGATAAGTTTTGGCAAGGACTCTATTCACCAACTTTCCGCCGTGTGCATTGAGGAGCACGAGGAGGTTTTTATCATTTTCGTCGGTGTAGGTATCGGGATCTGCTAAAGCTTCGAGATTGCCGGTTACGTTCCTAAGCTTGACATCGATAGTCTCCACGTTGCCGATGAGGTTACTTATGGTTTCTTCTTGCAAAAGTTCTCGGAATCGGGGGAACGTCTCTTTTCCAACACCAAGCTTCTCGGCGGTCACTCCGTCGAGTCTGCCTCGTTCTCTTAAGTGACGTTCCAAGAGACGTAGGCGCTCGCCTTCGAAAAATTCGGCAGGGTCTACTGCGTTTCCTCGCCGATAATCTTCCCACCTGCCGTGGAGTTTAAGCGCCAAATACCACCCAAGGAGGGTCTCTTTCTCCTGATCTCGCTTGGCGATATTCCCAAGGTAGCGGGTGATGTTTTGGATCGAACGAATACCCTCGTGGTCGAGTTCCTCGGGTACTTTGAGAAGCCCGAAACGCGTTTCGAAACCTTGCTGTAGCACCGTGAGCAGGCGTTCCCGCTCCCGCGCAAAGACACCGGCTCGCGATTCATCCGTCGATTCGGTAAGCTCTTCGATAAAACTCCTAAGACCCCTTCGTACCCTGACGAGCTCACGCGGGTTGTACGAGGCGTGCTCCTTCTCATCGCTTTGCAGGAGAACCAATTGTGCTTGATAGAATGGGAGTTGCTCTTTGGCGAATCCCTTCAATTCTTTCGGAGAGAGCGTATCAAATAATTGCGCAAATTCACTATAGAGGCTGGGAGCAGCATGGAGAATTTCGGCGGCGAGATCGTAAAAGAACGATTTATCTTCCTCGCTCCACCGTTCCTTCGCGAAGCGTTCCTCCTGTCTAAGGAAACCTGACTTAATCTCACTTTTTGTCCGCGTCACTACGTGCGGATCGCGAAAGCTTATACGCAGCTCGTGCATCAGGAACGCCAGTGATTCAATATATTTAAGCGGCCCTGCACCACCCTCATTGTGTACGGTATGAGCAATCACCGCGGCTTGCAGGGGAAGGCGTTCCGTAGTTGCATCTTCTAAAAACGCGTGCCACTGGGCATACAGTTTTTCAAAACAGAACGAGGCATGTTCCGGGTGTTCACGGATTGAGAACAGATTTTGTACCTCTTCTTTCCTTGTTTGTTCGATCTGAACCCAATCACCCCCCTCAATCATCAGGTACGCCGTCAAGAGTCTTGCCCAATTTTCGTGAGAGAGCGAATCACGATCTTCTACGAGCTTCTCCAAAGTTTTATGGGGAAGCGAAAGATTTTCAAAACGCGACGCGATCTCTGCTGATATATCTGGCGGGAAACGAGTTGAGATAAGCGCGAGGGTAAGTAGCGCCTCTTTCAGCGTATCTTGTCCGAGCAGAGAAAATGATTCGAGATGAGAGAGTACGTAACGGATATCATCGTCTTCGAGTGTTGATGCCACCTCCGCTATGCACATTGCCAGTTTTTCAGCGCTTCCTTTCTCATACGCCGTGATCGTTTCGAGGTCGCCGGCCAGAGAGACGAGCGCATGGTGATACCCCATAGGCGGCGGTTCCAATCGAGCGACCATCATGCATCCTTGGTAGCGCAGAATGGGGTCACTCTCTGCGAGAGCTTTCTCTCCGGCTTTTACAATGAGGGTAGCGGTATCAGCCTCATACGGAGAACGCCACTCCTGTTCTAATACAGATTTTCGCAGAGAGAAGGCTTTGTGCATCTCATCTATTGTTTTTACAAAGATTTGAGCGATGTGACGCGCGAGTGGCAGATTCTTCGATCCAAGCTGGGCGGCAAGGGTGTCACGAAGGGTTTCGTATTTCACTATGTTGCCTGTATTGTCGACCCCCCGGATTTTGTGCTCCGTGAGGATTTCGGTAAGCGATCCGCTGGCAGCTCCGCGTGCATCAGGTTGGTCTAGCGAGGAGAATCCTTCGAACAGGCGCGCAAGCGCTTCCTGATCGTTCAACTCCATGAAACGGCGGGCAAGGATCTCTGGTGTTTCGTGGGGATGCGATTGTATCATCTCGGCGACGCGCTCCTTAAGGAGATCCGAGGCGAGGAAGGCGCGAAATTTGGGAGTATCGACGCCCAAGGCGGTGTATCCTTCGAGGAGATGGAGCATCCCTTTTACGGAAGCGAGGCGGAGGATTTTGTCGATCCCTGCTTCCAGCGCATCGCGCAAGGAGTCCATGAAGCTTTCCAATCGGAGTCTCCACTCTCTCGGATACTCAGGGTCGCGTTTCCGCATCGAAACGTCTTGGATTGTTTTGGCAAGACCTTCGAGCGTCTGCTCGAATACCACCACATCATCGGTATCGCGGAGTATCTCGCGATAGGGCGAGATGGCGTTATCATTGAAGCGATGGAGTATCTGGTTTTCGAAGATGGCGAGGGCGAGCTTATGGTATTCAGAGTCGTTGGTATCATGCATCGAATCTTTGATAGCGGTACATATTTCACCCTCTAGGTCCGCATCCATTCGATAGAAGAGGGTAAGAAGGTATCGGCGCATCTTCTCATCGCCACGCCGAAAGAAATGGAGCGCAAGCGCGCCAAGTTCTCTATGAATTTTTTTATAGATAGGATTCTCTTCCTGTTTGCCCGTCACTTCATTGGTATGTGCGTGATCGCGGAAGGTTTCGGGATTCTCCTTGATGAGCCTGATCAATTCCATGAGCCCCGGGACCTCTTTTCTCTCAAGGGCGGAAAGCTCCGCGGCGGACAATCCGTCTATGGTTTGAAAAAGATTCGTCTCTGTAGAAGGGTGGATGTCCGAGAGAAAGGGATTATCCCCGGAATGGTCGCGCGCTCGATAGGAATTGAGAAGAACGATCGGTAGGGTCGCCGCATCGCGGAGCGAAGAGAGTATAAATCCAAGTTTGACGTCTTCTCCTCGTTCTCGCGTCTCGCGGATGAGACGATCCGCTACCTCTCGTCTTAAGAGTTGTTCGGCTGAGCTTAAGGCGCTCTCGCCGAATTGTTCACGGATCCCATCATTATCGCGAAACGCTATCCAGCGCCGTTCGTCGAATTGGCCAATCATCCGATCGACCATCCTCTTTATTTCTATGGCCTTACTGGCCATGTCCGTCGCGCCAAGGGTGTAGGCGCCACGTCCGATGTCAGCGGTCGCTTGTATGAATGCGAGGTAGGCTGAAGAAAGTTTCTCACGCGCCGTATACCACGGCGCGCGCGCGACGAACTCGGCGTACTTTTCAAATCGTTCATCGCCGGATCCCTCCCGTTGGATTGTAAAGGCATTAAGCAACCATTGGAGGCGTTCCGGTAACTGTTCGTATTCTTGTTTCGTGTCTTGATGAAGTCGAACCTCCGCAGGATCATACCGCATAGGATATCTCCCCAGATGGAAAGATCTTTTAAGCACCGCAAACCCGCGCGCGATGGTTTCCGGCTTAAATCGTGTTGACGATTGTTCAAGCAAGGGAGTTACAAAGCGAGCAAGGAAATCATCATTGAGGCGATCAATGGTTTCATCATCAAGAGTGGTCGGCTCTTGGGAAAGCTGTTCTTTCACTGCCGAAAGACGCTCTTCATAGAAACGGGCCACTCTCTTAGCCATTATCTCAGCGAGACGTGATTCAAATTCTTCGAGTTCTGATCTTCCATGTGCGCTCTTGACCTCAGTCGATATGGTCGATGGAGTCATAAGGAACGTAAGGGTTTGCAGTCGCTGGGCTTGCGTTTCGGCTTCAGTAAGCTTTTTTTTGTGTGAAGGGAATAGTTTGCGAATCCATGACCGATCGAGCTGAATGGCTTCGTCTAGTTTTGCATCCAATGCGTTGCGTAGTTCGTCGGTCGATGTAAAGCCCGCATCATGTAGGCGCTCTCGCTGATAACGTTGGTAGAGTGAATCGGCGCGTTGCTGTGTGGCTTCGTGGTTCGCAAGGACTTCCTCGGCGTTTCTTATTACCGATCGTATGTTCTCAAGGAGCGTGTTCATCCTTTCGATGTCATGAAGTGACCGAAGCTCAAAACTTTCCAGTTCTTTGAGTAATGCCCCTACAGCCCCCTCTAGTAATTGATCCCAAATGGTATCAAGAGTCTCTGCTTCTTGTCGCAATGTTTCTTTTGCTTGCTCGATTGTGTGCCAGGGGGGCGGACGAGAGACGTCCTCTTCTGAAGGGAGCGCATGAGGTCCTTCTTCTGGTGGACGATGACGTACTATAGACAGAATCAACTCGGTAGAACGAGAAAGTTCTCCGAGTTCTTGTGTAAGGAGTTGTTCTGGGGAGAGGCGCGCTCTTTCCTGAGTCCTTTCCACGGGAGATTCGCTGCTGTGTTCAACCTTCCCCTTCTGTTCCCGCTTGTTAAGATCTTTCTCTGGAGTGTTCGCTCCTGTATCTTTTTCGGGCATAAAAGTTTCAAGAGAATCATTCCCTCGGGCTTGTAATTGTATTATAGTATGACTAGGGTTCGTAACGAAGGGATATCAATATGAAACAGTCTGTTACTATCGTTTTAATCGTTATAGTGATCGTAGTAGCGGCTACCATTCTCTTCTTGCGTGCGCCCAAAAAAGCGATGGTGCCGACACCTTTAACCGTTCCTCATATGATTCAAGTTACCAGCTCGGCGTTTTCTCATAACGGTGCCATCCCTCCCAAGTACACCTGCGACGGAGAAAATGTAAGTCCGCCGCTTGCGATTGCTGGCATACCCGACGAAGCAAAGAGTCTCGTACTCATCATGGATGATCCTGATGCACCGGCCGGCACCTGGACTCACTGGACAGTCTGGAATATTAATCCTATGGTCAGCGAGATCGAGGAAGGGAGCGTACCAGTGGGGGCGGGCGAGGGCACAACCAGTTTTGGTAAACCCGGCTACGGCGGTCCCTGCCCGCCCTCCGGCACCCATCGCTACTTCTTCAAAATCTTCGCCCTCGATACCATGCTCGATCTCGCCCCAGGCGCAAGCCGTAACGAACTCGAAAAGGCCATAGAAGAACGTATTCTTGATCAAGGAGAAATCGTCGGTCACTATTCGAGGTAAGATGCAGATTGTCATTCCAGATTTAATTTGGAATCCAGGATCGTTTTCTTACTCTTGATTTGGTTTCTGGATTCCTGCTTTCGCAGGAATGACAAGTACAATAAAATATTAAACAAAACCCACCTTGCGGTGGGTTTTGTGAGCGATGTCTCGATAACGATTAGTACCTATCCCTTCGTCCGCCGCCGAAGTCGCCACGCGGCTTTCGTTCGGTCATGGGACGAGCTTCGTTCACGACAATGGTCCGTCCGCCCATCTCCTTCCCATTAAACATATCAATCGCTTTTTGAGCTTCCTCGTCGGTTGACATCTCGACGAAGCCAAATCCTTTGCTTCGACCAGAAAATTTGTCGCTAATCACTTGCGCCGACGCTACCTGGCCAGCTTGGGCGAAAAGGTCGCGTAGCTGATCTCCGGTCGTCTCGTAGGGAAGACTTCCCACGTATAATTTCTTTGCCATACTATTAGAATTAATTAGGTGCGAGTCGCTTACGTACTACGCACTTACATATAAGATTTTTCCTCGTTTCGACCACGCACCTTTTCCCCTTCGACTCATCCCTCGAAAAACTCGGGATTCGCTCAGGGTTAAGCGCGGTAGCTACCGCGTTATTTAACGATGCAAACAAAGGCGCTTCTACTCTACCAAATATCTCGTCGTTTGTACAGAGAGAGAGCAAGAGAATCGCTCACAAGCGGCGAGGAAGATGCTATAGTAGCATCGTACGTTACCCACCGCCCTCATGATCCTTCATTCGTTCATCGTCATCCTTTCTTAATCTATCTTTCTTTATGAACAAAGTCGTCCATTTCGAGATCCCCGCCGACGATATGGCGCGCGCTAAGTCATTCTACGAGAAGGTCTTTGGCTGGCAAGTGAATGCGTGGGATAAAGAGTACTTCATGGCTACCACGGTGCCGGTTGACGACCGGATGATGCCGAAGGAACCCGGTGCGATAAACGGCGGTTTCTATAGGCGGTCCGAAAAAGCACCCAATCCGGTGCTGGTGATCAATATTCCATCGGTTGATCAGTATATCAAGTCCGTAGAGGCCGCGGGCGGCAGGCTGGTGACGCCAAAAATCGCGGTTGGTGAGATGGGTTTCTATGCGCGTGTCACCGATAGTGAAGGAAACGTCATTGGGCTGTGGGAAGACAGGAATTAAATCCAACACCAATTCTAACCTTGACCCTGTGCAATACGGATTTACGAAAATTCAGAATGGAGAGGCGCTCGCCCTCTCGCCCATGCGGAGAGAGGCACTTGAAATTGCCGAAGCGGGACTACAAGCCATTGATACCAAAGAAGTGATTGCGAGGACGGTGCAGGCAACTTCGGACATGCTCTATATCCAAAACCACAAGATTCCGCTCACCATCGGTGCGCGGATTTTTGTGGTGGGGATTGGTAAATGCTCGCTCGACGCGGCGATCGCCTTCGAGGCACTCTTAGGCGATCACATTGCGATGGGCATTGTGGTCGACGTCCGCCGCGACGAGGGAGCGCTCACCCGTATTAAAAGCTACCAAGGTGATCATCCATTTCCCACCCAACGCAACGTCGACGCTACCCACGCGATCATTGAGTTACTCACGGGTCTTGCCGCGGAGGATGTCGTCATCATGATCATTTCTGGCGGGGGTTCGACGCTCCTTTGTCAGCCGCATAACTTTACCTGTCAGGAGGAGTCGTCGGTGGTCGAATGTCTCTTTAAGGCCGGTGCGACCATCCAAGAGATCAACACGGTCAGAAAACACCTCTCGCTCGCGCGGGGAGGCAACCTCGCCAAGTACGCCTATCCGGCACGTGTGATTTCCCTCATCTTTTCCGACGTCCCCGGTGACGACCTTGAGTTCATTGCTTCAGGGCCGACGGTCAAGGATTCAACCACGACCGCGGATGCGCAAAGGATCATCGAAAAGTATCGGGTGTGGGAGCGATGCGGTTTTTCGCTTGGAGAGCTGGTCGAGACACCGAAGGAAGATACGTTTTTTGCGAAGGTGACGAATCTCGTGGTGGCCGGGAATACCGTCGCCCTCACCGCGATGGCCGAACACGCGAAGACACTGGGCTATATCCCGCTCGTCTGCACCGCCTGTCTCACCGGTGAAGCCGAAGAAGTGGGGAGAAATATTACTCAAGAATTGCACGCGGCCGCAGCACCGATGGCGCTCCTCTTTGGAGGAGAGACCACCGTCACGGTGAAAGGCGAGGGTCAAGGCGGACGCAACCAAGAACTTTCGCTCTCGGCATTGCGATTCGTTCAGAATAACGAATTGGTGCTCGCGCTCGCCTCGGACGGTCGGGACAATAGCGAAGCCGCCGGCGCCATCTGTGATACAATAACGCTTAAGAAAGCTACACGCATGGGTCTTATGATGGACGAGTATCTTGCACGAAGCGACTCGTTCTCCTTTTTTGTGAAGACCCACGATCAGGTCGTCACGGGACCCACCGGATCGAATGTCGCTGACCTTACGCTCGCGCTCAAACGCTCGTAAGTGTACGCGAATCCACACGAATGAGAAGACGAATTTACGCGAATCGATTATGAATAGATCAACCGCACTCATTCTTTGGTTTAACGAACTCGGCATTGAGGATGTGCCGCTCGTGGGAGGAAAAAACGCTGCCCTCGGTGAGATGTATAGCAATCTCACTTCGCGCGGGATCAACGTGCCCGATGGATTTGCTGTAACCAGTTATGCGTATCGTTCATTCCTTAGCGAGGCCGGTCTTGAGACTAAGATCAAAGAGAACTTAAGAGGACTTGATACCCATAATCTTATTGATCTTACCCGCCGCGGGCGAATCGTGCGCAAGCTTATTCTTTCAGCAAATTTTTCTCAAGAGCTCATCTCGGCGGTGAGCCTCGCCTACGAAAAGCTTGGCGAGGAGTATGGCGATAGTCCCGACGTCGCGGTTCGTTCCTCCGCGACCGCCGAAGATCTTCCCGACGCGTCGTTCGCGGGCCAGCAGGAGACCTACCTGAATGTCCGGGGAATCCCGGCGGTGCTGGTCGCAACCAAGAGAGCCTTTGCGTCGCTTTTTACCGACCGCGCCATCTCGTACCGCGTGGATAAAGGCTTTTCCCATTTTGATGTGGCGCTTTCGGTCGGCATTCAAAAGATGGTGCGCTCGGATCTCGCGGCGAGCGGCGTGCTTTTTACCCTCGATACCGAGACCGGTTTTGATAACGTGGTGGTGATCAATAGTTCGTATGGTCTCGGTGAGATGGTAGTACAAGGCAAAGTGACGCCGGATGAGTTTGTCGTCTTTAAACCAACCCTTAAGCAAGGGTACCCTGCAATCATCGCGCGCGATTTGGGAACGAAGGATCTTAAGATGGTGTACGCGGGGGTCCATACCCGCGTGGTGCCGGTTGATCTAGGCGCCCGCGAAGCGTTCTCACTTTCCGACGACGAGATTCTCGCCTTGGCAAAGTGGGGGGTTGAGGTTGAAGAGTATTTTTCAAAGAAACATAACCGCCGTAGTCCGATGGATATTGAATGGGCAAAAGATGGGGAGAGTGGAAAACTCTTCATCGTTCAGGCGCGGCCCGAAACCGTACACGCAACCTCCGATAAGAACCTCTATAAAGAGTATCGGTTGCAGGGGAAAGGAAAGGTGCTCGTCACCGGTGCCGCGATTGGCGCGAAGGTTGCGACCGGCATAGTGAGAGTCATTAGGGAGGTACGGAATATCGCCAATTTTAAATCGGGCGAGATTTTGGTTACCGAGATCACCGATCCCGATTGGGAACCGATCATGAAGATCGCTCAAGGGATCGTCACCGATAAAGGAGGACGGACGAGCCACGCCGCCATCGTCTCGCGCGAACTCGGCATCCCCGCCATCGTGGGAACTGGCGAGGCGACCAAGCGGCTTAAAGAAGGCCAAGTGGTCACCATCGATTGTTCGAGTGGCGAGATAGGATACGTGTACGAAGGGAAGCTTCCCTTCGAAATGATCGAGCATCATTTAGATACTATTCCCAAAACCAAGACTCATCTCATGGTCAATATCGGCTCGCCGGAAGAGGCGTTTAAGAATCATTTTCTTCCCGTGAAAGGGGTAGGGTTAGGGCGGCTTGAGTTTATCATCACTTCGCATATCAAGATCCATCCCAATGCGCTCATTGATTTTAAGAAGCTTGCGAGCGACCGGGCGGCACGGGGAGTCGTCGCTACAATTGCCGAACTCACCAAAGGCTACGAGGATAAAACTGCGTTCTATGTCGATGAACTTGCCGAGGGGATTGCCAAGATTGGGGCCGCCTTTTGGCCCCACGAGGTGATCATCCGCTTTTCTGATTTCAAGACCAATGAATACCGGACCCTCATCGGCGGTGAACTCTATGAGCCGGTCGAGGAGAATCCGATGCTTGGCTGGCGCGGCGCCTCGCGCTACTATGACCCTAAGTTTAGTAAAGCCTTTGGACTCGAATGCGTGGCACTTAAGAAAGTACGACGGGAATTCGGGCTTACTAACGTGATTCCCATGATACCCTTCTGTCGAACTCCCGAGGAGGGAAGGAGAGTCCTTGAAATTATGACCGAGCAGGGATTAAGTCGCGCTCACGATCCCACCATGAAAGTCTACGTCATGTGCGAGATTCCTTCTAATATTCTCTTAGCCGATGAGTTTCTCTCGCTCTTTGATGGTATGTCGATTGGTTCCAATGATCTTACCCAGCTCACGCTTGGCCTTGATCGTGATTCGGGAATTGTAAGTCACGTCGCGAACGAAAACGATCCAGCGGTCAAAGAACTTATCGCTGCCATCATTGCTAAGGCAAAAGCCCACGGGAAATATATCGGCATCTGCGGTCAAGCCCCTTCTGATTATCCCGAGTTCGCCGCCTTCTTAGTCGAGCAGGGGATCGAGAGCATCTCGCTTAATCCTGATGCGGTGATAAAGACGCTTATGGCGATTGCCGAGAAAGAAAAAGCGCTTGGTATCGCACCGAGCCAATGATATGTCACACGTTGTTACCCTTTCGGCCAAGAAAATTCTCGACTCACGCGGCGAATGGACGATTGAGTGCACCATGACTTCCTCGGATGGGGTGATGGCGACCGTGTCTGTGCCACAAGGCAAGAGTCGGGGGTCATTCGAGGCGGTATCGATAGAGCCTGATAAGGCGATGGGGATTTTCAAAGGGATTATCGAGCCGGCGCTTACGGGAGGTGAAATCGCCTTGGGTGGTCAAGCCGAGATTGATAAAAAGCTTATCGCACTTGATGGCACCCCCAATAAAGCAAAGCTCGGCGGCAATACCACCTTGGCCATTTCGCTTGCCTACGCGCGCCTGGCAAGTCACCTTGCCAGAGTGCCACTGTGGCAAGGACTTAAAAAAATCGGGCAGAACGAAGATGCGCCGCTCGCGTTTCCGCGTCTCTTTGTCAATATGGTGAACGGCGGGGTGCATGCCGGAAGCGGGCTCGCTTTTCAGGAGTATCTTGCTATTCCCGTTGCGAATCGACCTTCAGAGGCAATCCCGCAGGTACTCGCAGTGTATCAAAAGCTTAAAGCAATACTCTTAGAGAGAAAGGGCGCGGGGGCTATCAATGTAGGTGACGAAGGAGGATTTACCCCTCAAGGTGAAGATGAGGAGGAACCGTTTACTTTCATGAAGGAGGCGGTCGTGCAGGCAGGATTCGCCGATCAGATTGAATTCGGGCTTGACGCAGCGGCAAGTCAAGTTAACCTTCTTCCCCACGAGTTGCTTTCGCTCTATACCTCGATAAAGGAGCACTTTCCGTGTATCTATCTTGAGGATCCCTACGGCGAGAATGATTTTGCCCACTTCGCGACGGTCATGAAGCACATGGGTCACAATACGCTCATCGCCGGCGACGACCTTACCGTAACCAGCGTGGCGCGCATGGAGGAAGCTCAAAAGCAAGGGAGTATCAATGCCATGGTGATAAAACCGAATCAAATTGGGACCATGACCGAAACGTTCGATGCGGTCCGAAAAGCGCGTGAGTTCGGCTGGCGTGTGGTTGTCTCCCATCGCAGTGGCGAAACGAACGACGACTGGGTAAGCGACCTTGCCTGCGCCGTGAATGCCGATGGATTTAAATTGGGGGCGCCGGCGCGTGGAGAGCGAATCACGAAGTACAACCGGCTCCTTGCGATTGAGCGCGAGGTAACTTGACGAACGTAACCCCATTCCGATACGATGCCTCCATCTCTCGGTAAGGAGCGAGGCGGTTTTTAGTTTAAGAGCATATGAACGTGAAGGTAATGACCTATAACATCCTCTACGGCTTTCATGATATTGAGAGCGGCGACTTTGAGCCGGAGCGCCTCACGCGCGCGCAGCGTGTAGTCAAACGTGAACGCCCCGATCTCCTCGTCTTGGTGGAAGCCTGTTTTGCTATCCCCAATCATACTGGCATCCGGATGGATTACAAGAAATTATTTGGATACCCCTATGGGTATTTTGCGCCGTGGGGCGAAAAAGGATGGGGGAATATGGTGCTTTCGCGTTACCCGATTTCCGGAAAGAGAATTCCTCTTTCCAATCGAACCGCCCTGCGGGCAATCGTACACATAAAGAAGCTGTCACTTCATATCGACGTCTTTCATCCCCATCCTGATATCAGTGAGCGCGGCAAGATACGAGCGATTATTCCTCTCCTACGCACTAAACCAATCCCCTATGTGCTTACCGGTGATTTGAACGCTATCTCCGACGAGGATCACTATGATCGAAGAAGGCTCATCGCGGGTTTCCGTCGTTTTGCGGGGAGGAAGGCGGAAAAGATGGTCGGGAACCTTTGGGAACGGAAATTGATTCCTTTCGTGAAGTCTTCCGGTCTACGGGATGCGTTTTTTGATAAGCGTTTTCGTACGTTCACTATGCCGAGTGACCTCATCAATCATCATAAAGAGTCAGCAATTCGCATCGACCACTGCTTCGTCTCACCCGATATCGAGGTTGAGAAGGCATACGTCGTCAAAAACCAGGATACTGAATATGCCTCAGATCATTATCCTATTTGTGTAGTTATTAAAATGCAGAAACGTCATGTGAGCTAGATTACTTATAAAAGTAGAGCGGCGAGCTATGCTACCAGTAGATTTAGATTGGCCGAGTCTAAATTCGCTGTCCTTCACACCTTTCTCTATACTCTCCCTAGTGGGCGGAATATATTCAAACTATCATGGCGCCTATGAGCGTCCATCCGTTTCCCGCGGAGAGTATTGAGAAGGGATGTGAGGGGCGAATCTAAAATAGTAATCTTAAAAGGTGATCACTATGAATCAAGATCCTAAGAAAGCCAATGTTTGTTTGGCATGTGCCGAACCAGGCAAGGGGCACGAACACACTCATGGGACCGAAAGCGCTCCCAAGACCTGCAGTTCCTGCGGGCATGAACACGGCAAAGAAGGATGCGATTGCGGCTGTGGGAAGTAACTCTCTATAAGCGCTTCCATTACACCAATTTCTTTGTGAAATTGGTGTAATTGCTTTTAGAGGGTAGCTCTACTTAAGAAGAGATTGATGATCTATAATGAAAACGGCCACCACCTGTGATCCATTTTGCAGATCGTAAGAAGATAAGTTGAAATCATGGATTTAGCTTTTTGGGGAATTACCTTGCAGACGATCGGTGGAATCATGATCGCGTACACCGCGCTCATGGTCCATCGTCGTGTGTGGAAAGATCATAAAGTGGACGAAGCGGTCTTTAAGACCATGGGAGGGGAACAGAGGATTGGCATTCTCGGCATCCTGTTCCTCGTCACGGGCTATATCCTGCATCTTCTCGCACGTTAAATGGAATTTGAAAGACCGAACGAACGAAAACCCACCATACTCATTATGTTCGGGGCTACGGGTGATCTCGCAACCCGCAAACTCATCCCCGCGCTCTTTCATCTCTTTCGTAAGAAGGCTCTTCCACCGCTTTTTCAGGTGGTGGGATTTTCGCGAAGTTTTCTTACCGACGAGGCCTTTCGCGGCATGGTAAGCGAAATCGCATCACGCCTTCCTGGCTCTCAGCCCGAGGAGGTGCGCACGTTTAGCCAACTCTTCGCCTATCAGGCAGGCCGTTTCGAAGAGGTCGAAGCCTATCAGTCGCTCGCGCGGCGTCTCGGGCTCGTTGATAAAGAGTGGCGCACCTGTGCGAATAAACTTTTCCATCTTTCGGTGCCGCCGCGTTACTATCCGGATATCCTCGCCCGCCTTTCCGATTCTGGTCTTACCAAGCCGTGTAGCGATAAGGAAGGCTGGACAAGGGTGATCGTGGAAAAACCGTTTGGCAAGGATTTAAAGAGCGCCCAAGAGCTTGACGCGCTTTTGGGGAAGCTCTTTCGGGAGGAGCAGGTCTACCGCATCGATCACTACCTTGGCAAAGAGACGGCGCAAAACGTGCTCGTCTTTCGGTTTTCCAATCGTCTCTTTGAAGATAGCTGGCATCGCGATTCGGTCGAGTCGATCGCGATTCAACTCTTCGAAACCGAGGGGGTGGAGAGCCGCGGCGAATTCTATGACGGCGTCGGGGCGCTTAGAGACGTGGGGCAGAACCACGTGCTTCAGCTTCTCGCCCTCTTTACCATGGAACACCCGGGAAGTTTCGATGCCGTCGCTATTCGGCGGGCACGGGCGGCAGCGTTAAAAGCGCTTTCCCTGCTTACCGAGAGTGAGGCAGTTTCGCGAACCGCGCGCGGCCAATACGAGGGCTACCGTTCCATCACCGGCGTTGACCCGCGCTCCCAAACCGAGACCTACTTTCGCATCACCGGTGCGCTTGCACTTCCTAAGTGGCAAGGCGTTCCCATTTTCCTCGAAGGCGGCAAGCGCCTCGCCGAAGCCAAAGTCGAAGTCACGATGACCTTTAGCCATCCCTCGCCTTGCCTTTGTCCCCGCGCGGAAGCGGGAGAACACTATAAGAATGTGCTGCGCTATCAAATCCAGCCCCACGAGAGTGTTAAGGCCTCCTTCTGGGTGAAGAAGCCCGGAGTGAAGCTGGAGCTTGAGGAACGCGACCTCGCGTTTGATTACAAACACGCGTTCCCCGAGGGGTCGTTCCTCGATGCCTACGAGAAACTGATTCTCGATGCGATCGAGGGTGATCAAACCCTGTTTGTGAGCACCGAAGAGATCATGGCGAGCTGGAAGTTTATCGATTCGATCATTACCGCGTGGCAAAAGGATGTCGTTCCGCTCACCGCCTACGCGCCGGGTTCGATCGGCCCTTCCTGACCATCATATTTGCGGCGTCTTCATTTTTTATCTCATACATCTATGACACCTCCGTTCAAAAAAGAACTCGGCTATGTCGGCCTTGGCAAGATGGGTAAGAATATGGTGCTGCGTCTTGCCGAAAAAGGCTGGAAGGTCTTGGCGTTTGACCGTAACCCCGCGGTTGCCAAAGAGATTGCCGCAAAGACGATCCACCCCGTGGCCGAGCTTAATAGGCTCCTCGCGGAATTCTCTTCGTCGCCGCGAATCGTGTGGCTCATGGTGCCCGCGGGTAAACCGGTGGATGACGTTATCGAGGGACTCGGGGAGCTTCGTGAAGGCGATATCGTGGTCGACGGCGGAAACTCCTTTTACGAGGATTCGCACGCGCGTGCCCAAAAACTTGCAGAGCGGGGCATCCACTTTCTCGACGTCGGCGTCTCGGGAGGGCCGGGAGGAGCAAGAAACGGCGCTTCGCTCATGGTCGGCGGCGAGAGAGACGCGTACGAGATACTCATGCCGCTTTGGAATGACCTTGCGGTTGCGCAAGGATTCGGCTATGTCGGAGGCTCGGGCGCAGGACATTTTGTCAAAATGGTGCATAATGGCATTGAGTACGGCATGATGCAGGCATTAGCCGAGGGATTTGCTATTATGAAAGGAGCGTCGGCCGAGCTTGGCCTTATTGATCTCGCGCACATCGCTCATATCTATAATCACGGCAGCGTCATCGAATCGAGTCTTACGCGGTGGCTCCGTGACGGCTTTAAGGAGTATGGCGAGGAACTGAGAGAGGTTTCGGGATCGGTCGCACACACGGGAGAAGGAGAGTGGACAGTTAAGACCGCACACAAACTCGGCATCCCTGCACCGATTATCGAAGCCGCCTTTGCGTTTCGAGTAGCTTCGGAGAAGAATCCAAGTTACACGGGAAAAATTCTCTCCGCGCTACGAAATCAGTTTGGAGGACACTCGATAAAGTAGAGATTATTTTCAAAGTCAAAAGGCAAAGTTCAAAATGCAAAAGTAATGTGTCGCCTCCGGCGACTTCTCTACTTTTGACCTTTGACTTTTGAATTTTGAATTTAGGCTAAGTCATGCGCGTCTTGATGTTCGGCTGGGAATTTCCTCCTTTTAATAGCGGAGGTCTTGGCGTTGCCTGTTTGGGACTTACCAAGGCACTCGCCCAAGAAGGAGTCGAGGTTCTTTTCGTTCTTCCCAGAAAACTTCCGGTTTCATCCTCTTCCATGCGTTTCCTCTTCGCCGATCAGGAGGCGAAGGTGACCGTGAAAAATCTTGACCTCCTCCTTACGCCCTATATCACCTCGCATGGTTATGAAGAGGCCCGGCGCAGGCACGGTTCGTCTCTCTATGGCACGGGACTTTTTGCCGAGGTGCACCGGTATGCGAGGCTTGCCGAAGAGATCGCGCGGCGAGAGGATTTTGACGTGATTCATGCCCACGATTGGCTTTCGTTCGGCGCGGGCCTCGCCGCGAAAGAGGTAAGCGGCAAACCGCTGGTCGTGCATGTGCACGCGACCGAATTTGATCGCACCGGCGGCAATACCATCAATCAGTATGTGTATGAGAAGGAGCGCGAAGGATTACACGCGGCTGACCGCGTAGTGACGGTGAGTACCTTTACCAAGCAAATGGTCGTTGATCACTATGGCGTTAATCCCACTAAGATTTCTGTCATTCATAATGCGGTAGAGCATGATGAGCGCCGTTGCGCTCCCTCGGGATTCCTCGCTCTCAAAAATGAGGGAACAAAGATAGTCCTCTTTGTGGGTCGTCTTACGCTCCAAAAAGGTCCTGATTATTTCCTAAGGGCCGCCAAGCGCGTACTTACGTACGATCGCTCGATCCTTTTCCTGATGGCTGGCGCTGGTGACATGGAGCGTCAGATTATGGAGGAGGCAGCTTACCTTGGTATCGCCGACAGGGTGCTCTTCTTAGGATTTTTGCGCGATGAGGAATTGGGAGAGGTATATCGTTCGGCCGACCTTTTTGTAATGCCTTCAGTCTCCGAGCCTTTCGGTATCACCCCTTTGGAAGCGCTTTCGTACGGCACGCCGGTCCTTATTTCGAAGCAGGCGGGGGTCGGGGAAGTGCTTCCCCACGCCTTGAAAGTTGATTTTTGGGATATCGAAGAGATGGCAAATCAAATTTTGGCGGCACTTTCGTATCCCGTACTTAGGGAGGTGCTTATTGACGAGGGGAAGCGTGACGCCGCACGATGCTCTTGGCAAGACTCCGCCCGTAGTGTCATCACTCTCTACCAGCACCTTTTAGGCCCGAGTTATTGATATTTTTCCGCCAAGGCGGATCAGCCAGAGGCTGAGAATTTTGAACTTTCTTTCCATGCCCTCAGTCTGTCTCTATTTTCAGGTGCATCAACCGTTGCGGATTAAAAAATACCGCGTCTTTGATATTGGCCACGATTCGGATTATTTCAATGAAGCCGGTGAGAACAATCTCAATAATAAACGAATCTTAAGAAAAGTAGCCGAAAAGAGTTACCTTCCCGCGAATGCGGTCCTCTTAGAACTTTTACGTGCCTTCCCTTTGTTTAAGTTAAGCTTCTCTTTTTCCGGAATGGTATTAGCGCAGATCCAGAAAGAGGCGCCCGACGTGCTTCGGTCATTTCAGATGCTTACAAATACCGGCCGCGTCGAGGTGTTGAGCGAGACGTCACACCATTCACTTGCGTTTCTCTATTCCCAGGAGGAGTTTCGAAGCCAAGTTCGCCTCCACGATGAACTCATTCGGCACCTCTTCCATCAGATACCACGCGTCTTTCGCAACACCGAGCTCATCTATAATAATGAACTTGCCCACGTGGTTGAGGACCTAGGCTTCCTAGGAATACTCGCCGAGGGAGCCGACCATGTATTGGGATGGCGAAGTCCCACCTTTCTCCATCGCGCCAAAGATACCACCCGGATTAAAGTGATGCTCAAGCACTATCGTCTCTC
The DNA here is from genome assembly GCA_016203935.1 of Parcubacteria group bacterium. Classification (GTDB taxonomy): domain Bacteria; phylum Patescibacteriota; class JACQLU01; order JACQLU01; family JACQLU01; genus JACQLU01. The sequence continues at coordinate 23,310 of JACQLU010000005.1, read as the reverse complement.
GGATGATATCGCCTTCCGTTTCTCTTCGAAGTCGTGGAGCGAGTATCCCTTGACCGCCGAAAAATTTGCCCGGTGGATCTCGGCGCACAATGGTAACGGTCATGTGATCAATCTCTTTATGGATTACGAAACGTTTGGTGAGCACCAGTGGGCGGATACCGGTATCTTCGATTTCTTACGAGCATTCCCGAGAGAAGTTTTGAAACACCCCGATAATGATTTTGTTACTCCCTCCGAGGCGATCGCCCGCTACCCGGCGGTCGGGGAACTGGATATTCCCCATTTTGTATCGTGGGCCGATGTCGAGCGTGACCTCTCGGCGTGGCGGGGAAACCCTCTGCAGCATGACGCGCTCGCCAAACTCTACGCCATGGAACCCGCGGTCCTCGCCACCCGCGACCTCGCACTCATCGAAGACTGGCGTAGACTCCAAGCCTCCGATCATTTCTACTACATGTGCACCAAATGGTTTGCCGATGGCGACGTGCATAAATACTTTAATCCCTATGGTTCGCCGTACGAGGCGTTCATTGCTTTTATGAATGTCATAAATGATCTACAATTGAGAGTAGGGCGCGCGAATCGCACTGGTACCGAGGCGCTCCTTACCCTTCCTTCGTATTCTCATTCGTAACCTTCCTTCTATGTCATTATTCTCCATGCTCGCCGTGAGGCCCAAAAAGAATTTGGTTGATGCGTCTACCCTTCAGTGCTTTTGGTTCCACTTTGGGCCGATTGTGAAAAACCTCGGCGAACTACGAGACGCACTTGATACCATTTCGGATGAACTTTTCCTCTATCATGTGAATAAGGAGAGGAACGATATCGCGAAGTGGGTGCAGGAGGTTTTCGGCGACGAGGCGTTGGCTACGAAGCTCATACGCGTGCGCACGCGGCGCGGCGCACTCACCGCGCTTGAAAATCATCTTCGTGCCGAATACCTATAATATGAACGCGCACGACTCTTCCCGCATTGAAAAGATCCTCTCGCTTCACGAACGCGAGATTCCGCCATGGCGCATCTTTAAAATCATGGCGGAGTTTGTGAATGGCTTCGAATTTCTCCGTCAGTACGAGGGCGACCGGGCGGTGAGTATCTTTGGCTCCTCGCGCTGCGGTATGGAAAGCGATATTTATAAGGAGGCGAAGGAGCTCGCATTTAAACTCTCCAAGGAAGGATACACCATTATTACCGGCGGAGGCCCCGGTATTATGGAAGCGGCCAATAAGGGTGCGTCGGAAGCCGGCGGGAAATCGGTAGGACTTAATATTGAACTTAAAAAGGTACAGCGGACTAATCCCTACGTGCAGGAGGGGGAGACTTTTAGCTACTTTTTTACCCGCAAAGTGATGCTTTCTTTTGCTTCGCAGGTATATATCTTTTTCCCTGGTGGTTTTGGTACCCTTGACGAACTCTTTGAAATGATCACGCTCGTGCAGACCAAAAAGATCAATCCCATTCCCATCATACTGGTGAACCGTGAATATTGGCAGCCTCTTCTTTCTTGGATTGAGGCAATGGTCTTCGGGAAGCACGAGGCGGTGAGCAGAGAGGAACTCTCCATTTATCATCTCGTGGATACTGCCGATGAGGCGTTTACGCTCATTCAAAGCTTGGTGGGAACGAAACGCGGATCGCTGCTCGACGAGGGACCGAGTGTTCCCTCTTCGTGAGACACTGCCTGCGCGTAAGCTCATCGTATGCAACCATGGCATCGGAATGCCGTCGTCTATCAAATCTATCCGCGAAGTTTTAAGGATACCAATGGCGACGGCATCGGCGATCTCGCAGGCATCATCAAGCAACTCGACTATTTAAACGACGGCACCGAAACCTCACTGGGTATCGGTGCTCTTTGGTTGTCGCCCATCTACCGTTCTCCCATGGTTGATGGAGGCTACGACGTATTAGATCACTCTGCGATTGATCCTCGCTTTGGCGATCTTGCCACGTTTGATCAGTTGGTTACGGAAGCACATCGTCGCGGCATCAAAGTGATCATGGATTTTGTGGCCAACCATACCTCGCATGAGCATCCGTGGTTTTTAGAGGCCCGCTCGTCGCGGGATAGTCCCAAGCGCGACTGGTATATATGGCGGGATCCAAAATCGGCTGGTCTCCCACCCAATAATTGGCTTTCGGTATTTGGAGGGCCGGCGTGGACGTTCGATGCGAAGACTCGGCAGTACTATCTCCATAGTTTCTTTCCTGAGCAGCCCGACCTTAATTGGCGGAACCCAGAGGTTGAAGCACGCATGCGCGAGGTGATGAGGTTTTGGCTTGATCGAGGGGTAGATGGATTTCGGGTGGACGCCGTGCTCTTCGTTGCGAAAGATTCCCGCTTTCGGGACGACCCGCCCAATCCCAGCTACCGAGCAGGTAAGGATGATCCTTTTCTTTCGCTTCGACACATGTATAGTCTTGGCGGGAAGGAGGTTACCTCACTTTTAGAGAAGTGGTGTGAAATCGTGGCCGCCAAGGACGATGGGTTGTTGGTAAGCGAAGTTGATCTGCCGCTCTCGGAGCTAAGGAGTCTCTACTGCGCATGTGCAAATCACCGCCACCTACCGTTCAACTTTAATCTCATGCGACTTCCGTGGAGTGCCTCGTGGTATCGGACGTTTATTGATCATTATGAAGCCTCATTGTCGCCCGAAGATCTACCCAATTATGTACTCGGTAACCATGATCGGCCGCGCGTCGCGACACGGCTCGGCCAGAGCGCGGCGCGCCTCTCCGCCATGCTGCTTTTGACCTTGCGAGGCCTCCCTTTTATCTATTATGGTGATGAGCTAGGAATGGAGGATGTGATGGTTCCACCCGACGAGGTGAAGGATCCGTGGGAGTTTCGTATAGGTCGTTTTGGTACGGGCCGGGATCCGGCGCGAACACCGATGCAATGGGATGGGAGTAGGTGGGCGGGGTTCTCCCAAGTCAAACCGTGGTTACCGCTTGAAGTTGAGTATCAGAAACGTAATGTCGCGGCAGAGTCGCGTGATCCTCACTCTTTCCTTACCCTCTATCGTACGCTCATCCATGTTCGTAACTCTTCACCCGCGCTTACGATCGGTACGTATCGCTCGTTGCTTCCCCGTAGCGAGCGGAACGTGCTGGCGTTCGCGAGGGAATGTCCGGCAGAGAAACTCTTGGTGGTACTCAATTTCTCGAGTCATGAGGAAATGGTATCATTAGGGTATCCTAAGGCGTCCGTGATATGCACGACCGGGCTCGATATCCCACGTGGTGAGGTAGTCGATCCGCGTAAGCTCACCCTACGGCCATCTGAAGGATACCTTTTACGTATTGAGTAGTGCACAGTTTTTGCGTCGTTCTGCGTCCCACTCTGCGTTCCTTCTGCGATAGAAACCTCAAGCGCGGAACCACGCAGAACCGTACGCTGAACTGCGCAGAACTTTAAAACCAATCGTATGTATCTATTATTTGATATCGGCGGGACCAAGATGCGGTTAGCGCTCTCGAGGGATGGTATCTCCTTTGAGGAACCTAGAATTGTTGCAACGCCAAGGGACTTTGAAGAAGGAATGACGGTATTTACGAATCTTGTCAGCGAAGTTGTTGGTGAGGAACACGTTATTGCCGCTGCAGGCGGAATCGCGGGCCCACTCGATCGTGATAAGACCATGCTCGTAGGCGCTCCCAACCTTGCCGGCTGGATTCAAAAACCGCTTAAGACGAAGTTAGAAGAAATAATGAAAGCGCCCGTCTATCTTGAAAATGACACCGCAATGGTGGGACTTGGCGAAGCGACCACCAGCGCAGGCAAAGGGTACTCAATCGTTGCCTATGTCACGATCAGCACTGGCGTCAATGGAGTTCGCATCGTTGACGGAAAGATTGATCGCAGTGCGATGGGTTTTGAAATCGGCCATCAGGTGATCGATATGGATGGCGCTTTCTGTTCTGCCTGCCAGAAAAAAGGACATCTTGAGGCGTATATTTCAGGTAGTAACGTCGAGGCACGCTTTGGTAAGAAACCGTATGAAATTACCGATCCGACAGTGTGGGACGAACTTGCGCGCTACCTCGCGTACGGCCTTAATAACACCATCGTTCATTGGTCGCCGGATATCGTGGTGCTGGGTGGAAGCATGATGAAGGAGATTGGTATTCCCATTGAGCGAGTCAGGCACCATTTAAAGAACATTCTTACGATTTTCCCCGAGCATCCAAAGATTGAGAAGGCAACACTCGGTGATGTGGGAGGTCTTTGGGGAGCGCTCGCCTACGTGAAACAGCAAGAAGGCGTATAACCCATGCCACTTGACAGGGAGGAGTACGCTCCGTTATCATTTGAATGGGTATTCAAATGATATGAAGCGACCACACGCGACAATCACGTACGAACTTAGAGATATGCATACGCTCAATGAGTGCGCGGCGCGTTTTGGTATTGTCGGCGACGCCACCAGAATTAAAATATGCTGGTTGCTTTGCAAACACCCCGAACTCACGGTAGGAACGATTGCGCGGCTGCTTCACGTGTCCGATTCGGTGGTCTCGCATTCACTACGACGCTTAAAGGAGAACCGGCTGGTCGAGACGCGGCGTGAAGCAAAACAGGTCTTTTATCGATTCGCGTCTACGAAATTCAACGCCCTCCTTAAGGAATTTCTTACCTAGTTCTCTAAAAAAGAATAACCCTATGAAACAGTTTGACCTTATTATTATCGGTGGCGGAGCGGCCGGCTTCGCCGCCGCGATCCGCGCCAACGAGCTGGGCGCGAAGACGGCCATGGTCAACGACGGGCTTCCGCTTGGCGGCACCTGCGTCAACGTCGGCTGCGTTCCTTCTAAAACTCTTATCCATGCCGCTAATCTATTGCATGAGACCAGAAATCATGGTGTGCCGGGTATTGAACTCTCGATAAAGAACTCCGATTTCGCCAAGGTGGTACAAGACGAGCTTGCCTTGGTGGAGCGCCTGCGCGAAGAGAAATACTCAAAAGTGCTCGCAAGTCTCGGGAACGTAACTTTCATCGAAGGGCGCGCGCGTTTTCGATCCGAACACGAGATCGAAGTGAATGGCAAGACACTTTCTGCCTCGAAGTTTATTATTGCGACCGGTTCGACCGCGATGGTGCCGCCTATCGAAGGAATTCGCGAGGCCGGCTCCATCACCCATATCGAAGCGTTGCGGCTTGAGAAGCAGCCGCGTGAACTCATTGTCATTGGTGCAGGACCAGTAGGACTCGAGTTTGCCCAGATGTTCGCGCGATTTGGCACCAAGGTCACCATCCTCCAGCGCGACTCTACTATTTTCCGAGGCGAAAAGGAGCTCATTGATCGTTTGACCGAGATCTTGACCAAGGAAGGCATTACAATTGTCACCAACGTGGAGGTGCTGCGCGTACGACCTGAAGAGGGTAAGAAACTCGTGACATATCGGGTGGAAGGAAAAGAGGAAACCGCACGCGCCGATGAAATTCTGCTCGCCGCTGGCAAGACGCCCAACACCGAAGATCTGGGACTTGAGAAGGTAGACGTCAAGGTGAACGACCATAAGGCGGTAGAGGTTGATCAATACTTTAAGACTAGGAATCCTGCCATCTTTGCCGTCGGGGATGCGGCCAATCTTCCCTTGCGGCTTGAAATTACTGCCGGACACGAGGGAACTTTGGCCGCGGAGAACGCCTTAACCGGTTCACAAAAGAGCATCGACTATGCGGCGGTTCCCTACACGGTGTTTACCGACCCTGAACTTGCCGGCGTCGGTTTTACCGAAGATGAGCAGATCAAGAAGCTTGGGGTGTGCGCCTGCCGCACCGTCTCCTTCGCCGATGTGCCTCGGGCGATTATTATGCGCCGGACCGAAGGACTTATCAAAATGGCGATTCATCCCAAAACGCGGCAGATCGTGGGCGTTCATATCCTTGCGCCCCACGCCGGTGAGCTGATCGCCGAAGCGATGATGCTTGTCAAAAACAAAAACACCATTGACGACGTGATCGAATCCTTACCGATGTTCCCAACCCTTTCCGAGGGGATCAAGCTCGCCGCCCTTTCATTCACCAAAGACATCTCCAAGTTAAGCTGCTGCATCTAAATATCAAAAGATCATATTCCTATGCGAGACTATCCAACGGTCTTCGACATTTCGCTTCCTCTCTACGAGGGCATGATTAGCTATCCCAATAATCCCGGGCTTACGATTGAGCCTATGCGGACGAAGACCTCGTTCATTTCCAAACTTTCCATGAGTTCGCATACGGGCACGCATGTGGACGTGCCGCGGCACGTCTTCGAAGATGGCATCGGAGTAGACGCGATTGACCCAGCGGTTTTCGTCGGCCCCTGTCGCGTACTCGATATGACCCATGTGAAAGGAGGGATCACGGTTGCCGATCTTGAGTCTGCCGCTCTCAAAGAAGGAGAACGTATCCTCGTGAAAACCCAGAATTCTCTACGCGGCTTTCACGAGTTTTACGATGACTACATCTATCTCGATGGCGATGCTGCCGAGTATGTCGCCGCACGCAAGATTGCTCTTTTCGGCATTGATTCGCTCTCGATCAAAAAGAAGGGGAGCGATGACGTGCGCGCCCACAATGAACTCCTTAAAAACGGCATCATTATTTTCGAAGGACTCGATCTTGCGCGTGTCATGCCCGGAGAGTATTTCTTTATCGGCCTGCCGCTCAAGTTGGTCGGCCTTGATGGGGCGCCCGTCCGTGCGGTATTATTAAGCTAATTTTATGGCTGAGGAAGAACTTTTCCAGTGCAAAGAATGCGGCTTCCATTACATCGATCAAACCACCGCGGCGCGCTGTGAGGAGTGGTGTAGTGCTCATCATAGCTGCAACCTCGAGATCATTAAGGACGCGGTAGAGAACCGCGAATATGAATCGAAGCGGATAGACGCGGATCAAAACGCGGAATGACGCGGAGTTACTGAAAGATTACTATGGATACCACGATGGATGGGAAGCAGGCGCTTCCCATTACGCTTATCATATTTGGAGCCTCGGGTGACCTTATGGCGCTCAAGATTGCGCCCACCCTGCTTCGGCTCTTTACGAGACGGTTACTGCCGGCGCGTTTTCATGTGGTTGGTTTTGCGCGAAGGCCCTATACCTCCGAGGTATTTCAACAATATTTGCGGAGAGAACTGGAGTCTCATCCATCAACGAAGAGTGTCGTCGTGCCCGATGAGTTCTTAAAACTTATCTCGTATCAATCCGGCCAGTTTGAAAGAGAAGAAGACTATCATGTACTTGGGAAGCGACTTACGGAACTTGATGAAAGTCTTGGCAGTTGCTCGCAGAAACTTTTCTATCTTGCTGTGCCGCCGCGTTACTATGAGACGATCTTCACGAACCTCGCAAAATCAGGAATTACCCGACCGTGTAAGCCGGGGGAGAGTTGGGCGCGGGTGATTGTGGAGAAACCCTTTGGCGAGGATCTTGCCAGCGCGCAGCGACTCGATACTCTTCTCGCCTCACTCTTTGAGGAGAATCAGATCTACCGGATTGACCATTATCTGGCCAAGGAAGTAGTGCAGAATATCATGAGTTTTCGGTTTGCCAACACGTTCTTTGAAGGCGGCTGGAATAATCTTTTTATTGAACGCATCGAGCTTAGGATCTTAGAGACCTTAGGCGTAGAGGATCGTGGAGCGTTCTATGATACCGTCGGTGCGCTACGCGATGTGGGGCAAAATCATCTTCTCCAGATGCTTGCGCTCATCACGATGGATCAACCGCTCGATCTCGTCGCGTCCTCGATCCGCGTCAAGCGCGCCCAACTTCTCTCGCACCTTACACCACTTTCCCGCGAAGAGAGAGCACATTCGACATTCCGCGCTCAATACGATGGTTACCGCACGATTAAGGGAGTAAGCCCCAATTCAGAAACCGAGACCTATTTTCAGCTTAAATTATTTTTGACCGCTCCGCGTTGGCAGGGAGTGCCGATCATTATCGAGAGCGGAAAACGCATGCCCGAGCGGCGCAAGGAGATCGTGGTGACCTTTCGTCATCCGAGTCCGTGCTTCTGCCCTCCCGGCACTAACGAGCATTACCGTAATCAAATCATCTTTTCGCTCGAACCTCATGAAAAGATTACGCTGCGCTTCTGGCTCAAAAAGCCCGGCCGCGGTTTCGCACCCAAAGAGCACAACCTCGACTTTTTGCTGGTAAGTGAAGGCGAGCAAGAGGCGGCGCTCACGGAATACGAACGGCTGCTCCTCGATTGCATAGAGGGGGATCAAACCCTGTTTGTGAGTAGCGCCGAAGTAAATGCCACGTGGCAGTTTATCGATCCTATTCTCGCTGCGTGGAGGAGAGGCGAGATCCCGCTTCGTACCTATACGCCCGATACCGATGAAGTAAGAAAAATAGCCGAAGCTGAAGCTACTTGATTGTGTGCGGTGCTTGGTGGTCGCATGGGCGGTAGCGTATAATGAAAGCCAACCGAGAGGAGAATCATTGGAAGGGAGGTGAATAATATGCTTGAGGTTGCAATAAACTATCTTGCTGTAGTAGTGGCCGCCATTGTCAATATGGTACTCGGCGCCATTTGGTATTCGCCGGCGGTGGCGGGGAAGGCTTGGATGGCTGCCACTGGCAAAAGTTCAATGGATGTCAAGAAGGGAAGTGACGGGGTGGCTTATTTTGTCTCGTTTATCGCGGCGCTGGTGCTTGGTTATTTTCTTGCTCTTTTAATCGGCGCGATGAATGCCGCTACGCTTGGGAGTGGCGCGTGGACTGGGTTTTTGGCCTGGCTTGGGTTTTCAGTGACCACCACCGTAAGCGATTATCTCTTTACTGATCGTGGGTTGAGGCTCTTTGCGATCAATAATGGCTATCAATTGGTAGCGTTCGTTGTCATGGGCGCCATCCTCGCCGTGTGGAGATAGGTTTTCTTTGTTTGTATTCCAACTCCTTATAGACTTCCCTCTTTAGGGAAGTCTATTGGTTGATAAGCGAATCTCCTCGGTGGATCGGAAAGAATCTAACACCGAAAAAGGAGGCAAGAATACGCGATCGTGAATAGTTGACTCCTTCGTCATAGGATACGCGTGAAGGGGCAGAATGCTAAAAGAAACACGCCGATATTAGTCGGCGTATTGGGAGGACCGTCCCCACTTTGCCTTAGAGGTGGCCGCGCAGTTTCCCGAGGATCCAGCCCGGGAGGAGATTCCAGACTAGGAAGACTGGAAAACTACTTAGCCACCGCTGTCTTATGTTTAAAAGAAAGATGAGGTATACTGACCTAAGATCCCTCTTAACATTATAATTCCTTTTCGAGGGGAGGTGATCGTATGCAAATGAACGACGAGGCGAAAGCCAAAGTCCAGATGCATCTTGAGGAACATCAGGAGTATCCAGCTGCGAAAGCCGATTTAGTTGCCGCCTGTAATAGCCTCTCCGATTTTTCCGACGATGAGAAACGATGGTTTGCCCAGACCCTTCCCGAGCGGACCTATAATTCTGCCCAAGACGTAATGTCAGCCCTGCGCATGTAATGTGCGTCCTATCATTCTTTGTGAGCCAGCACTCCGCCATCGGTTGGGGTGCTGGATTGCTTTTCATAAAGAAAGACGCCACCTTCTTTACGTATGGGTTGCCACGTAGGAAAGGCAAAGGCGTGGGAGAGAATGCGGGCGCCGGGTGGAAGCTCATTTAATAATTTCGTCTCAAGCTTAGGCATGAGGTGCGCCATGCCGAAAACCGTGACGATCTGAAACGAGGAGAGATCCTCGTGGAAAAAGTTTCTTAAGTCAACAAAGGCGCGACCGGTAAGCCCGGCCTTACGGATGTTGCGGCGAGCAAGCCAGACGAGGATCGGGATAATCTCGTAGCCATGCGCCTCGGCGCCCGCTTGGGCGAAGGCGATCACAAGCCGCCCGTCGCCCGCGCCAAGGTCAGCGACTCTCTCACCCGGCTTTACGCCGGCAAGTTGCAGCATCGTCGCAACCGTTTTGCGATGGGTGAAAATGAAGGGAGCTCCTCTAATCAGGGGAATGAGCAGGAGAAGGAGGATCATGACGGGAAAGGCGACGAGGGACGACATATTGTTTTTCTTGCGATCTTTCGTTAGAATACGAAGACGTAGACTAATGTAATGATAACGCATGCTACCGCCTCACGTCACACGATCGCTACGGCGCTTCGTCAGCTTGCACGCCGCGACCGCGTGATGCATAGGGTCATCAAAAAAGTAGGGAAGTATCGTCTGCGGCAGGAGCGAAACCTCTTTTGGTTATTAGTCGTGGCGATTGCCAATCAACAGCTTTCAGGGAAAGCGGCTGATACGTTGATTGTACGACTTCGTCGGTTGTATCAGGGGCGTATCCCGTCGCCGATTGAAATGGCGAAGACCGAAGCGCGCGTGCTCCGGAAGGTCGGTTTTTCTCGCATGAAAGTCAGGTTTCTTAAGCATCTCGCGCAGGCATTTGTCCGCGGAGCGATCGATCGGCGTGCGCTCCTAAGAAGAGCGAACGGTTCAGATGAATTCCTTATCACTGAACTTACCAAACTTGATGGCGTCGGTCGCTGGACCGCCGAGATGGCGCTCATGTTTGGCTTAGAACGCCTTGATGTCTTTCCGGTTGACGACCTCGGTATTCAGAAAGCTATAAAGCGCCTCTATAAATTTAAGCGTCTTCCTTCGAAGCGAACCATGCTCGCTATCGCCCAGGCCTGGCGACCGTATCGCACCGTCGCTTCGTGGTACCTGTGGCAGGCGGTTGATAGTGGCGGCGTAACCGCATGGGATTAGACTCTTGGTATGCATAACCTACGCCAAAGTTCACTCGCATTTATTGACATCGAAGCTACCGGACTCGATGCGTGCCGGCATGAGATCATCGCGATTGGTGTGGTAAAAGCGAGTCAGCCTGATCTTACTCTCATCAGAGAATGGGGAACGAAAGTAATCCCCGAGCATATCGAGAATGCCGATAAAGAGTCTCTCACGGTTGCGCAGTACGACACCGCCAGGTGGCGCGATGCGATGCCGCTTAGGGACGCTATTACTCAATTTAATGAGTTTACCAGTGGGTGTGTGCTTATGGGACACAATATCTCCTTCGATTGGGCGTTCTTGAGCGCCGCCCTAAATCGCTTTTCGTGTACGCCGCTCGCTGATTATCACCGTCTCGACACCCTCTCGATCGCCTTTGCAAAAATTCCCGAAAGCGCGGGCCTTAAACGCTATCGCCTCCACGAACTTGCCGAGTATTTTAAGATTCCTGTGACTAATGAGCATGATGCCCTTGCCGATGCGCGCCGAACCTATGAAGTCTATAAACGCCTTGCGGCATTGCCGTAGAATACCCAGTAGTAAACCCCGTTAGAAGTTCACACGGGGCATTCTGCTTCTAACAGGGTAAAGCAAAGAGTCGGGCGCCGTAGGCGGCCGACTCTTTTTCAAACTACATCCTACATCTCGATTACAGCGAGGACTGGAATCCAAACTTGATCCAGTTGAGATTAAAAGCGGCAGCTTCGGCAAAGAAGCGTAGTTCGTGAACTCCTTGGGTAAGCACAATGCCGCTTTTGGTAAGCGTCGTCCATTTCTGCCAGCCGCCGGTGGAGGGAACGGTGATCGTAGAGGTGACATTTTTGCCATCGACCTCAAGCCGAAGCGCGCTGGGACCAGAGTCTGCCATCGCCACACGGAGGCCCACAAAATACGTTCCCGCGGTTGGTGCGTTGACCGTATAGCGAAGCCACTCACCTTCGGCGATCCAGCCCACGTTATACCCGCCACCTTCATCAGTAGTCCGCTCGATATCAACGTCGTCAGCTCGGTATTGTCCACCCGTGTTGCCTTTGGTCGTATCGTGATAGCCAACCGTTTCACCACCGGGATTATAATCTTCTGCTTGAATAATGCCGGGAACTGTTGCGCCACCCGCCACCAGCGGTGGAGGAAGTTCTGGAGAAGTCACGGTGTACGAAGTCGTAGCGATGTTATCGGTTTCGTCGCTTTCATTCACGAGACATTTCCAATCGGCCATCGCGGCCGCGCCGTACTCTTTCGCTTGGTTGGGGAGTGTGACGTTGAGCGTAGCAGAAGCTGATTTTCCCGGATCAAGATCCTTCGTCACATTAGCGAACCAGCTCGCCCCCCGGTTACATTGTATGACATTGCTATTGATGCGTACTCCTATCAGAAAGTCGTCAGTAATGACAGCGCTGCCGGTATTTTTAAAGGTCACTTCGGCAATCACTGAATTGCCGAGGGCGCCACTAGGAACCGAAAATTTCGTGATGGTAAGATTAGGGTTCCCTGGCGCTTGAGGAGTGGGTGTGGTAAGTGGAGCAAAACGAAGCCAGTTGATGTTGAAGCCGCCAGTCTCCGCTACGAGCTTAAGCGTACGGAGACCTTTATTGAGGTTTACGCGCGTGAGCGCCACGTTGGTCCAGGTTTGCCAGCCGCCAGTACTGGGAACCGAAATCGTCCCGGTAAGCGCTTGCCCATCGATCTCAACGCGGAGCGCGCTTCCCCCGCTCGGCGCTCGCGCCACACGAAGCATGAGCGAATAGGGAGCTGTTTCTTGCACATTTACCTTGTACGTAAGCCACTCGCCGGTCTCGATCCAGCCGACATTGTATCCGCCGCCTGTGTCGGTCGTCTTTTCAATATCCACGTCGTCATTGCGATACTGTCCGCCGGTATTGCCTTTTTTCGTATCATGATAGGCAACGCTTTCACCACCGGTTTGATAATCCTCGGCTTGGACAATTCCCGGAATCGGTATCCCTTGGGGTGCATACGGATAGGGAAGATCTCCCGGAACGACTGAAGTAAGAAGACCTCGATACGAGATGACACCCGTGCTACTAAGCAGAGCGATCGTCGCGAGTGCCAGGAGCAGGGTTACAAAGACAGTGGTAAGAAAGGTGATGCGGATGTTGCGTGGGCGCATACAAAAAGAAAAAATGACAAAATGTACTTTCTATTATAGAAGAGATTATGGTGTGCGTCACGCGCCTACTTTTCCACAGCCCTTGGACTGGTTTGCCCTCAACACGCCGAGAACGCTACAGTGATAAGAGAGATCCCTATTGTGAAGTGCTTTCTTTATGGTACTTTCTTCTTCTTCTTTCTCCCTCTATCTTCTCTTCTTTGTCGTGAGCTTTCTTTTCGTGCTCTCGTGGGCAAGCTTCTTGCGTCTATATACGCCGCGAAGAACGATCCATCATAACTATCTTATTGCTTCGTTTCTCTATGGAATTGGCGCAGCACTCATGGCATTCTTCATTGAGCGCGCGCTCCTTTTTCTCCTTAAACTCGATTTCACCTTTCTTAGGCCAACGTTGAGCGCCGTCGAGTTACGCGATCTCGTTCTGCCCGCCGCATTCGCGTTTCTCTTTGCCGCCGTGATTGAGGAGTCGATCAAATTTTTCATTCTCCGGAAGTATTTTTCCGTGGAGAGTGTCAATCAGATCGTCGACGGCATGAAGGTGGGACTCTGGCTCGGTCTTGGATTTGCGTGTGTCGAGAACGCGTTTTATTTCGTGAATTTCTATGGCGCGGGCGAGACCGCCCGCGGGCTTCTCATCACGATTGTGCTCCGGGGAATCATCGCCACCCTCGCGCATGCGCTCTACGGCATGGTGATGGGGTACTACTTGGCGCTTGCCAAATTTCATCGGATGTATACGAGTCACTTTCGCTGGCTTGCGTGGCGCGCCCCAATACTTACCCACGGCGGTTTCAATTTTCTTTTGCTCATTAATGTGGGGGCGGTTTCGGTAGTGCTTTTGATGGCGCTTTTAATCGTCGTGCTCCTTTGGTACCGTCAGCGTAAGAATCTCGAAATGCATGTATCAGTAGGAGGCTATTCCATGATTGTGGCACCGTGGCTTGCCGAACGGATTGAACTTGAGGTGCTCTTAGCGAAAGAGAAGGCACCAATCGAAGCTTTTCAGCGCATCCTTGATCTCTTTCCGCCAAAGCAGGCTAAGCGTATCCCCTACACGGTCAAAGGAGTGTAGGATAGAGTAGGTGTTTATGAGGTGAGGAAGAGTATGGCGTATAACGAACAAGCAGTCATCGAGCAATTCCGCCACGGAAACCGAGAAGCATTTGGCATGCTCTACGACCAGTATGTCCAAAAAATTTACGGCTTCCTCTTTTATCGTACCCGCCATAATGAGACAGCCGAGGATCTTACGAGCCTTACGTTTCAGAAAGCGCTTGAACATTTTGACTCGTTCCGCGAAGACCGCGGGGCATTTTCGACTTGGCTCTATCGCATTGCGCGCAACACCCTCTACGACCATTTTCGCACCACCAAACGCACCCTGGAGTTGACTGAAGCTACGGAGCTTTCGGATCGTGAGGAGTTGTTCTCCGAACGACTTGATACCGAAAGGGAGGTGGATGAAGTAAAAAAGCTTCTTGCCACCCTCTCCGAAGAGCAGCGGGACATTGTCGCCATGCGCCTCTGGGATGAACTCTCCTATAAGGAGATTGCATCGATTACGGGGAGGAGCGAGGCGAGTCTCAAAATGATGTTCGTGCGAACAATGGTCAAACTTCGTAGCACCCTTCCCAGTTTGTTACTTTTGCTGATACTGTTTCGTAGTATTTTATGAGTATGGATCACCCACGATTACAATCTATGTTGGAGGACCTCTATGCGGTCGATCCTACCCTGCGTGAGCACGAAGCGGCGCTTACGCGCGTGACTCAATATCTTCTCGCATCGCGGCCGGATGCGAAGGTTGATCCCGCGTTTATGGCGCGTCTTAGGCAGAAACTCATGGAGGGGCAGGTATCGCAAGCGGCATCCTCCCGTGCGCGCTCCATCCCTTTCCTATCCTTTAATCTTATATCTATGAAGCAACTTCCCCAGATCGTGGGTGGACTTGCGGTCCTCACGTTACTGGTAGTGGGGTCAGCGTACCTCGTTACTCAAAATCAAGATACTTTCTCGGCTCGGTCACGCGCCGATATACGCTCGGTCGGTGAGCGTGCCTTTGGACCCCTTGCGCTTTCGGTAAATCCGCGGCCAGAAAGCGGCGGGGGCGGTGCTTCAGCGCCGGCTGGTAAAGGCGGCGGTGGTCTCGAAACCGGTGAGAGTCTTGCTTCTCCTTCCGTCGTCGATAGTGAGATCTATATACCCACCATCTACCGCTATGCGTATAAAGGTGAGCCCTTGTCGCTTCCTTCAACCGAGGCGAAGGTCTTAAAGCGCATTAAGGGTAATACCCTTGGATCACAGCTCACTGGTTTTCTTAATCGCAGCGGCCTCGGTCTTCTCAATTTCGGTTCATTCTCAAATCCTTCGGTCCAATCATTCCAGATCAATGAGGAACGGGACTTTGGCTACTCGATCTTTGTTGATCTCAATGAAGGTGCGATTTCGATCAATGAAAATTGGCAGCGCTGGCCGCATCCTGAAGCGGAGTGCCAAGACGAAGCCTGTTTTGAGCGCTATCGCGTGAAAGAGGGCGATATACCGGCGGACGAGGTACTGATTAATCTTGCGAATCGTTTCCTCGCCGATCACGGCATTCCTACCGAATTCTATGGCGAGCCAGTGGTGAATAACACGTGGCGCGAGGAGTATCTTAGGGCAAGTGACAAGGCGAGCTTCTATATTCCCGATTTCGCTACGGTCATCTATCCGCTCAAGATCGACGGCCAAGAGGTGTATGACGAGGGAGGATTCCCAAGCGGTATCTCGGTCAATATCAATGTCCGAAGTCAGCGCGTCTCGGGGCTCTGGGGTCTTACCACCCAAAATTACCAGAGCTCACTCTATGGCGCCGAGACTGACGTTGACCGAATCTTAGAGATTGCCTCCCGCGGCGGATTTAGGATGTATCCGTATGAGGATCCGAGTGCAAAAATTGTCGAGGTAGAGCTGGGTACGCCCAAGGAAGCGCTCGTCCGGGTGTGGACCTACGAGGCGAATCTCGGAAACGAACTGCTTGTACCCGCGCTCATCTTCCCGGTCACCAAAGCACCCGAAGGCGAAGCCTTCTACACGAAAGATGTAGTGGTTCCGCTCGTGAAAGAAGTCTTGGATGAGGGGAATGGTGGCGGTCCCATAAAGATTCTCCCCGTCCCGCTTCCGCTTGAGAAGATTGCGGAGTAAGTATTCATCATCAGTTCTAAAGAGAAAACCCCGTACCCACCGCGGGGTTTTCTAGTTCTTCACAATGGTCTATATTGAGGGTGATAGCAATTTTCACAAACGTATGGTGTCTCAGTGGAAGTTTGAGCGACACTTCGTAACTGTTTGTTCCTCGTTTCTACTCGTTCTGTCTTTCATGAAATTCCCATCGGACGCGCACGCCGCGGGTTTTATCTTTCCCAACGGCGTGTTGGTACAAGAGGCGGGGAAGACCGATGTGTGGGAAGTGAGCGGAGGTCGTCTCCATAGAGTTCCTAACCCTTCTATTCTGCTCGCGATACAACGTGGTCGCCCCATTCTTCCGGCAACTTCGGAAGAATTATCGCTGCTCTCTCCACCAGGTATAGAAGTAGGGTATCCGGTCGGTACGTTTGTGAAGCGCCCCCATGATCCAAAAATCTACATGACCGATAAAATCGACGGGCGATACTATCTCCGCTGGGTCCCCACGATCGAGCTGTATGAGAAGTTTGGCGGGTCGGTAAAGGGATTTATCGAGACCGATGTCGCAACCTTCTATCAGGAAGCAGAACCAATCTCTAATATTTTTTATCCAAGCGGTCTCGTTGTCAGAGGGGCTTCGAGTGATACCGTATACGAGCTGTGGGGCACGATTAAACGGCGATACCCGGATCTTGACGTGTTAGCGGCGAATCGCGACGGACGAGCCATTATTACGTTGCCAGATGACGTCGTCGCCGGTTTTGTCGAAGGCTACACCATGGGATACCCGTTTGGTACCCTTATTCAAGATACTTCCAGTGCGAGTCGAGACCTCTTCCTTATCGATGGGGCGACCAAGCGGTATATTCCCGATGTGGTCACGCTCCAAAAGGTAGCCGGCGATCACCCCGCCATCGTAGCCGCAGATGTTGGCGCATACACGAGAGGCGCGCTCAATGAGAATGTGGTTATCCCCGCCAATAGAGCTACCTTGAGTGTGAGTACGTCTCCGTTATCGCCGGGAGCCATTGCCTTTCTCAACTCCACCACCTTTGGAGATGTCACCAAAGTTGATTTTTCAGCGCCGCCCGAAACAGATATCACCGTGCAGTCGCTGACCGTGGAATACACGGGAACGGTTGAGTATTTCTATGTCGAGATAGGACTCTTTGAGGTTCACACGCTCTTGGCCTCGTCGCCCGCCGGCGGAACGAAACGTACCTCATTTCCGAACCTCAATTGGGTAGTGCCGGCGGGAAACACCAACACACTTACTATAAGAGCGAAATTTAGCCTCGATATTCCTCAAGTGGGCACGGTCGCATTTGGGATTTCCTCGCCCAGCGATATCGTCTTTACCGCAGCGGCCGATCTACCCACGGCCGTCATGGGAAATTTTCCGGCTTTTGGAACCACGCATACGGTGCTTCCTTACGACCCCTCCTTTCCCTCAAGTCAACTTACTCTCTCATTCGTACCGCTGGAACCATCGGAGATATTGTTTCGGACGGTATCCAGCGCTATTGGATCGTTCGTCGTTATGTCGGTTCGTTTTGACGGCGATCCGGCAGCCGATTACGTGCTCGACGCCATTACGGTAACTCACGACGGCACCTCTAGCGATCCAGATTTCAGCAGCGTGTGGCTCGAGGATCAGGGGAGTATTGTGGGCAGTGTAGGTACGTTTGATGCTACTAGCCCACGGGTCACTTTTTTGAACCTTGGTTGGACGATTCCGGCAGGCACGAGCCGACAACTTAACATTGTCGGCACCATTGCGCCGAATGCGCCGATCGGTGATTACTTTATCCTAGGCATCGAGACGGCTGATGATGTAGTGGCGCATCCAACTCTGTCAGCCGGTTCATCCATCGCCGGCGAATTCCCAATAGTGAGTGATCTCTATAGTATTGAGTAAATCTCGTTCCATGACGGCTGCTAGCTTCGAGGACACGGAGAATTGATTGTAGAAAAGTGGGTGAGCCAGCGCAGTTTGAGAACGAATTTGCTAAAGTTGTGTTAAAGCCTCTCTCCGAATTTCGGAAGTGGCTACGAGAGGGGCGACTTACGGATGTCGAGGTGGCATATTTAGGGTTGGATTATCTGGGACTTTTGTAATGTTGCTCCTATAGATATTAAAGACCCCATCTCGATGGGGCTTTCATTTTGACAAACAATTCGCTTAGTATAATAATGTGCTGTCAAATTAGGAAAGAGGAGGGGTTATGAGCAACGCAGTCAGCGAGGGAAGAGCAACCATTCTTGAGGCACTCAATGAGGTACTTACGTCTCTAGAGGTTGGTCCCTCGACGAACACAAGGCTCTCAAGTGATCCCGTGAGAATACATATCACTGCGAGCCGCTGTCGGCGTAGCCCCGATCGTAACTTTACTGTCGAGGTACGGCTCGAAGCTCAGGGGGGCATCAACATGTTTTCCGTTGGCGGTATCCAACTGGAACTCAGGAGTCTTCCCGATGGCGACCATCGTGAACTCATTACCGCCAACAAGGATGGGCGGGGTTTCAATACAAAACTGCTATGTGATCATACGTATAAACTAGTCCCGCTCAAACCGCTTGCTAGGAGGTGAATCGATGGCAATTTCCCGCCGGGCATAGGCTCGGCGGTTCTCTATTAGTTGACTTACTACTATGAAAGAGTGATAAAGGATGGGGAAGGAGGAGAAGACCATGAGTGTAGAGAGACTCTCTGCTTTAATGCGAGGATCTCGAGATGAGCTCGTAGAGGCATCTCCCCGGCTGCATTTCCAATTAGGAAGGGTGGTATTTATTGCGGGCAGGCACCTTCGCCTCGGGGTTCGTCCCGAGGTAAACCAGAACAACCGTCACGACGCGTGGGTAACTATTAGGCCCGCGATGGAGCTCAAGCGGGCGCTCGAAGAGATGGGGTGCGGAAGAATGCTTTCGAGATTTATCGAGGGGCACCGGATGACACCTTTCCTCGTTGATGCACAGGGGGGAATTGGCGAAGTGTTGTCCCCGCACGAAGGTTTTACTGATGCCGAAGGAGAGATGGTCATTAGGGATCTTCCCGATGACCATCGTGAATACGGCCTACTCTGTCTTCCTTGCACATGGGGATTCGATCTCTGAAAGGAGGGCTATTGCGAGCGCAAAAGCGGCGACTTCGTAGAAAAGTTAATGCCGTCCAATTTCCACCGCACTACTGTCGGAGATGCCAGCGCGAAACAGGCATATTGCGGAACAATACATTTCCGAATGGTCTGCTCGGTGTGTGGGAGACACTGGCAGACTACCAAGAGGGCTCGTGATCAAAGATGAGATCGCGAGCTCTTTTTCTTTGAGGCATTCCTCTCCTCAAAGCGCCCTAGTTCCGCAAAATTTTGACAAATTACTCAATGCAGAGTACGGTAAACAAAAAAGGAGGTACGGATAATGAAGCGGATAGTGGCCGCAGTGTTAGTTTTTTCGTGGATTGGAGTAGCGAACACAAGCTCTCTAGAGACGGTTTCGTCTCTCAACTTTACGGCAGAAGAACTTTTCCGGATCGAACACCCGCCGCCTGAGGTCGTGAACACCATCGCAGTGGGAGATGAACCAAACTTCCTTGCGGTGACACCGAGTGGGGATCGGCTCTTCGTCCTCAACGCGCGGAGCCACACTATCAGTGTGGTGGATACCGAGCTCGATGGAGTGATCGCCACCTACTACACGTGGCCTATACGGAGAGCTACGAGTCTCGCAGTGGCGCCGGACGGGACGACGCTCATCGTGGTCGGCTCACGTCCTAATGGGTCTGGTCACGCGCTCATCTTCGACGCTGCATCAGGACAGCTGCGGAGGGGTATACGTATTGGGGCCATCCCATTGCGAATTGCCATCTCCACCGATAGTACGCTCGCGTTTATCGCCTGCAGTGCCTCTGGTTGGGTCGATGTGATTAACCTTGTTAAGGCAGAGCTGGAAAGCAGAATCCTGATCGGTTCGCATCCACACTCTCTCGCGCTCTCCCCGGACGGAAGATTCCTCTACGTGGTGCAATCGGTGGGGAGGCGCCTCAGTGTCGTGGACATCAGAGAGAGGAGGGTAGTGGAGGAATTGATTCTTTCTAGACTCACGAGGCTCACCGATATCAGTCTCTCCACAAACGGACGGTATGCCTATGTGGTTGATGGTCTCAATGAGGGGCTCTGGGTGATAAACCTTGTGACACTCTCCGTGGAGGGGGGAATCCAATTGGGCATCTATCCCTATGCGTTAAGTCAGGTGGGGGGCGATGGTTTTCTCTATGTCGCACATCGTTCGGAGCCCGGCGTACCCGGACAGGTGAGTGTCGTGCAAACGATCGGCACGCGCGTGGAGGGGATGGTCACTGCAGGACTCAATCCTTTTGCAGTGGCGGCGCTTCCCAACGGATCCAAGATTTATGTGGCTAATAGTGGCGATGACACGGTAACGGTCATGAGTCGCCATGAGTAGTATGGTCTTGAATCAGGGGAGGTGACTATGCAAAGAAACCCTTAGTTCACACCCATCTTTGGTGGGTGTGATTTCGTTCTCTTATCAGAACAGCCTCTATTTATTATAGTAGAGACAGAGAAAAATAGAGAGAATCTCTTCTACCCGTGAAATCATTTAGTACTCTCCTTACGTTTTTGCTCCTGCAAGGAGTGTTCGTCTCTCCTCTTTTTACTGTACGCGCTGATACCCTCACCGAGAAACGCGAGAAGCTTTCAGAAATAACCCAGACCATTAAGCTCCTCGAGTTCGATATCATCGCGAGTGATAAGACTGTACGTTCGGCAAGCGAACTCATTACTCAACTTTCTTTAGAGATCGAGAAGACCCAAGGAGAGATCGAGCTTGCCCAGAAGGAGCTTACCCGGATTCAAGGAGAGATCATGGAGGTGAAGAAGGAGATTACCTCGACCGAGACGCGCATCCAGCACGAGAAGGCGGTCCTCGCCGGCTTTATGCGCGAGCTCTATCTCTTTGAACGACGACCGCTTACCTACCTTATATTGGGAGAAGATACGGTAAGCGGCTTTTTTAAGCCGATCGGCGAGACGCGTTCCATCCAAAATGAGGTTCATGCAAGCCTTACCCGTATTCAGGACTTTAAAGAGGAATTGACCCAAAAACGCCGACTACTAGAACGGGGTGAACTTGAGCAAAGCGGCATTGCACGCCGCCTCATGGACGAGGAGGCGCAGCTTGACGAACAACGAACCTCCCAAGAAGCGCTCTTGGCTCAAACTCGTAGTCGCAAAACCTCCTTGAAAGCGGCAGTGGTGCAGGCTCGTGACTTTTATCGTGACTTGGTTTCTGAGATTGCGGCGCTGGCTAAAAGCGAATTCGAAAAATCGCTTCCTTGGGAGGAGGCGATCAGTCTTGCGAAGCGGGCCGGCGAGGCCACCGGCGTGCGTCCCGCGCTCATCGCCGCCATTGTACATCAAGAGAGTAGGCTCGGAAGATTTACCGGTTCGGGGCGCTATAAAACTGATATGGCGCCTTCACAATGGGCGTCATTTTTGCGGATTACCGAGGGACTTGGTTTAAATCCCGATGAGACTCCAGTCTCGGCCAAACCCAAATCGTATCCCGGGTGGGGTGGGGCGATGGGGCCGGCGCAGATCATGCCCAATAACTGGACAAGGATTGCGCCGGAGATAGCGGAGCTTTCCAATAAAACCATTGTCTCTCCTTGGGATATTGGAGATGCGTTTTTCGGTGCCGCAATGATGCTTAAGCGAATGGGCGCAGCCGAGGGAGATTTTGGTGCCGAACGCGCCGCGGCCGGCCGCTATTTCGCCGGAGGTAACTGGGAGGATCCTGCCTTTGTGTGGTACGCCGACCGGGCGATGGAAGTGGCGGAGAGGGTAGAGAGAGATTTTGCTACCCAGCTTGTTTCTTAGCAAGAAGCGATCCGAATGCTACGAATTACATCCGAATGATACGAATAATTCGGATCAGACATTTGTAGATTCGGATGACATTGGGGGCATTCGGATCTATTGGTAGATTGGGATCGGTTTACTACCATTTATCCCGTTGCATGGTTACGGTCAAAAGCACGGTGAGCACTCCGCCAAAGAAGCCGAGCACGAAACTAAAGGCGCCAAAGCCGGCGATAAGACTTCCGATAAAGAGGAGCAGTCCTACCACCGCGCCGATAATAAGAGGTTTGGTATCAACCATGGGTAGTCGTTAGTTGCGATTCATGTAGATTCGTGTTCTCGTGTGTTTGACTCCCCGCTCTTTATCTCCTCCACACGAATGGGATCTTTTCTACTGCTATTATATAGTGTAATGGAAATGAATCGCCCTTGCCAACAAGGGGATAACCACGTATACTAAACCTTGGTTTCTTAACTCCCCGCTCTTGGTTTAGAAGCGAGGAGTTATTGTTGCTCTCTCTATGATTCACGTTTCGATTATCGCAGAGAAGCTCGGTGAATTCTTGGGCTTACCCATCACCAATTCGTTACTCACCGCCTGGATTGCGGTAGTGCTGCTTGTCGGTGTTGCCCTCACACTTAAGAGGCCACAGCTGGTGCCGAGGGGACTTCAGAACGCGGTTGAGATTTTCATCGAATTCTGGATCAACCTCGTCGATTCGGTATTGAATGACCGCAAGCTCGCGAGTAAAGTGCTGCCGCTGGTGCTTACGATCTTTTTCTTTGTGCTCGTCAATAACTGGTTGGGATTACTGCCCGGTTTCGGCTCGATAGGATTTTTTGTTACCCATGAAGGACAGAGCGCAGAATCAATTGATGGAGAAACTGAATTTATTCCGCTTTTCCGTGCGGCGACCAGCGATCTTAATACTACCATCGCCTTGGCACTCATCTCAGTTATTATCACCCAGATACTGAGCATCCGCGCACTGGGCGGCTTTCGATACGCCAAGCGTTTTCTTAATTTTTCTTCGCCGATCAACTTTTTTGTGGGTGTGCTTGAGTTTATTTCGGAACTCGGCAAAATTGTTTCATTCTCCTTTCGTCTCTTTGGAAATATCTTTGCCGGCGAAGTACTCCTCTTAGTGATGACGGCGCTCGTGCCGATCATCATCCCCGTACCGTTTATCGCGTTTGAGATTTTTGTGGGTGTGGTACAAGCATTCGTGTTCGCGATGCTTACGATCATTTTCATCAAGCTGGCTACTACGGCTGGACATGAAACGCAGGATCACGGAGAAGAAAGAGAATCATCCAGGGAAACCTTGGTGGAACATGCTTAGGATATCCAAAATTCTAAATTCTATATT
>JACQLU010000076.1 GCA_016203935.1 Parcubacteria group bacterium | reverse complement strand
TGTCTAATCAATGGAGAAAATGACGAATGCCTAAATGTTTTCCCGTTGTTTCATTGGTCATTAAGACATTAGGTATTGATTAGTAATTAGAAATTAGACATTAGAAATTTTCCGGTCAGTGTCCCTTGTCGCTATGCACAGAGAACGCACTATCATAGGTAACTGGAAAGCCTTTCTCACCATTCCCCAGGCCGAGGCGCTTACGCGTCATCTGGTGGCTGGCATGCCGGCGTTCCCAGATGGGATGCAGGTGGTGCTCGCTCCTTCGTTTGAAGCGCTTACCGAGATCAAAGAGGAGATTACCACGACGCCGCTTAAACTCGGCGCGCAGGATCTCTTCTGGGAAGATCAAGGGAGCTTTACCGGTGAAGTCAGCGGGCGGGCGCTCGCCGCACTTGGTATTGAGTATGTTCTCGTGGGACACTCGGAGCGGCGCCAGTTTGGCTATGAGACCGATGGCATCGTGAATAAGAAACTTGTCGCCGCACTACGAAATAACCTCACCCCAGTGTTTCTCTTTGGCGAGACACGGATCGAGCGCGACGAAGGGAAGACCGAAGAGGTAATCACACGGCAAGTTGCCGGTGGGCTTTCGGGAATGGAGAGTGACGAGCTGCTTTCCAAAATTATCTATGCCTACGAACCGGTATGGGCAGTAGGGGGAAAAGCGGCGAATGACGTGGCGGCGACCGAGGCGATTGCGAGACTTACCCGAGAGCTTCTATTTGAGAAAGCTAAGAAGGAATTCGCCTATACATTTATCTATGGCGGAAGCGTGGATACGACAAACGCGGCGAGTATTGCTCGTTCCTCATTGATTCACGGCGCCGTCGTCGGCCGCGCGAGTGTTGATCCAGCCGCATTTATTTCCATTGTTCAAGCATTCCTTTCTTCTGCGTGATTTCTGCGTATGGTTCTGCGTCTTTCTGCGCAGAACCACGCGGAATGGAACGCAGAACAACGCAGAACTTTAAAACTTATCACTACTATGGCACATATCATCAAGGTGGCGATTAATGGTTTTGGCCGTATCGGGCGGGCCGCTTTTAAAATCGCCCTTACAAAGCCCGAGCTTAAGGTAGTTGCGATCAACGACCTCACCACTCCCGAGGTGCTCACGCATCTTCTACGGTACGATACCAACTACGGCCGTTACGACCGCGAGGTACGATTCGACGAGAAACATCTCATCATCGGAGGGAGCGCTATTCCCGTCTATGCCGAGAAGGAACCCCAGAAGCTTCCATGGCGGGAGCTCTCGGTTGACGTGGTGCTCGAGTGTACGGGCCGATTCACCAGGGATGGCGCCGCGCGGGCGCACCTCGAAGCTGGTGCCAAACGAGTAATTGTCTCGGCACCCACCAAGGGCGGCGACGTCAATACCTATCTTCTGGGAGTCAATAGCGATGTGTATAAGGGCGAGGACGTTATCTCCAATGCTTCGTGCACGACCAATTGCATTGCGCCGGTAGCACACGTAATCCAGAATGCCTTTGGGATCGTGAAGGCCGCCATGACCACGATCCATGGTTACACCGCCGAACAGAATTTGGTGGATGGACCGCCGCCAGCTTTGCATCACGATCTACGCCGCGCCAGGGCGGCGGCCGAGAACATTGTACCGACCACCACCGGAGCTGCGATCTCGACGACCGAAGCAATCCCAGAACTTAAAGGAAAATTTGACGGCCTTGCCATGCGTGTGCCCGTGCCGGTGGGATCGCTTTCCGATTTCACGATGCTGGTAAGTCGCCCCGCGACGGTCGAAGAGGTGAATCAAGCATTTAAAGATGCAGCAATTCATCCTTTCTATAAAGGTATTCTCGAAGTAACGGAGGATCCAATAGTCTCAAGCGATATCGTCGGCACCACCGCGTCGGCCATTGTTGATCTTACCCTTACCAAAGTGATCGACGGCGATCTCTTGAAGGTCATCGCGTGGTACGACAATGAGTGGGGGTACGCGAATCGCTTGGTCGAAGAGGCACTCCTTATTGCGAAATCGTGATAGTACCTAACGAGCGACTCCTTTCCTCTCTCAACCACACCGAGCTTTCGGGTAAGCGCGTGCTTCTGCGCGAAGATTTTAATGTGACAATCGACGACCGCGGCGGGATCATTGACGATTTCCGCATCCGTGCCGCGATACCTACGATTCAGTTCTTGGGAAGTGCAGGAGCTCGAGTGATTTTACTTACGCATTTGGGAAGACCCACGTTAAGCTCAAAGCTCAAAGCTCAAAGTTGACGACCACAAGCATGGAGCCTTCAGCCTTGAGCCCTGAGCAATATAGAGAGTTGCGTCTTATCCGCGTGGCGCGGCGACTTGAGGAACTCCTTCATAAGAAGATTCGCTACGTGGGAGACGAAGGAATTACTGAGGTAATGGGAGACGATGTAACTCACCTCGTCGAAACTCTTAAGAGCGGCGAGGTGGCGCTTTTAGAAAACGTGCGCTTTGATTCCCGCGAGGAACACGATAGGGAAGGCGCGTTTGCCCAAGCACTGGCCTCTCTCGGCGATTATTTTGTCTTCGACGGATTTGGGGTCGCGCATCGCGGCGCCGCCTCGGTCGATGGTGTGGCTAAAAAGTTACCCACCTATGCAGGACTACTGCTTGAGCGAGAGGTCAAGGCGCTTACGCGTATTCTCGTTGAACATGAGCGACCGTTCGTTTTTATTATTGGCGGCGCCAAGATCGCGGATAAGATCGAAACCATCGAGTACCTTCTTTCCCATGTAGATCAAGTCTTGGTAGGAGGAGCGATCGCCAACACGTTACTGAACGCGCAGGGTAAAGAGATCGGCGATTCTTTGATCAATGATGAGGAGATTCCGCTTGCGCAGCGGCTTATGGACGTGGCGCACGACAAGGTGGTCCTCCCGAGCGATGTAAGGCTTGAGACCGGGCAAGCGGTTGCCTGCGCCCTGGATGCAATTCCGGCGAAGAGTCACATTCTGGATATAGGGCCGGAGACGATTAGGCAATTTCGCGAGGCGATTCTGAAAGCGAAGACCATTCTTTGGTCAGGGCCGATGGGTTATTTTGAGGACCCGCGGTTCGCGGAAGGGTCAATGGGGGTGGCACACGCGATCGCGGAGAGTTCCGGTTTCTCCGTCGCCGGCGGAGGCGAGACAGTGACGGCTATTGATCAAGCCGGGGTGTTTGACAAGATCGAACATGTCTCTACGGGAGGAAGTGCCATGCTTGAGTTCCTCGCCGGCAAAAAACTCCCCGGCCTTGCGTTTTTGGAGAATTTATGATATCTCAACATAGATGAAAGGAGGGATTTCATGGTTACTTTTTCGATCGGGACTGATCAAGACGTCGTTGAAGAAATCAGGAGTTTCTCTCGCGAGCTAGCAGAGAAGCTAACTCAGCCAATCGCCACCAATAATGTGGCTTCGGTTAGGGCTGGAATTAGGCGGTACTTCGCGCTGTTTCAGAGCAATCCCCAGCTCGCCATTGACTGCTTCAATACGTGGGGGAAATTTTATACCTCCGCAGTAGAGTGGCTCATCAAGGTGGCGAGACTTGGGGGGATGCGAGACGATCAGCGACCGACAGAGCCGATTGAGATCGATTTGATTGATTTTGATCAGCGAGTCTTCCACCCTCTCTGGGTGGATTAGCAAAGCAGCCTAGAGTCGAGGGTCAAGACCTCGACTCTCTTTATTTTTCGTCAATTAGAGCAAACTCGCGATATTCTGGTATAGTGAGAACTGAAGAAGTACCTTAATTTTGACTTTTGCATTTTGCCTTTTGAATTTATATCGTATGTATCGTCCCGTCATCCTTCTCATAATCGACGGCCTTGGTATTGCACCTTCTGGAAAGGGGAATGCGGTTGCGAGTGCGCGCACCCCGACCTTGAACCGTCTCTTTACCGAATTTCCCAGCATGTTGGTTGCGGCCTCGGGTACCGCGGTGGGACTCACGTGGGGCGACGTAGGTAGTTCCGAAGTAGGGCATACTATCATCGGCGCGGGCCGCATCATCTCTCATGGACACCCCCGTATTATTTCAGCCATTGATAACGGCACCTTTTACGAAAATCAAGTGCTTAAAGAACTTATGCGCGAGGTGAAATCGCGGGGTACACGACTCCACGTTGCCGGTATCGCGAGCCACGCGAGTCCCCACGGCGACCTTCGCTATCTTATCGCGGTCACCGAGCTTGCCAAGGAGGTTGGTCTTTCCCAAGTATATCTTCATATCTTTAGTGACGGCCGCGATGCCCCCAAACAGAGTCTCGTAAATTACCTCACCGTGATCGAGCGGCATCTGAAAGAGATCGGAGTAGGGGGAGTTACCTCGGTCATCGGCCGCTACTATGCGATGGACCGTGATATGAACTGGGATCGCACGCGGCATGCCTATGAACTTTTGACCGAGGGACTGGGGAAGAGAGTCACCTCGGCAATCGAAGGAGTGAAGGCGGTTCTCGCCGAGAATAATGGCGACGAGGAACGGATGGAGGCGGTGACGGTGGTCGATGGAGAGGGAAATCCGGTCGTGATGCAGGATGGCGATGGCATCGTCTTTACCAATCTTCTGCCCGACCGCGCAAAGCAACTTGCCAGTACGTTTCTTTCTGACTTTTCGACCTTCCGCCGCGCGGTGGTGCGGCAAAATCTCCTCATCGCTTCACTCGAGTCGTACGGCGATGACCTTCCTTTGCGCGTTGCCTTCTCCTCGCCGGTCCTCTATCCTAGCCTCGGCGAAGTGGTGAGCGAAGCGGGGTTACGGCAGCTACGCATTTCCGAAAGCGATAAGCATACCAACATTACCTATCACCTCGATGTAGGAAGAGTTCTTAGGCTCCCCCAAATGGACGTGGAGCTCATTCATGGAAGTGAACCCGCGACCCATGCCTTTGTACCGGCTATGAATCTTCCCGCGCTCACGCAAACGCTGCTTACCGCCATCCGAAACCGCACCCACGACGTGATGATCGTGAATATTCCCAATCCCGACGCGGTGGGACATAGCGGCAATATCGACGCCACGGTGCGCGCGGTGGAAATCACCGATCAGGAACTTGGTCGCATCGTGGACACGGTATTGGAAGGGGAGGGAGCGTTAGTAGTAACCAGCGACCACGGCATGGCCGAAGAGATGCTCTTTAGCCAGAGTGGTGAGGCGCATCGCTATCATACTGATAATCCGGTGCCGCTTATCGTAGTAGCCAAGGAGTTATCGAAGAAGGAGAGGAGTGATCCGCGCGCCGCGCTTAAAGTAGAGGGTCTTCTTACCGACGTTGCTCCTACCGTGCTTGAGCTTTTGGGTATTGCCAAACCGGTGGCGATGACGGGGGTGAGTGTGATGGAGAGGTTCAATCTTCTTTGAAATTAAAAACGAAAGATGAGCATGGCCGAACGACAGTCGGTGCGCACTATCCCCACCACCGACGCGATCTGGGAACTCGCTCCTGACCCAACCAAGGAGTTCGAGCACGCATTTCGTGACCTCCATCCTATCGTGCGAAGACTCCTCTGGCAACGAGGCCTTCGTGATCTTGCCGCGATCGAAGCGTTTATCGATCCATCGTATGAACGTGATATGCACGATCCTTTTTTTCTTCGTGGCATGCGGGAGGCGGTCGAACGCATCGTCGACGCGTCGCGACATGGTGAGGCCGTGGTAATCCACGGCGATTATGACGTAGACGGGATCACGGCAACAGCGCTACTCTC
Source organism: Parcubacteria group bacterium (assembly GCA_016203935.1). Taxonomy (GTDB): domain Bacteria; phylum Patescibacteriota; class JACQLU01; order JACQLU01; family JACQLU01; genus JACQLU01. The sequence goes on along the minus strand of JACQLU010000076.1, from coordinate 2,520 downwards.
CGAAGCACTCTTGTCAATTGGTATTAAACCCGCGCTGTATCTACCCGAGCGCGAACGCGAAGGGTATGGCCTCAACCTAAGTTCAGTCACCCGTCTTGCGAAAGAGTATAGCCTTGCAATCACGGTTGACTGTGGTATCACCGCGCGCGAGGAAGTGATGCACGCGAGAAAGCTGGGGCTTACCGTGATTGTCACCGATCATCATGAGCCGCCTGCCCATCTTCCTGAAGGGATAGTGATCAACCCGAAACAACTGGGTGATCCCTACCCCTATAAATATCTTGCGGGGGTAGGTGTTGCGTTTAAATTGGCGCAAGCCTTGCTTCGCACCGTGCTTCCTAAGGCAGAAGCAGAACGAAGGGAGAAGTGGCTTCTTGATCTCGTTGCACTGGGAAGTATCGCCGACGTGGTGCCCTTGACGTTCGAGAATCGAACCCTCGTTACGTATGGTCTTAAGGTGTTAAGAAAGAGTCCCCGGGTGGGTCTCAAGGCTCTCGCCAAGGCGAGCGGCATCGCCCTTTCCATGGTCAACGCCTATGAGGTGGGATTTATCCTTGCGCCTCGGCTTAATGCCGCGGGACGCCTCGCAACGGCTGACATGGCGCTTAACCTTGTCATGGAGACGAATCCCGTGAAGGCCGATGAGTATGCAAGAGAGTTAAGTAAACTCAATGCGACAAGACAGCGGCTTACCGAAAAGATCACCGAAGAAGCGATACACGAAGTGACGGATGAGAAGGTTGGCATGCTTACGAGTCGCGTCCTCTTTCTTGCCAAAGAGGGCTGGCCCCACGGAATTGTGGGATTGGTTGCTTCGCGTCTCGCCGAACGTTTTACGCGTCCCGCGCTTGTAGGGGGAATAGAGGACGGCGTGATCCGCGGATCGGCGCGAAGTATTCCGGGAGTGAATATTGTTGAGTTTCTTAGAACCATTGAGGAGCACTTTGAGCGTTTTGGCGGACATCCGGCGGCGGCGGGGTTCACACTCAAGCGGGGGCGACTTCGCGAGTTTACCGAAGCATTACATAAGGAAGCCGCGCGCCATATTCACGCTGACCAATTGGTAAAGCGTCTTCTCCTTGCCAGTTCCATTGACCATACCTCGCTTACATGGGAAGTCTTCGGTGAACTTGAGAGCTTCGCTCCCTTTGGTCACGGCAATAGCCGTCCGCTCTTCCTCATCGAAAATGCCGAGGTTCTCGAAGCGGATACGATGGGGAGTGACGGCAAGCACGGACGCATGACGCTACGGCTTCAAGACAAATTTATCCGCGGTGTTGGCTTTCGCATGGGAGAGCGAATGAGTGCGCTTTCCGAAGGTGACCGGCTCGACCTTGCAGTGTCACTCGAGAAGAATGGGTGGAATGGAAAGAATTCTTTGGAATTGCGCGTGGTTGATTTCAAGAGGCATCAAGCGAAGTGAAACATCCCGTGCAACAATGCGAGGCTCATGGATATTTGGTCCTCGACCTTGGTCGGAGTCCCGATATTGGTAGATATTCATTGTAGGTACGATATTTCTACTTTTTCAAACAATTCGAGGAAAAATGAATAAGGATCAGAAAAAAAGTTATCTGTTTTTGGATGAATCAGGCAAGCCGGAGACATACTCACAGAAGGGCATTAATTTAGTCGAGGCTGGAACGGCTTCAAAGTTTCTGGTTATTGCCGCAGTGAAAACGGAAAACCACCTTCAACTACAGGAGGCAGTGACCGAGGAGCGGCTAAAAATGTTGCGTGACCCATCCTTGACGGAAAAATTTTCTCCAGCGTATAGCTTAAACGCTTTCCATGCGCAAACCGATTATCTAGGAGTAAAACAAAAGTTCTATGAATGGATACGGGATAACACATTGGATCTGAAAATTACCGTTATAGTCGCAGAGAAACTAAAAGCATACCCGCAACTCCAGAGAGATACAGGCCGTTTATATGCGACAGTCGCCGGTCAGTTACTCAAAAGATTTCTTCATAGCGAAGAACAAGTTGAGGTAATATTTTCGCGGCGCGACGCATCGCTTAAAACACGTGAGCGCTTGCAGCTCGTTGTTGATACTCTTCGTTTAGACTTCGCGGAGAAGAATAAAATCGTTCCCGCCGCAAATGTTGTCTACCATCATAATCCTCACTATACTCACGGCGGACTGCAGATTGCTGACTATATAGCACACGCGATATTTCAAATTTATGAGAAAGAAAACAGAAAATGGTGGGAGATTATCAAAACCCGTGTCGGATATGTACAGGATATTTTCAACAAAAAGTCCTACTCTCGAGGTAATCCACTCTAGCTATCCCAAACGGGAAGTGCGAACTTCGCACGTCTCACTGGGTGGACTACCTAAAAAGCAGGACAAATTTAGTATAGCATAAAGTTATCCACAGGTAAAATGCTTGTATGAAAAAATTTATTCTCCGTTCCGATGGTGGTTCCCGCGGCAATCCCGGCCCGGCAGCGTATGGGTTTGTTTTGTCTGATGAGAAAGGTAACCTCGTCGCCTCGGAAGGACGATTTCTTGG
>JACQLU010000077.1 GCA_016203935.1 Parcubacteria group bacterium | reverse complement strand
TTAATTTCTAATGACTAATTTCTAATCAATGACTTAATGACACAATGTCTAATGTCGAGGATTTGATTAGACATTAAAAATTAGGCATTAGACATTCACCACTTAGGTGGTGACTCTTAGGACCTCTTCGAACGACGTCTCACCCGCGAGCACCTTAATGAACCCATCCTGCCGCATGGTGGGAATACGATGACTATTCCAATACGTAAGGATACGCTCTTCCACGTTTTCGGTATCGGTCACAATCGCATCGCGGATCTCATCTTTAATTTCAAAAACCTCAACGAGTCCGATGCGCCCCTTGTACCCCTCGTTGCCGCACTGCGCGCACCCCGGTGAATACCAAATTTTAGGCTTCCCGCTCGCGGGCAACAACTTCTCCCGGTGCTCGAACTCGATTTCGGCAAGAGCCTTACGGATGACGTTCGCAATTGATTCCGAAGCCTCCTTTTGCGTCTTACATGCGGTACAGAGCCGTCGCACCAAGCGCTGCGCCGCCACCATATTGACCGCGGAAGCGATAAGGAATGGTTCTACATTCATATCGATGAGACGCGGAATTGCCCCCACGGCGGAATTGGTGTGGAGCGTAGAGAAGACAAGATGCCCGGTGAGGGCGGCGTTGATGGCGAGCTCCGCGGTCTCACGGTCGCGCACCTCACCGACCATGATGATATTGGGGTCTTGCCGTAGCACCGAACGCAGGGCACTCGCAAAGGTGAGATCGATCTCGGGTTTCATCTGCACCTGATTGATACCCTTGATCTGATATTCCACCGGATCTTCGAGGGTCACTACATTGACCCCTTCGTTATTAAGAAGCGCCAGCATGGAATTTAAGGTGGTTGATTTCCCCGATCCGGTAGGGCCGGTAAGAAGAATCATACCATAGGGCCGCTTAAGATTAGCGAGTACCACGTCGAGTGAATCTTTCCGAAATCCCAGCGAATCGAGGGGGAGGATGCCGCTACTGCGGTCGAGAATTCTTAACACGATCTTTTCTCCATGGATCGTGGGGAGTGATGAGGTGCGAAAATCGATCTCCTTACCCTGGATAATGAGACGAAACCGGCCGTCCTGGGGTAGGCGCGTCTCGTCAATCTTCATATTGGCCAAAATTTTAAGCCGTGCCACGATCGCCGGGTGGAGCGAGCGGGAGAGGGTGAGACTCGCGCGAAGGATACCATCGACGCGATAGCGGACTCGCAAAAAATCTTCGATCGGCTCGATATGGATATCCGAGGCACCCGCTTCCACCGCGTGTTTGATAATGACCGAGGTTACTTTTGAGATCGGCGCTTCTGCGATAATGCCGGCTTCGCGATTCGCTTGATTCACCTCTTCGCGATCCGCAAACTCGGGGGCGGTCTCGCTGATGGTTTCCTCCACGCTCTTTAAGGCTTCGTCGATCTCTACGGGGAGCGTTTCGTATTGCCCAAGTGCTTTTCGGTAGCTCGTCTCACCGGTAAGAAAGAGCTTCACTTGATAGCCGTTGTTCTTGGCGACAAAGTCAATCGCTTCGAGGGCTTTGAAATTAGTAGGGTCGGTGAGGGCCACCGAGAGTAATCTTCCTTCCAGTTCGAAAGCCACAATCCCGTACTTTACCGAGGCATGTTTAGGAATGGTCAAGAGCGCCGCCTCCGGGATAGGTCGTTCGTTGAGATCCACATAGGGGACATCGAGAATCTTACTTTTCATGCGGGCAAGATCCTCGGGATCGACAAGCTTCTCCTGCACGATCAGTGCCTCCACGGTGGTGCCTTTGGTGGCAGCGTCTTTCCGTAGCTGGCTTAACTGTTCAGCGGAAAGCAAGCCCTCCGACCAGAGAATGTCGGAGAGTCGCTTATCAGAGTAACGATAGAGTTCAGCCATGTAAGCGATCCTAATCTACGAATGACATCCGAATGATCCTAATGATTGCTACAAATTCGTATTCGGGGATTCTATTCGGGGCATTCGGATTTAATTGGTAGCATTCGGATCGGTCTTAATAGTCTACAAATGGATCCTCTCTTCCAATCTCATTAAGTTCGATGCGGCTTAGGTCAAAGAGGGTGAGTTCGGTAAAGCGCGGATCGCCCAAAATGGCAAGATCGAGGGAAGAAGCTAACGGGGAGACGCTCGTTGGGACCCCAGGGGTAAGTTCTGTCACCGAAGTTTCCGTGCCTCCCGGATTCGGTGAGGGTGGCAGCGAGGGGTGCGTGAAAAAGGTAGTATAGACCACATAGACGAGCGCAATAAAGAGCAGCGCTGCCACGACGATCATCCTTGTTTGGTTCTTACCCGATTCCATAGGAGTGGTGAAAAGAGAGAGGGCGCGGAATATTAAGGGGATACCGGTGGCGACTCATTAAGAGGAGGAGCAACCGGCACCGACGCCGGAGCAGGCGCGACAAATGGCGAGAGTTCCCCCTCGTCAATGACGTAGGCACGCGCGATGAGCTGGTACTGATGAAACCCGGCGGGAAGTCCACTCACCGCACTCTGGTCGTCAAAGGTAAGGCTCACCACATCAATGAGTCGTAAACTCTTCGCGGCATTCGTAAGAAACGCCTTCAGCGTGGCGAGGCTTCCGTTAAAGGAGAGGGTAAATTCGTACATCTTGAGGACCTCCTGCTCGACCGGCGAAAAGGTAAAGAGACTCTGGCCACCCGTGGCAGCAGTAAGCTCACTCTGACCTACGGGAACCACGTCTTTATCCAAAGTAAAGTTTTCGAATTGAACTCCCGAAGCCGCCCCGATAGCCTCAAGCTGCAGCGCGAGATCAATAAAGCCGGGCTGCCGCGGCAAGGCAAGAAAAATACGCGCGCTCTTTTCGGAGACATGCTTGAGATCTTCCTCAAGCTTAATCTTTTGACTAAGCTCCCTACCAAGAAGAGCAGTAGACTCTTTAAGCCTTGTAATCTCGGCGATCACCGCGCGCCTTTCAGGGAAAAGAGTTACGAAAATATAGACCACTGCTCCGAGTGTGAGAAGCAGAAAGAAATAGGTGAGATAACTTAAGGGAAAGAGCCTGCGACGCATAGATGCTCTGCTAGGACGTTAACTTGCCGAAGAGGGCGTGGGTGCGGAAACCCGGATAAGTGCTGACTGAAATTGTACTTCCGTGGTAAACGAAACGCGGGTACTCTCCGTATCACCCTCTTCTCCACTCGCTACAATGGCCGAAGCCTGGGTGAGACGCGAAGAGGTAACGTCGGTACTCTGCCGAAACGCCAAGAGAAGTTCCCCTACCTCGGAAAAGGAAGCGGCTTCGCCGGTGAGGATCACTTTGTTCCCATCCTGCCAGATGAAGGAGTGAAAAACGACCTCATCAGGAGTGACGCTCTCTAAAAAGGTAAAGAGGGGGGTAAGTGCAAGGTGTTGATCGATGCGACCACGGAGCATGGTGAGTACCCGCGCGACGCGATCGACGCGACCCTTAAGATCGCTAAAGCGACTCTGGCTCTCGCGCAACTGCTGCTCCACCCCGGCCTGAGTATCCCGGTCGAACTTGAGAGAAACGATCGAACCGCGCATCTGGATATAGAGCACGACCGCCAAGAGAAACAGAATAATGCTCGTTCCGAAGAGAATGGTGCCGAGCGTAAAAAGATTAAGCCCCTTTCCTTGTTTGGGGATAAGGTTAATACGCGTGGATCCGTGTCCCGCGACCGGACTCGGTGCGGCTGGTACGGAAGGCTCGCGGGGTAGGGAGGGAGGCGTCACGCCTTGGGGGGGAGGAACTTGGGCCGCGGGCCGCGGGATTTCGTTTGGTTTTGGGATAGGCGGAGGGGAAGACTTTAATCCATCCATACAGAAAGGGGAGACAATACTGACTTTATACAAATTCTCGTAAGGCCAAACCCAACGCCACGGCATAGTTTGGCCCTATGCTGGTAAGTACCGAAGCTAATTCCGGAGGGAAGCTCACCGCGCGCCACGGGTCGGCGGGAACAATCTCGATATCATTAAGAATCGTTCCTATATATTCTACCAAACCCGGCATGCCCGTCATACCGCCGGTGATGATCATCTCCTTCACCTCCCGATGGAAACGATTGAAATAGAGGTCGAGGGTGAGCCGTGTCTCCTTCAAGATCTGATCGAGTGAGCCTTTTATGGTACTTACCACGCCACTGCCCTCGCCGTCGCGCATGCCCTCTCGCTTGAGAAGACTCTCCGCGCGGGCGGCGTCAATGCCGAGCGTTTTGGCCACTCCATTCACGAGTACTTGGGCGCCTACCGGAATACTTCGATTTACCCGAAGTGTGCCTTGCTCTACCACCGTGATATCAGAGGAAGACGCGCCTAAATCCAAAAGCGCGATAGGGGTTACCCTTCCCGGATTCGTGAGGGCACGGGCAAGCGCGGCCGGTTCCACCTCCAGTGCTACCGGCGTAAACTCGGCTCGCTCCAAAGTGGTAAGGTACTTCGCAACGAGCTCCTTGGGGGCAGCGGTCACGAGTACACTCACCATATCCCCTTTCTTGCCGCGGGGGTTGTAAGGAATAGTAAAGCTCCAGTCGAGTACCACTTCATCAAGCGAGGTGGGTACATACTGTTCCGCTTCCCAGCGGATGGCGCTCGCGAGCTGCTTCTCCGGCACCCACGGAATCTCAATCAGCGATGAAAAGACGGCAAGCCCCGGAAGCGCCGTGATCGCGTGGGTACTCCCGACGTGGATTGCGTGGGAGAGGTTTTTGAGCGCGGCGGCGGTTTCGTCAATAATTTCGCTACGGGCACTCTGGTATAATCCATTCGCGATTGCAGCAAGACCATACGTCACTAACGCCGGATGTCCACCGCGTTCTTCTACTTCCACCATTTTGATTTGGGCGCTTCCGATATCAATGCCGACGTAGCTCTTTCGTGAACCGAAAAGTTTCATAAATAGACTCCCCACTTGTCGCTTATGCGTTTGTATTATAGCACGAGGTCCTTGTAACTCCTTCCCTATTGTTATCCACACCTTACTGCGCTATACTTTGGATAGCATTTCACAATTTAATTAAGCCTATGACAGTACTCTATGTTCTCTTAGCTATTGCCGTTCTCTTGGTGCTCTGGGTAATTGGCGCATTTAATGGCCTCGTCATGCTCCGTAACCGCGTACAAGAAGCGTGGTCGGATATCGAGGTACAGCTGAAACGCCGCTATGACCTTATTCCCAATTTGGTCGAGACGGTGAAGGGGTACGCCCGCCATGAAGAGGGAGTCTTTACCAAAGTAACCGAGGCGCGCGTGAAGGCGATGGGCGCGAGCGGTGCCCACGATAAGGCGATCGCCGAGAATATGCTCGCCGGTGCTTTGAAAAGCCTCTTTGCTGTTGCCGAGAATTATCCCGAGCTAAAGGCCTCACAAAACTTTTTGGAACTACAGCGAGAACTCTCTGATACGGAAAATAAGATTCAGGCCGCGCGCCGCTTCTATAACGGCAACGTCCGTGATTTCAACACCCGCATCGAGATCTTCCCAACGAACCTCATCGCGAACATGTTTCGCTTCGAGAAACGAGAATTCTTTGAATTAGAAAATGAAGGAGAAAAGCAACCCGTAAAAGTGCAATTCTAACAATTGAGCATCTGCTGATAACGACGTGATACTTGTAGATACTTATCCCGACAGCGGTCGGGACGATATTTATAGATACTTGTCGCACATACTGCGTACAATGAATATCTATCAGTATCTACGAGTATCTACAAATATCCCAATGAGTACTTTATATTCCTACGCCTCAGCCAACATCCGCCGCACGTACCTGCTCTTCGTCGTCTTCTTAGGATTCTTGATCGGCGTGGGGTTTATATTTTCACAAGCCCTGGAGGCGCCGGCGATCCTCTGGATCGTGGTCGCCTTCTCCACCATTTTGAGTCTTGTCAGCTTCTTTTGGAGTGACCGGATTGCTATTGGTCTTTCCGGAGCGCGCGAGATCAGCGACGAACACAATCTCCTCTATGACATCGTGGAAAATTTGGCTATCACCGCGGGGCTCCCTAAACCAAGGCTCTATATCATTCCGGAGCTGGCCATCAATGCCTTCGCCACCGGACGGGACCCCGCGCATGGAGTGGTGGCGGTGACCGAAGGAGCACTTGAGAAGCTTGAGCGCTCCGAACTTGAAGGTGTCGTTGCCCACGAAATGTCACATATTAAAAATCGCGACACGCTGGTCGCAACCATCGCCGTGGTGCTCGCCGGTTTTATCGCGATTGCTGCTGATTTCTTTCTTCGCACCATGTTCTGGGGTGGAGGACGTCGGCGTGATCGCGGAAGTGGCGCCACCGGCATCTTTATTCTCATCGGCATCATACTTGCCATTCTGGCGCCTATCTTTGCGCAACTCGTCCAACTTGCGATAAGTCGCAAGCGCGAGTTTCTGGCCGATGCTTCAGGTTCACTCCTCACCCGCTATCCTGAAGGTTTAGCCTCGGCACTTGAAAAGATTGGTCGTGATGCGACTCCCATGACCCGCGTAAGCCACGCGACCGCGCATCTCTACCTTTCCAACCCCTTCCGCCGCTCGGCCGACTTCATGGCGCGGATCTTCTCCACCCATCCCCCGCTTGAGGAAAGGATTCGTATTCTCCGTAGTTAGTAGCAACGACCCTATTCAAGATGAAGACTCGCCGTTGTCGAAGCGACTAACTCTCTTGCTTGGGGAAGTTTTGTCTGAGATTGAATGATCCATCCCGCCCACGCGCGGGCTTTTTCAATTAAGGGAAGATCAAAGAGCGACGCCATTTTTAGATCAGGAAAACCGGACTGGACGTTACCCAAGGCATCGCCCGGGCCACGTAATTTCAAGTCAAGCTCGGCAAGCGCAAAGCCGTCGGTAAGTTCGGCGAATTTACCAAGCCTTACGCGGCTCTCCATTCCCGCCTCTTGAGAGGGAATGACATAACAGAAAGAAGGAATGTCGCTGCGACCCACGCGCCCGCGCAATTGATGAAGTTGCGCAAGGCCAAAACGTTCGGCATTTTCGATGATCATGATGGTGGCATGAGGGATATCCACCCCCACCTCGATCACCGAGGTGGTCACGAGCACGTCGAGCCGTTTTTTAAAAAGCGCTTTGAGCGACCGCTCTTTTTCATCTGACCCGAGACGTCCATGGAGCATTCCTACTTTGAGATTGAGGAATACCTCTTTGGAAAGGCGTTTATATTCCGAGGTCACGGCACGGACTCCTAACGTGTCTTTTTCATCGATGTGAGGGCAGAGTACAAAGATGGCATGCTTAAGCGATGCCTCTCTGCGAACATGTTCGTAGAGATCCTTTCGATCTTCCGGTGTGAGGATCACCCTGGTAGTGACAGGGATCCGCCCTCTTGGGAGCTCTTTTAGTTGCGTTACGTCAAGATCCCCATAGATGGCAAGGGCAAGGGTGCGGGGAATCGGAGTGGCAGTGAGACTTAGGTAGTGAGGGACTACTGTTTCGTGCTGCATAGATCCGCGTGCGAGCGAAGCGCGTTGGCTGACGCCGAAGCGGTGTTGTTCATCTACCACGACGAGTCCAAGGCGCGGGGGGCGACCGATACTGGCGATGAGGGTATGAGTGCCGATCGTTGTCATGATCTCTCCGCGTTCGAGCTTTTTGAGAAATGATGCGCGTGAAAGATTCCGGATCTTCCCGGAAGTGGCGACCCGCCAGTACGCTTGCGTGGCAAGTCCAATGACTATCGAGTCATGGGAGAAGAGTTTAGTGAGAGTGGCAAAGTGCTGTAGCGCCAAGACCTCGGTCGGCACCATGAAAAGCGAGGAAAACCCGCCGGCCGCTGCATTGAGAATCGCGCCCGCAGCCACCGCCGTCTTGCCGCTCCCCACATCGCCGGAGAGAAGCCGCTGCATGGGAAACCCCTTCCCGCATTCATTCACGATCTTCCAAAGCGCTTTCCGTTGGTCGTTCGTGAGCTGAAAAGGAAGGCGGCTCACAAAATCTTTGAGTTTCTGAATGGCAAGCGGAATGGGAGGGGCGGAGAGGTCCATCCGTTCTCTTCGAGCAAGAAGATGCTTAAGTTGCAGATTGAGAAGTTCCGCAAATGCCACACGGGTTTGCGCGCGCGTTATCTCCTCTTGGTTTTTGGGCACATGGAGCATGCGGAGGGTCTCGACAAGACTCGGGAAATGTTCGTGCGTCTCAATCGCAACCGGGAGCGGATCGCGTATGGCGAAGGAGTGACTCATCACCATACGCAGTGCGTAGCGAATCAGTTTTGAGGTAACTCCCTTTGTTTCCGGATAGACCGCGAGGAGTACGGGAAGATTTCCGCGATTATTAATCCTCTCAAATTGCGGTCCGACGAGGAAAGGATTATTGTGTTCAACCCCTAGCCGACCATAGAAGAGGTAGGGTACGCCTTTTTTGAGAGTCTTGGCAACGAAACGATTGCCAAACCATACCGCGCGGATCTCGCCGGAGTCGTCGCGAATGGTGGCTTGGGTGATGGCGAGCCGTTTTACCCGCGAACGAATGAAGGTGATCTTCTCAACCGTACCTACCATCACCGCCTCTTCTTTCGTCATCGCCTCGGCGATCGTAACCGGGTGGGTGAGATCATGGTAGGTGCGTGGGAAATAGAAAAGAAGGTCTTCGACCGTCCGAAGACCTAATCTCTTTAGTTTGCTTGCGAATAGCGACCCTATACGTGGAACTTTCTCAAGAGGAGCAGAGGGTGAAATCATAGGGCTTCGACAAACTGTCTTCCGACAATATTGGCGGGGTGTTCTTTATTAAAGAGCGTTTCGCTCTCGTTAAGTAAAAACACATTCTTGATCCCTGCCTTGATCATTACATCCCAGCAAGGTTCACAGCACCACCAATGACCCCAGAGATATAAGTCTGCCCCCTTTGTTTCATAGCCTTTCTGGTTCGCATCTTGTATTGCCTTCGGTTCGCTATGGTTTTTGGGGTGACAGCCTTCGCATAACTCATACCCTTCGCCAGTTTTGCATCCCAAGATGACCCGTTGGCACTGGTGTGTTTTATGGTAGTCGCTGCCGTTCGCACCTTTCCCTATCACCACGCCATCTTGTACAATCACCGCCGCCGTGGGCACCACTCCGTCGAGGGATTGCACCCTCGCATATTCCTTGGCCAGAACCATAAAGGGATGCGCCGCGTCAACGTACTCAATACTTCTTCCTTCGGGCAGGTAGGGATACTTGATCGGCTGTTTCATACGTGTCCTCCTATCTTACATCGAAAACGGAGAGGGTGGGATTCGAACCCACGATCCTGTTTTGCAGGATATTGGTTTTCAAGACCAACGCCATGAACCGCTCGGCCACCTCTCCATGATGGTCAGTTTTTCCGCCTCGTCGGCGAATCCCCTCCAGAGGCGGATTCGCACCATCTCCTCCCCTTAAGATAAGGGGAGGTAGGGTGGGGTTATGCATTTTTCGATCTCTTCCAAAACCCCTTCGATATTCTTCAATACATCTGTGTCCCAAAACCTTACCACGCGTATATTACGACCGTCCAAAAATCTTAAGCGGAGCTTGTCGTGGTTCCGTTGATTCTCTTCGAGGTGTTGTCCGCCATCAAGCTCAATTGCTAATCGTTGCTGCGGCGCATAGAAGTCGAGTACATATACACCCACGCCGTATTGTCGGAAAAATTTGCCGCCTTTGATCTGGTGCTTTCGTAATCTGTTCCAGAGCTTTTTCTCCGCGTCTGTTTGGCTCTTTCTTAGTCTTCGCCGTAACGTTTTATTACCACTATTGTTAAAAAGACGCAACGTACCTGCCTTCATAACTCCCCTCTACCCCTCTTATCTTAAAAGGGGGAAATAAAGATGAACGTTACCCGGCACCATTACTCTGCCTGCGAGGAATCGAACCTCGATCACAGCCTTCGGTCGCTCTCCGGCGACCACTCTATCCGTGAGTTATGTGGCATCACTATCTTTCTCTGACCCCATGAGGAATCGAACCTCAATCTCAGCCTCCGCAGGGCTACGCTCTGTCCGTTGAGCTATGGGGCCAGGGAAAGATAGTGTAGATTTTAGCCCCCACCTTGATCTGCGCGGTCGTCAGAAGCCGAGAAAGCGTTCTAAGCGCTCGAGGACCGACTCTTCTCGCGTTTCGTCTTCGGCTACGTATGTTCGTAGCAAGGAACGCACTTTCTCGATCGCATCCCTGGGTAGTGGAATGGTAACGGTAGGAGTAAAGAACCGATCGACCTCAATAGTAAGACGCGCATCGTGGGAAGGACCCACTATAGCAAATGTCTTAACTTTATTAAATGGGATGAGTGCGCCGTCGCGCCATACTCCTTCCTCGGTAATTTTGACGGTCATCGCCTCGGGCTTTGCTTGTTTTACGATCGCGACGGTCACCGTGAGTACCGCGAAGGTAAGTGCCGCTAAATATTCACGAGTCAAGATCCAAAACGCCGTCACTGCGATCATGACGAGGTAAAACCAGAGAAGCCACCTTGTATCGGCCGGCCGATGGAGGTGGGCCGAGGTCTGGAAAGAAAATGGTGTATCGCTCTTTAATGGTTCGTCACTCGCTCTCCCTAAGAGGGCATCGATCTTGGGCGCGGGGAGGGATTGAGACTCTCCCTCTTTTTGTTCAGGTAATGACGGGGTGGGGAAGGGATTGAGTTGGAAAGGCATAGTAAATTTTTGTGGCGGAGGGTGTGGGAATCGCCCCGTCAATCCCGTCATTCGACGGGACAGGTACAACGTGGCGTGGAGTCGCATGACCCCACGAACCCATGCTCAAACAAGAATTAACTCGGAGAGGATGGGATTCGAACCCATGAGGCGGGCTATTAACCCACCGCAGTTTAGCAAACTGCTGCCTTAAACCACTCGGCCACCTCTCCATTATGAATATCTACAAGTATCAACAGAGTATCGTATTTTTCATCCTTTCGCAACTGTAAGGCCAATAATAGTCTTGACTCCGGCATGGCGGAGTGTGCGTGCCGCGGCGGTTAATGTAGCGGCGGTGGTAAAGATATCATCAAGAAGGATAACGGTAGCAGGTACCGTCATTCCGCTTCTTACCGAAAAGACGTCAGCGAGATTAGCAAGCCGTTCTTTACGCGTAAGTTTAGTTTGGGTGGTGGTGGCGCGTTCTTTTTTAAGCAGCTCGGATACCACGGGAAGATGCACGCGTTCACCAAGGGCGCGCGCTAGCACGAGCGCTTGATTAAAGCCACGCTCCTTTTCCCGCCACCAGAAGAGGGGAACCGGTACGATGGCGATCTCGTCGTCGAGGGAATGGGTCTCTAGAAAGACACGTAGGCGCGCTGCCAGGATCGTTGCGAGTGGCTTCGCAAGCGCCGTCGCTCCTTCGTATTTTAATCGATGGAGCGCTTCGCGAATAACCGGATGGTAGAGCGTTCCGTACAGAAGATGGTCGAGGCTGCTTTGACGCTGGCAGGAAGTACAGAGATCTCCATAGGGGCTTACCGCATCGCAGCGCGGACAATCTCCCGCTGCTTCCCTTGGAATACGCGCAAGGCACTCGCTACACAACGTCACTCCTTCTCGACCACAGCCGAGGCATGTTAAGGGGAATAATCCTGAAAGAATGAGAGAAATACTCATAGATACTTATAGATATTTGGTCGTCGGTCGCCGTCGGCGACCGAACTCCCGATACTTGTAGATACTGGCTGTGTTATTACTGTTCACTATTCTCTCTTGTCCGATAAAGCACTGTGATATAGTTTTGGAGTCTTATCGAGACTCTTTCGGCATTAGACTTATACAGATCGTAATTCTCTTTGGTGACCTTCTGCCGCTCTTTAAGTAGTTCTATCCAGTGGTCTAACGCTTCGCCTAATGAACCGCGGGCATTGTAACAGAACTTTATTTTCTCCAAATAGTGGTAACGACTATATCCCTCCGCAATGTTAGCTCCAATTGAATCGGTCGCCTCAATAAACTGATCGCCCATGATTTTCTTAGTTTGCCAATCCAGTTGAGAGTAGATCTCCCATCCAATACGAGAAAGTTCTCTTGCCAATTGGTATACTTCTAAATCCTTTAATAGAATGTAGCGTTTCTTTGTGGTGATAGGCATGAGTCACAATGAAAACAATAAGTTTCTATAAATATCTATCAGTATCTACCAGTATCAAAG
>JACQLU010000075.1 GCA_016203935.1 Parcubacteria group bacterium | reverse complement strand
GATATCTATTCGCGCCTCCTTAAGGACCGTATTATTTTCTTGGGCGGCCCCGTGAATGACGCAGTAGCCAATACCGTTATTGCCCAACTCTTATTCCTCGAAAATCAGGACTCCAATAAAGAGATCAAACTCTATATCAATTCGCCGGGTGGTTCGGTTACGGCGGGGATGGCTATCTATGACACCATGCAGTACGTCAAAGCGCCGGTCTCGACTATTTGTATCGGACTTGCGGCTTCGATGGCAGCAACCCTCTTAGCCGGCGGGGTGAAAGGAGAACGATTTGCCCTTCCCAACGCCGAGATTCTCATCCATCAGGTCATGGGAGGTGCGCAGGGTCAAGCTACGGATATCGAAATCTCGGCCAAACACATTCTCCGCATCAAGGATCGACTCAATAAGGTACTCGCCCACCATACCGGTCAACCCCTAGATAAAATTGAGAGGGATGTGGATCGGGATTATTGGATGGGCGCAGAGGAATCTAAAACGTACGGTATTATTGATGAAATCATTGCGACCTCGAAGGTAACGTCGGTTCCATCTCCCTCGGTATAAGAGGGAGGTTACGCTCGGGTCACCGAGCTTTCAGTGATCAAAACTACTTCCCATGCGATTACGCGCGTTGCTTCGTTCCCATGCTTGCTCGTTGGTAGCTCCTTGCTATGAGGAGTACCTGTTACTTTGGAACGATTAATCGCAGTGCGCGACTCTTCGTGAAGTATCTCATTACCGATTGATCATTGAAAGCTGGTGGCCTTAGGCTATCGGCTTTTTCTATCTCTCAATGAAGGAGAAGTGTTGAGAGTATTTTTACGATTTAACCAACGTATTCTGTATGACCAACGTCATTGTGGCACTCGCTGCCCTCATAGTAGGGACGGGGATAGGGTATATCGCCCGTCGCATTATTGCCCTTAGGCAGAGCGCTGAAAGCGAATCGCGTGCCGAGAAAATCCTCGCCGAGGCCCGCACCAAAGAGCGGGAGATCATCCTCGCGGCTAAGGACAAGGCACTCGCCGTGAATGAGGAGGCGAAACGCGAGGAGGAGAAACGGCGCAAGGAGATTAGAGAACTTGAAGAACGATTCTTACGCCGCGAAGAGACATTCGAGAAAGAACGCGAGAGTATCGCAGAACTTAAAAAAACCCTGACCCAAAAAGAAGAAGACCTGCGACGCAAAGGTGAGGAGATCGAAACCATTAAGCGTGAGCAGTTCGCCAAACTTGAGAAGGTCGCCGGCCTCAGTATGGAGGAAGCTAAAGAGGTGCTCCTCCGGAACGTGGAAAAGCGGATGGAGGAGGATATCATGGCGCGTATCCGCAAACTCGAAAAGGAAGGCACGGAAGAGATCGAGAAACGCGCCCGGGAAGCGATTGCCTTCGCCACCCAAAGGATTGCCGGGAGTTACGTCTCGGAGAATACGACGTCAGTAGTGAGTCTCCCTTCGGATGAGATGAAGGGACGCATCATCGGTAAAGAAGGCCGTAACGTGAAAGTCTTCGAAAAGATTACTGGGGTTGATGTGATCATTGACGAGACTCCTCAAGCCGTGGTGCTCTCCTCACATAACCCAATCCGCAGGGAAGCCGCGCGTATCACCCTTGAGCGGCTTATTGCGGACGGTCGAATCCACCCCGCTCGCATTGAAGAGATCTACGAGAAGGTGAAAAGCGAGATGGCTGAGGATATCAAGAAAGCTGGTCAGGAGGCGGCTATGGAAGCCTCGGTTGGACCCCTCCCCGAGAGACTCATTAAGATTTTGGGAAGGCTCAAATATCGCTATAGCTATGGCCAGAATGTATTACGCCATTCAGTCGAGATGGCGCATATTGCCGGCGGACTTGCCGCCGAGCTCGGAGCTAATATTGATGTCGCAAAGAAAGGTGCATTACTTCACGATATTGGTAAAGCGCTTGATCATGAAGTTGAGGGAACACACGTGGAGATCGGGATGGATATTCTCTCAAAATGCGAAGTCCCTGAAGAGGTAATAAAAGCAATGCGATCGCACCATGAGGAATTTCCGTACGCTAACATAGAATCTATCATCGTTCAAACTGCTGATGCACTTTCTGGGGGAAGGCCGGGGGCGAGGCGTGATACGCTTGAGAACTACCTCACAAGACTTACTAACCTTGAAGGAATCGCTGGAAGCTTCGAAGGAGTAGAAAAGGCCTATGCAATCCAAGCTGGCCGCGAGCTTCGAGTCTTTGTAACTCCCGAAAAGATCTCTGATCTTGAGGCATTAAAGCTTGCTCAAGAGATAGCGAAGCGCGTTGAGGATGAACTTAAGTATCCTGGGGAAATCAAAGTCACCGTCATACGGGAGACAAGAGCAATTGAGTACGCCCGCTAAGTCTTCTAAGTAGTCGGAGAAGCAAAAAGGAAGGCGCAGCCTTCTTTTTTCTTTTT
>JACQLU010000074.1 GCA_016203935.1 Parcubacteria group bacterium | reverse complement strand
GTTTTTACCATCAGAGGAAATAAGATTAGAGTCATTTCTTCACGACTGGCCAATAAGAAAGAAAGGAGCGTATATGAAAAAGCGTTTTAAAAAATTGCCTAAATTTAAAAACGAGGCTGCCGAACGTAAGTTTTGGCAGACCCACGATTCGACCGAGTACATTGATTGGTCAAAGTCGATACCCGTCTACTTTCCGAACCTGAAGCCTTCGTCGCAATCGATTTCTCTTCGGATTCCAAAGTACTTGATAATGCGACTGAAGGAAAAGGCGAACGCATTAGACATTCCCTATCAGACTCTGATGAAGCAGTATATTGCCAAGGGAGTGTTTCAAGAGTCAGCCGGGAAAAATGGTCGTTGACTCGGCATTGTTAAATCCCAACAAATAGTTGAAGACAACGCCGACGATTTTGGAGGCGGAATAGAGAGGCTAGCAGACCTTATGTTTAGTGGAATTATCTCCGCTACTGCCAAGGTCAGACGGATGCAGAAGGACAGGCAAGGACTGCGTTTGGCGATGACCAAGCCGAAGAGCTGGCGGGTGAAGATTGGCGAGAGCATCGCGGTGAATGGGGTATGCTCAACAGTCACGCGAGTCCGACCGGATTTGCAGTTTCAGTACATGCCGGAAACGCTGAAGCGCACCAATCTGTCAACCCTGATCACCGGCAGCACGGTTAACCTTGAACAGCCGTTGGCGCTGGGCGATCGAATCAGCGGCAGCGTTGTGCATGGGTTGGTGGACACCGTCGGCACGATTGCGGCTGTCAAGCGGGCGGGAAATTCTCACATTGTCAGAATTACCGTGGAAGCAAGGAAGTTTTTAAAACTGGTGGCGGTGAAAGCGCCGGTCACGGTTGAGGGCATCAGCTTGACCGTGGTGGACGTGGGCAAAAACTTTTTTACCACCCACGTCATTCCGTATACCTGGCAGCACACCAACCTAAAAGAAAAACGCATCGGCGACGGCGTGAACCTTGAATTTGATCTGGTGGCAAAGTACCTCCAGCGTTACTTTCAGCACCGTTCAAGCTAAACTATGCAACGTCGGCGCACGTCAGCCATCGATATTGTCGCTTCTCGAGCGAAAGTTGGGGTGGTCGTTTCCCGGTTCAACCAGGAGATTACCAACCAGCTCCTCGGCAACGCCAACCAAGCACTGAGACGATACCGAGTCAAAGAGAAAAATGTCACGGTCGTTTCCGTGGCCGGCTCAATCGAGATTCCGTATGCGCTCCAACACCTCGCGCGGCTGAAGCGATACGACTGCTTAGTGGCGCTGGGGTGCGTCATTCGGGGCGCCACGGCGCACTTCGACTACGTCTGCAAGATGGTGCAAGAGGGAGTCTTGCGAGTGATGCTCGATCACCACATCCCGATTGGCTTCGGAGTTCTGACAGTCAATACCTTGGAACAAGCCCAAGCTCGTATCCACGTCGGTGGAGAAGCGGTCGCCGCCGCGCTGGAACTGGCAATTTTGGAGGCGAAAAAAGAGCGTCGCTAGCGCTGGACTTGCTTTCAAGTTCACGAGACGCTACTGTGTCTGTGGTTAGTTTTCTGGAGAGGTTGCCCTTCGATTTAACTCAGGACGACCTCATCATGCGAAAAGATTTAAGGAGAGGTCGCATAGTGGTCCCCGCACCACTCGCGATGCTCGGGTACGGGGCAGGCTAGTGCGTCTTTAAAAAAGGAATATCGAAAGTAATTTTTCCAGTACGAGTCCAGGGCGGAGAGATGGCCGAGTCCCCGCACCAGTCCCCCTCGACGCGCTACGCTTGCTCGGGGTCCGGTGCGGGGCAGGGGTTACGGCGCACACTTGTTCCCGATTTGTCTAAAAATTCAAGCTCGCGTAGAATTTTTAGGTACAAATCGCAATCCCGCCTCTGGCGGAGGGTTCGCATAGTGGTCTAGTGCACACGCTTGGAAAGCGTGCATACCGCAAGGTATCGAGAGTTCGAATCTCTCACCCTCCGCCAATGGCGGGAGAAAGCGTGTATACCGAAAGGTATCCAGGGTTCGAATCCCTGTCTCTCCGCCCTGGACTAGTCGAATCCATGCCCAGCACCCGAATGAAATGAGTGGTGCTGGGTCACCCTCTCCGCCAAGAGAACGAAGTATCGAGCGACCCGAAAGCCTAACTAATTGCAATGTCCAAACGTGATTTTATTTCTTATTTAAAGACTTTGAAACCGGAGGATTGGGAAAAGCCGGCCACTGAGAAGTGGACAGTCAAAGATGTTGTTGCGCATATGATTGGTTGGGAAAGAATTGACCCTCAAGTAATCCAAGAAACATGGCGTACAAAAAAGCGCCCATGGTTTTATGAAACTGATGATTTTGATGATTTCAACCGAAAAAGTGTGGCAGACTACCGTGGATATACTCCAGACCAGCTCATCGCAGAGTGGGAGAAATACCAACAGCTTGTTCAGGAAGAAATTGATCGAATCGGCGAAAAAAAACTTCGAGCCGAGCCATCACTTTTTGGGTGGCTTTTTGATCAAGAAGAGAAAGAGGATGGTCATTACAACCACCATCTTCGGCAAGTGAAAAATGCCGTGCAAAAAGAAATAAATTAGCGACCCACTTCTCCCAAGTCGCTCCCTTTAAAAATCCTCAAAGGCCCTGATTATGCTCGCGCGGGTGGAGCACTGAACTCGACCGTTTGACAGGCTTACGGCTCGGGGCCGAGCGGGTGGCCCGCCAGTTCATAGATAGTGCGGTACTCACCGCACAGAATGATCAATTTACCCACGCACCAGTCTCGTCCCCGCGTACGCGGAGATTGGCGGGACGGATGCGGCCCGAGAGAAGCCGCGGCCGTGAGGCCATGGAGCTTCACATCTTCCGATACCTTGTTGTCCTCCCCTGCCCAATCCGCTCAATCTTCTTCAGTCGTAACAAGACGTCAAGAGCCTGCGAGACTGTTGGACGTGCCACTCCCGTGGCCTTAGAAATTTCTGCTGGGGTCGCTTCGGCTACTTTTTCCAGATGCTGCCAGACCGCCAGCTGTTT
The DNA here is from genome assembly GCA_016203935.1 of Parcubacteria group bacterium. Classification (GTDB taxonomy): domain Bacteria; phylum Patescibacteriota; class JACQLU01; order JACQLU01; family JACQLU01; genus JACQLU01. The sequence goes on along the minus strand of JACQLU010000074.1, from coordinate 3,343 downwards.
TGGCGAGAGCAGCTTTTCGATGTTCTCACGAGACAGCAAATCAGTTGCTTGCCGCGCTTGCTCGAGCGAAACAGTGAGGAAGAATTCCACCCAGCTGCCGATATTTTCCCTCGGCGTTTTGAAGGTTGTTTGACTATCTCGAAGCGCAAGATAGTAGTCTGCTTTATAGTCCTCGATAAGTTTCTCATGGGAAACGTAGGGCACATAGACATAGCCCCCCTTGAGCATTAAGAGATTCGTCAGGATTCGCGCCAACCTGCCATTACCGTCTTGAAAGGGGTGAATGGCAAGAAACTCGACGATGAAGTTGGCGATGACCACGAGTGTGTGACGCTCGCCATTTTTCAACGCGACTTGCGTCCATTCAACTAATTCTTGCATCTGCTTCGGCGTCAGGTACGACGGAGTCGTTTCGAACATCACGCCAAGTGATTTTCCGTGGGCGTCGAACATTTCCACTCGGTTTTCGCCTTTCTTATATTCGCCGCGATGTCTTGCGTCCTTGCCGACATACTTCAACAGTTCCTGGTGGAAAGATTTGATGGTGCTCTCGGTGAAGGGAATATGTTTCCAGGAATTGAAAACATTCTCCAGGAGCTCATAGTATCCTTTGACTTCTTGCTTATCCCGATCCGCGAATTTTGTGACTGACAAGCCATGCATGAGTTTGGCCACGTCGTCATCGGAAAGCTTGGCGCCCTCAATGCGCGTTGAAGCGCCACTCGATGTCACGAGTGTTGAACGCTTCAATCGCCCCAGGGCCTGAGGGTTCAACTGCGCTCCGCCGATCCATTGCCCCTGCAGTTGATCAATCCGGTTGATAAGCGACCAGAGCCGCTGGGGGATATTCGTAATACGTTTATCTCGGCGATCCATGGCAATTCATACAATAACTATATGAGATTATATATGATTATTATGGCGGTGTCAATGACGTGGTGGCATCACGGGTTTGACAGGGAGTGAAGGCGAGGTATACGCTGTGTTTATTAGACCATTAATCAATCACAAATATGAATTTTTCTACAAAACTCCGCCCCGGCATAGTGGCAGCGACGATTGTAGCCACGTTTGTCTTAGTGGCTGGCGTTGCCTACGCCAATCACTCCTGGGGTCCTCCATATCACTGGGCCCGAACTAGCAACCCCTTCACACTCAAGGTCGGCGATAACGTCTCGTCTGCCTGGGATCAGTATCTTGATGTCGCCATTGCCGACTGGAGTCAATCTAGCGTCCTGGACCTGACCAAAGTGGCTGGCGGGACCCGGCCGAAGAGCTGCCGCCCGACAGCCGGGCGCATTGAAGCTTGCAGTGCCCTATATGGTAATACCGGTTGGTTAGGCATCGCCCGCATCTGGATTACAGGCGGAGAGCACATCACCAAAGGCGTGGTCCAGGTCAACGACACGTACTTCAACACACCGACCTACAACACACCAGGCTGGCGAAGTCTCGTCATGTGCCAGGAACCGGGCCACACGCTCGGGCTCGGTCACCAGGACGAGAATTTCAACAACCAGCCGATCGTACCCCATACATGCATGGACTACTTTATCCCCGGCACGAATGAAATCGTCCATCCCAACCAGCACGACTACGATCAGCTAGCCACGATTTACACCCACCTGGATACCTATACGACCATCGATGCTTCGCTGCGCCTCACCCGGGCACAGCTGGATGACAGCGAGACGCACCCGGAGTGGGGCGGGGTGATTCAGCGCGACGCCAGCGGCCGTACCTCATTGTACGAACTGGATCTCGGCATGGGACGGAAAGTGCTGACGCACGTTATCTGGGCTGAATAACAAGCACTGCCACCACAAGAAATCTTGGTAACTAGCCGCCTCCCAAGTTGAATAGTTTAGGAGGCGGTTTGTGTTATAGGCATACTGGGATGGTTCTTGCTAGACTTTCAGTATGTCCCGTCGGACGATTGCCATCGTCGCCCGTGAAATGCACAAGCCGTGCATCGTCGGCACCAAAAACGCTACTCGAGTGCTCAAAGACGGCGACCGGGTGGAAGTGGATGCGAACAGAGGAATCGTGCGAAAGCTACCCTTATCCGCGCGAAGTCCCGCACCGAATGGTGCGCAGTCGAAACAAGGAACAGTGAAAAAAATCAATGGCAACAATTAACTGGGGACAAAGTTATACCCGACCGTTTAGTATCCATAAGCTCGACGTTTATTTTTTAAATGCAAGATTACCACTGCTTCGTTTTTTCAATCACGGCATTGGCAATGTATTTGCGGTAGGTTCTGGCCGTGAAGTCACGATATACTTTGATAATCAGGAGTTTCATCGGCTTGGACATTCCGTTCTTCAGCGGACGTTACAGGATGCCCGACGTAACAAGAATCACGTTTACGACATGAAGCAATTTGCGAAACGGGCGAATTCGAAACTTACAAAGTTTAACCTCATTGATTTTTCCAAACATAGTTCAAAAGATTTGTTGCAGTACTTCAACACGTTCGCCAGCACGGTACACGCAAGCTGTCCGATTATTTTCGCTCCCATCACCATTGAAAATGAACTGTTCAATCACGCCAAAATAATTGTTCAGAAAGGGTATCAGAAAAAAATGTTTACTCTTGCGTGGGATACCGTGGTAACTCCGCGGTTTGCAACTCCAGTAACACAGCTTGAAACTGATCTACACACAATTTTGGAAAACTATAAGCCAACAGCGGTCGGACAGAACCTTCGAAAGATACAACGTCGGTATAACTGGTTTAATATGCGCTTCATTGACAGCAAGCCCTTTTCGATTTCCCAATGGGAAAAACAAATTGATGAAATCGGTCATGGCAATTGGAAAGGCAAACTCGCTGAATTCAGGAGAAAACAACGTCAACGCCAGAAAAGGTTCGGTGAGATCCTTAAACCCTTTTCCCCACCGGAAAGGCGATTTCTTACCTTGGTAAATGACTATAGTGCACTACGTCACGAGAGAGATGCGGTTCGGGGAAGTTCATACTACTACGGATGCTTCTTATACCGAGAAATAATGCGCCGATACAAGATCACCGCGCATGAGCTAGGAACCTTTACCATGGATGACGTTCGAACACTGCTCCGGACGGGTCAACCTTTACCTCGACAAGAGGTGCGTCGGCGTCGAACAGAATTCATCTACAGTATCATGCATGGCACCCGCACCGTCCGCACTGATTACCCACAAATGCGTGAAGCGCTCCAGGACCAAGGTCTTGTAAAAGAAACATCCCATACTCAAAAAACTATTCGGGGAATGACGGCTTTCCCGGGAATTGTCCGGGGAAGGGCTCGCGTCATCAGTCTCAACCGGTTGTCCGAATCTCTTCACGCAGTACAGCGC
>JACQLU010000069.1 GCA_016203935.1 Parcubacteria group bacterium | reverse complement strand
GCTTAAGACATTCGTCGACATGGTGTGGGCGGATTTGATGGGATGAGCAAGGCTCCAGCATCGCATCCCAAATTAAGAATAATGCATTGTTCCAATGGAAAACTCTACAAATACGTACATGGTCTTACCACTGCTCGCCGGTCTTGCGGATGAGGTCCTGAAATTCGCGCGAGACGCGTTGGCAGTCGGAGAGATCGACTTTGAACGGGAGGTCGCTTTCCGCGAAGATTTCCTCGATCTCAGACCATTTTGAAAGTTCCGCGGGCGCTCCGCAGTCGATCGCGATGTCGAGATCGGAATATCTGCGGGGCGTTCCGTTGATGCGGGAGCCGAACGCGAGAATCCTCGCATCGGGAAATAATTTTCGGATCGTCGAAACAACGAGCGCCTTTTGCGCTGGATCAACGATTGCCATGCTCATGCGAGCCGTTCAAGCTTCGCCGCCTCGCGAAAGAGGTTCTTGATATTCGATTCCTCGATCTGGGCATTAAGGAAGAGATACCGTTTCAGGCTCTTCCAGCACAGCTCATAGGTGTACTCAAACCGCTGAATGACCGAATCGCGGCTAAATTCGTCTTTCGTTTGCGCAAGCGCTTTTTCAAGCGATGCGACTGCTTTTTTCAGGGGAGCAAGAGAGAGCGCCGTGTTTTTGTCCATTCGCACATTATGGCAGCGCGGGCAAAAAAGGGGAAGGGTCAGGGCTGGTACATCCAAAATCCCTGATTCGTTTCCTTTTCCGCGCAAATAAATGAGAAAGCAAATTTCGAGCCGCCCCCCACTTCGTCGAACGTCTTGAAACTAATGAAAAATAATCCGGCAGCACACGTCGATAATTTGGACATTCAAAATTGAAAAGAAATCCTAAATTTTATTGTGCGTCGCATTAATTTAGAGTAAAATAATTGTTAAAGGAAGCAAACGGACAAGATTCTATTTAAGTGATCGCTCAAGGCTTAAGGCCGGAAAACGGAGCGGAACGTATGCGCACGATCTTAGTTGTACTGTTAATTGGAGCGTTCCTGATTGTAGCGCCGGCGTGGGCGGCGGAAAGAAGTGCATTTCGGTTTCTGTCGTGTCCCGCTAGCGATGGCACTGCGACACCCACCGAGCTTGCACATGCGATTTATCGCGAGGGATTGAAACATGTAACTGCAGGCGCGCATCCGCTGGCACTTAAGCGTGGTATTGAAAAGGCTGCTCACGTCGTTATTGAGGAACTCAGGCGCATTCGTAAGCCTGTTTTGTACAATCGGCAGACGCTGGCCCTGCCGGGGAGTCATTTTGCCGGTGGGGACCGAGAAATTGGGGACTTGATCGCCGAGGCCATGGAGAAAGTGGGCAGGGATGGCGTGATCACGGTTAAGGAGAACAAGACGGCCGAGACCACGATAGAGGTGGTCGAGGGAATGCAGTTTGACCGCGGCTATCTCTCGCCGTATTTCGTGACAGACGCCAAGCGGAGTCGGGCCATCATCTTCGAGAATCCCATCATCCTGCTCCACAGAAATAAAATCAGCACGATGAAGGATCTTTTGCCGATCCTTGAGCAATCTGCTCGTTTAGGAAGACCGCTTGTGATTATCGCTAAAGACGTGGAAGGCGAGGCTCTCGCAGCACTCGTAGTGAACAAGCTAAGAGGCACGCTGCAGATCGCGGCCGTGAAGGCCCCGGGCTTCGGCGACCGGCGGAAGGAAATACTTCACGACATCGCGACCCTCACAGGCGCCCAAGACATCAGCAAAAAGCATGGGATTAAGCTTGAGAATCTCCTGCCTACCGACTTTGGCCGGGCGAAGAAAATCACGATCGACAAGGAGCGCACCACGATCGTGGGTGGTGCCGGTAAGAGAGTCGATATCGAGGCCCGCAAGACACAGATCCGCGAGCAGATCGATGGAGCCGCCTCCGGCTACGACCGCGAGAAGCTCGAGGAGCGTCTGGCGAAGCTCGCCGGCGGTGTCGCCGTGATCAAGGTCGGCGCTGCGACGGAAGTCGAGATGAAAGAGAAAAAGCAGCGGGTTGAGGACGCGCTCAATGCCACCCGGGCTGCTGTTGAGGAGGGGATCGTTCCTGGTGGTGGAACAGCTCTCCTTAGCGCTGCCCAAGTGCTCAAGCGCCTCCAGTTCGCGGACATGGGCGAGCAGGCGGGCGCAAACATCATCCGCCGCGCTTTAACGAGGGGGTCACACCGTCGGTCCGCATCTACCCAGGATCACTACGCAGCGCACGTGATTGTTCCCGCGAAGGTCGCGCTCTGCGCGATCCAAAATGCCGCAAGAGGCGCGTTGTGGAGGTTGATGAACGAGCCGCGCATCGCCGAAGAGCTTAAGCGAGGAGCAGAGGGTCAGGCAGGCGCACAGAGAAAGTTCATTCGAGAGGAGCCGTTATGAAAACCAAAATTTTAACGACATTTTTTATCGGAATCTTCTTGGCTCTGCCTGCGAGGGCGGTGGAGTTGATGTCTGCTCTTGAGATGCCCGATAGCTTCAAGGAGAAGCCTCTGCAAGATAAGAACGCAATAGTAGGCTGTGGATTCGAGGCGCAGCAGACCTTGGATGGTGTTTTAGATGTTTTTGACCTCATCCTGTCTTTTGATAAAAACATCGGCCAAGCGGTCTCGTGGATTAAAAGAGGTGGAAAGCCAGTTCCAGTTTGGGCGGGACAACACGGCGCAGATCAGGCTGTCGATGACCTTAGGAGCGCCATGCTTGTTGAGTTAGAAAAGCTTGGGATTGAGGACGCCAAGAGGCTAGAAGTCGCAGGGAAGGTTTTTCATCAAAGCAGTCCAGAGCTCCGAAACGTATACAAATTGAAGATTGAAGATCGCACGGGCAATACGATGATTTCAGCCGACTACACCCTTGCGAGACGTGACATTCCACAAGACCCTCCAGTAGTTGAGCATTCGCTGAAATTCGGAATGGCTGAGCTGGAAAAAATTACTCATTCACGTTTGGACTGGGTTGCAGAGCAAAGGAGCTTTCAGAAGCTCCATGCTGTACTGAGGACGCATTTTGTCGGATTGGTTCAGCGGGGGCTGTATACTAGCGCGAGAGGAGCGGTTGACTTGGCCATACAGGCGATGAAGATGTGTGATGATAATAGGGCAGACCCCTGGCTGAGAAGAGAAGAGGACCAGAGGGTTGTTTTTTTGGGTATCAACAGAGAAGCCAGCCTAAGAGAGCTGGATCAACTGAGTGATGATTTTGAGGGTCAGATTGCAGCGTTTTTTGGAAAGACGAAGGAACTGGATGCAGCACCAATGAAAGCAACCATTGCGAAGCTTCCAGAAATCAAGGCTTGGTTTGATGCCGAAACTGAGAAAACAAAGCTCATACTCGCAAAGATTCAAATCCTGTCAGACCAGTTTATTGCGCTGCATTCTTATCAGGGAGAACGGATTAGGAACATCGCATCTTGGATATACGACGCTAGCTCGAAGGCTCAAATTCTTTTCAAGACTACCGGCCTCGGAGCCGCCCAGTTGAAGGGGATGATGAACGCCCATCTTGGGAGGCTCAATGTCGCTGGCAGCGAGCTTCGATTAGCCTCCTATGTCGAGTTGGAAGATATTGTGAGAACCCTTCCTCCTAATCCGGCTCTTGGACTTTAAGAGAAGGACTAAGCGGCGTCTGTTCTACGGGCGACTTAGGAAAGAATGTTTCGCGCGAAGTCCCAAGAGCTGGGCGAGAAGTTTTGTGTTTAATGGTCGGTCATCGCGACTTTGAAAACGTAGGACG
>JACQLU010000068.1 GCA_016203935.1 Parcubacteria group bacterium | reverse complement strand
TTCGTGTCTATTCGTGTATTCTATGCAGAAGCAGATTCGTAAAGCCGTCATTCCCGTCGCCGGCATGGGAACCCGCTTCTTGCCGGCTACCAAGGCGCTTCCCAAGGAGATGCTCACCGTGGTAGATAAACCGGTCATCCAGTATATCGTCGAGGAGCTGGTGGCGAGTGGTATCGAACAGATCATTCTCGTCACCGGCTACTACAAGCGCGCGATCGAAGATCATTTTGACCGTTCGTTTGAACTTGAGTACCGGCTTAAGGAGAAGGGGAAAGAGGAGGCGCTCTCCGAGATTCGTCGGCTTTCGTCGCTTGCCAAATTCATCTTTGTGCGCCAACCCGAACCATTGGGACCTGGACACGCCGTACTCATGGCCAAAGAGGTGGTGAACCACGAACCGTTTATCGTGGTCTTTGGCGATGAGATTGTGGATGCGGATCCTACGCGTACCGCGCAGATGCTCTCGATCTACCGCGAATATGGCAAATCAGTGCTCTCGGTGCGCCAAGTGGAACGCCAAGAGATTAGTAAATATGGAGTAGTGGCGGGTAAACAAATCTCGCCGGATCTCATGCGCGTCGAGCGCCTAGTAGAGAAGCCCACACCAGAAGAAGCGCCTTCCGATTATGCCATCTTTGCTCATTACATTCTTGATCCCAAAATTTTTGACATCCTTGAGGCTACTGCCGCCGGCGCGGGGGGTGAAATCCAGATCACCGATGCCTTAAATACCCTTGCGAAGGAGGACGAACTCTACGCGTACGCATTTTCCGGCGAGCTCTACGATACCGGCACGAAGCTTGGCTTTCTAAAGGCAACCGTCGCCTACGCGCTCAAGAATAACGATGAAGAAGTTGGTACCGCTTTCAGAGAATATCTGAAAAAGCTAGATCTTTGAAACATGAAAGGCTTGGTCACCCTAGAAAGATACTTATAGATATTCGTAGATAAAGGTCTATATGGGTAAACTGATCGGCGCCATTGCAGGAATCATCCTCATCATAGGAGTCTTTATTGCTATTGTCGCGGCAATCTTTCGCCCACCACCTCCGCCTCCTCCGCCTCCCCCTGTCACATTGAAGTACTGGCGCCTCTGGGACGACGAGGAGGATCTTTCCGATATCATCGCGGCGTATAAACAAATAAGGCCAAACGTTACCATCGAGTATCGTAAGCTCGATATCGCTTCGTACGAGGAGGAACTTTTAGAAGCCTTTGCCACCGATCAGGGACCGGATATCCTTAGCATCCGCCACGACTGGATCCCGAAGTACATAAGCAAAGGCTTTATCGCGCCGGCGCCGCCCGCCCTGCTTCCCCTTGAGACCTTCCGCACGGCGTTTGTCGATGTGGTGATAGACGATGTAGTCAAAAACGGCAAAATCTATGCGGTGCCCTACTCGATCGATACCTTAGCCCTCTACTATAATCCCGAGCTCTTTAACTTCGCCAAGATTCCCTTCCCGCCTACCACGTGGGAGGAGTTTAAGACCGACGTAGAACAATTAACTGTATACGACAGCCGAGGAAAGATTACCCGCGCCGGCGCCACACTGGGTACGACCGATAACGTGAGCCGCGGCTACGAAATGCTCATGCTCCTTATGATGCAAAATGGCACCAAGATGGTCTCGGAGGACGGCCGCACCGCGACGTTTAACCAACCAATCCCCGTCGCATGCCCGGGGGTTTCGGAAAATTCATGCCCTGCCGGACTTCTCGCCCTTCAGTTTTACACCGACTTCGCGAACCCACAAAAAGAGGTCTACACGTGGGATCCCAAGCTTGCCTTCTCGACCGACGCCTTTGCCGAAGGCAAGGTGGCGATGACCTTTGGCTACTCTTTCTTTAAGGACGCCATTCGGGCCAAAGCGCCTAAGCTACGCTGGGAAATAGCGCCTATGCCGCAGGTGGATCCCAATCGCGAGGTCAATTTCGCCCAGTACTGGGTAGAGACGGTCGCAACCAAAAGTAAGCATCAGGATGAGGCGTGGGCGTTTCTCGCCTTTGCTTCGCGCTCGGATAAGGTACAGGGGTATCTTAATCGGACCGGCAACCCTCCGGCGCGGCGCGACATGGCAAACGTACAAGGCCTCTCCAAGTTTAACCAAGTCTTTGCGAACCAAATCTTAACTGCCCAAAGCTTTCCCAAGGGCGAAGTGGGGCTTACCGAACAGGCCTTTGTTGATATGATCCGGGCGGTCAACTCCGGCGAAGCCTCACCCGCGACCGCGATCCAGCAGGGTGCGCAGACCGTGACCACCGCGTTGCAGAGGTACAGCGTGAGCCTTGAGAATGCTGTGCAACATACCTTGAGTGGTCTTTTTAACATCGGAGCGCCAGCGCAGAACCACGCAGAACTAGACGCGGAACGACGCAGAAGCTAAAAACGCAAATGAGTACAGGATTCGACACCAATTCTATTTGTCATTCTGGACTCGATCCAGAATCCAGAACTAAGGAAAAAGCCTGGATTCCAACCTCCGTTGGAATGGCATTGTTGATTGCTACGCTCATCCTAGGAACCATTTCTCCCATTCACGCCGCTACGCAAACGTGCAATTTCGCTGGCACCGTGTTCGAGAAGGGTGCGCCCGTTGCAGGAGCAACCGTCACGGTAGAAGGGGCGGGAAGCGTGATTACCGATAGCGAGGGGAAATTCGGGCCGCTCCTTTTCCAGTATGACGATCAAGCGCCACTCGATAGACCAATCACGGTAAACCTTCCCGATGGCAGGATCGCGGGTGGCGGGACGGTAAAATCTGAATGGTGCAAGGCAGGGGCGAGGGTGGACATTAATATTATCACTGGTCAAGGAGGAACTCCTATAGTGACAGGCATCCTCAACATCAATCCCATCAGTTTTGATACCATCGAAGAGCTTCTCCAAAACGTCATCCAGAAGATCATTCTCTACTCGGGCATTGCCGCCTTTATCGCCTTCATGGTGAGCGGCATTCGCTATCTCCTCGCGGCGGGGAATAAACAGGAATTGGAGGCAGCCAAGAATATGATCACCTATACGATTACCGGGATGGTGATACTGGCGATCGCGTATGCTGCCGTCCGCCTCGTCATCGAGCTGCTACAGCGGTAGCAGCACGCGGATCGGCGCGGATCTACACGCGGATCAACGCGGATGGTAACATGGTAAATAGTAACACGACCTACACTACACATTTGAGTACCCCTCCCCTTAAGATAAGGGGAGGAAGGGAGGAGTTATGAGCCGTTTTAAGGATCGTAACTCCCCTCACCCCTCTTACTCTAAGAGGGGATATACGTATAACTCCTCTCAATGAAACTCATGAAACTTGCGGCGTTATCCTTCGCTGGTATCACATTCTTTGTCAATACTGCCGCCGTATTGGCCGCAGAAACACTGAATACCCTTAACGGCGTGGCGACCAACACCGGCGTCAATATGCGGGACTTCTTTGCAATTCTCGCCACCATCGTCCAGTTCGCCCTCGGCCTTACCGGCATCATTGCCTTTATCATGTTCTTTGTCGCGGGGTACCAGTACCTCACCGCCGCGGGCAATAAACAGATCCTCGATGACGCCAAGAACCGCATGACCTATGCCATCACCGGCATGGTGATCATCGCCCTCGCGTGGGTCTTTGCGGCGTACCTTGTGGGTGCGAGTGGTATAAGAGGAGGAACGAGTTTCAGAGTCATCCCAGTATATGCCCAAAATCTGGGTGCTCGTTGTGGTGCTGGTTTTCCTCAATGCGCTGAGCCTTTATGCTGCAACCTTGAAACAAACACCTGTGGTTATCCATCCGACCCTCAAAGTCAACTACGATGTTTTGGAGACAAGACAGGAGCTAATACACGTAACACCTTGCCAGTAGTAGTGGGAACGATCATAAAATTTGCCATCGGCATCGTGGGCATTATCGCCTTTATTATGTTCATCGCGGGAGGGTACCAGTACCTTACTTCCGGAGGCAACAAAGAAGGCCTCGATAGCGCCAAGGCGCGGATGACCTATGCAGTCGCCGGCCTTGTCATTATCGCTGTCGCGTGGGTGATTACGGCCTATATAGTAGGCCTTACCATTTCGACACGTTAGAATATGATTTGATGATTAAAGTGGATAAACTAACAGCAAATAACCTCTGAAGGGGGTGACTTACATGCAAAGCACAATAAAAGCGACATTGATTGCCTTAAGTGCAACACTGCTCTTTAGCGGCTCTGCGTTAGCTGGCGCAAACGATTCGTTTAAGAATATCGATCTCTTAACTGGAACGAAACAGTTAGGGAACAATGCTGGCTTCAACACCACTCGTACCATCCCCGTCGTGGTCGGCACCATCGTTCAATGGGTCCTTGGTCTTGTTGGCATCAT
>JACQLU010000071.1 GCA_016203935.1 Parcubacteria group bacterium | reverse complement strand
GCTTAGAAAGCTCCTTTAAAGCGCCCTGCGCGCCACTCACCGCCCGCATTTCAAGATAATGACCAAGGAGCATCACCGTAATAAGGGTGGTAAGCTCCCAGAAAAGCGGCGACCCCTCACCCGCTACGGTTACGCCGACGCTATAGAGATACGCCGTCGAAATCGCAAGGCTAATAAGCGTCATCATACCGGGAAGCTTGGCGGTTAGCTCGCGCCACGCGCTCGCAAGGAAGATCCAGCCGCCGTAGAAGAAGACAATCGATCCCAAGACAAGTGGGGTCAGAATTTCTAATTCCAAATTTCTAATTTCTAATGTGGGTAGACGAAAACCAAATAGCGTCTGAAAAATATCCGAATAAAGAACAACCGGAATAGTTAATATCAAACTCACCCAGAACTTCCGGAGAAACATTCCTGTAGAGTGCCCCGCATGTTTATCGTGTTCTCCACGCTTATGCTCTTTGGCTATTCTGCGTGGTTCTGCGCTTGCCCCGAGCTCTGTCGAGGGGTCGATCCGCGTTGCGAGAAGAGCCATGCCGCATTCTGAGCAAAGCCCTGCTTTGTCGCTCACCACCTCCGGGTGCATGGGGCAGCTAAAACGCGTGGCACGTCCTGGTGTTTCGTGCGCCGAATGTTGTATGTGATCCATGGTGGTGAAATGCTGCTATGCCGAGCGTCCGCTTACGAGCCGATTATAGGTCGAGCCAAAGATCCAGAAGGCGACGTAGCTATAGATAAAAATCTGTACAAGGCCGATAAGAAAACCGCCGAAGGAAAGCTTAACCGTCATCACCGAACCAAGGTTCACCATGTGAAGGAGGTTGCCAAAAAGAGCGAGCGCAAACCGTGGCGCTATTGCGACCACGACGGCGCAGACTACGTAGAGTATTCCCGTAGTGACCGCTGCCGCCAAAGAGAGTTTTGTAGTATCGAATTTCATATGAGTGAGTTAATTGAGTAGAGAGGATAAGGGAGAGAAAGCACCTTCGACCACGATGGTTCTCTCAATTACAGATTCCATAGAAACGTACGTTCCGGTACCCCACCGATCCCACTAATTATGAGACGAATCGAGCGAGTCTCTCCTAGAAGAGGAGGGAAGATCAGTTCTCCGGCGCGATGGTGGCCACTCGGCGGATCTCCTTCCCATCGGAGTGCTTGATAACGATTACCATTTCCATCGAAAAGCACCGAAGCGACCGTAATATCCTCATCAAGTTCTTGAGAATGAGTGTTGAGGGAAATCGCCAAGCGGGTATCCTTATCGGTAACAGTCGGGGTTGCCGTAATTTCCACTTCGCCTTGATCGTCGGTTTGTGCGGTGAGAAGACTCCTTGTTTCGCCTCCCGTCGTATCCTCCGCCCCTGACTCTCCACGCTGCAAGAGAACCCACACGCCAACCCCTATGATACTCATGAATACCAAAAGGACTGGGATACTCAATTTCATACCTGTCTCATTATGCGCATGATGTGCCTTCCCATGTAGAGAATGCCGATAAGATTCATAGCGAGCCCGAGCCAGAAGAACTGCACTTGATACTGACTTACCAGTGTCGCGAGTCCGGTAGCCGCGAGGAGAGGGAGAAGATTCACGAGGTAGTGCGCGCAGCACGATACCATGGCGACCGTGGAGGTGACACCTGAAGCGGCTACCATGGTACGAGTATGGGCATGGACGCCTGTGGCCTGCTTAAGATACGAGTAGAGCCCTACCTGAATACCAAAGCCAACAGCAAGACTTACAATATACGGCCAAAACTGGACAACCTGTGCTCGCGCAAACGTGACTCCGGAGACCCCGCTCACCACTCCCCCATAGACGGCAAGAAGCGCCGCCGTAGCAATAATTCCATTCCTAAGCGAAAAACTTATTATTGCATTGATATGCGCTTCCCTACTCATTTCCGCTTGGAAAGGGTATAGAGTTTGATAATCTCCTTAGTCGCCTGCGCTGATTTCCCCGTCTTCATCTGCGCTACCACGTGGGTTGCGAGATGATGCTCTAAAAGGAGGTCCTCAATGCGAGAGAGTGCCTCCTTTACCGCGAGTGATTGGGTGATGACGTCAACGCAGTACGTATCCTTTACAATGAGACGCTCAAGACCCTTAAGTTGCCCGCGGATAATCGCAAGGCGCCGGAGTAACTTTTTTTTGTAGTTCTGCTCCATAATGCCAATATACCCCCTAGGGGTATCTGTTGTCAATAGGCTTTCTCTTACACCCCACAGCTACTGCCTTGTGATGAGGAGGGAGTGATGCGTTGCAGTATCTTCCGATACCCGCTGGCGCTCGAATACGAGTACCCCAGAAGCTCCTTGGGATCAACTGTGGCGATATCCCGCTTTTCTATGGTTGCGACGTATTCTCCGATCGCACGATAGGTATCGGCAAACCATAGCGCATTTACTGAAAGGGCTACTCGGTACATTTCATCCTCCCCTATCCCCTGCGACGCCATGAGCTCAAGAAGTCCCAGCATCGCCATACCATGGTTGCAATCGGGAAACGAGGTGGGATTATCACAGCACGGTCGATAAATGTTCCCAGCCACTTCTTCTACGAGCGCCTGTTGTTCGTCAGTAACGGCAATCAATGTGTGTCGGGCAAAGTGCTCCATTACATCGGTGGTTGATAATGTCCACCCGCCGGTAGATGCGTACCTACTGGAATCTCCTTCAGCCATTCGGCCGGAAGTCAAAATAGGATTGTCATTTCCTAATCCTACTGCCCACAAAAGATTAAGCAGATACCCGGCATTTTCGCGCGTCACCACAATAGGGTCGTCGACCGTTTCAGTAAGGAGCCGCCCCACTTCAGAAGGAATCCCGCCGCGAGCCGCATAGAGGGTACCGAGTTTCTCAAGATCGATCACTCCGCTTGCTACTAATTCCTTTCCCAGATCGCCCCACGTGATGGGAAGCACTACTTCTCCGGGGAAAGGATTCTCCGTGGTGATCTCCGCCTTAGGCGGGAGTGCTGCGCTATAGACTAAGAGCTCAATAAGTAATCCGATCGCTAGAAGCGCTTGGATGAAGAACTTCTCGTCAAACTGCCGTGGCTGCTTGAGAATCGGAGGAGTTTCTAAAGGTAAGGATACATCATTTTGTTCCATATTCTGTCTCTGTTATTGAGGCAAAGAGCACCCACTCATGGTGGAGAGGCCTTGTAATCCCTGCTCACCTTCAAACCTTCGGCCGTCTGCAACAATCCATGTAGGATAGCCTTCGATACCCATATCGGTACAGCGCTTAGGTTCAGCTGGACATTCTACATACGAGACATAGCGGAAGGAATTTCCGAAGGCTTGTTTCTCGTTCTGGCAATGGGGGCACCAATCGGCACCATACATGACCACCCCTTTTTCGGTAAGACACTGGGCAAAGGTATCGTACTTCCCGTGGGCCTGCTTGGGAGGACTCGCGAGCATCCATGCACCGAACGCGATAAGCCCAATACCTATTATAAGAAGTGCGTAACTTTTATTCATCGCAACAATCGACGAGTTTATCGACGATCTCCTTAAGCGTCCAAGGTTGCTTGCTCGCCGCCTCTTCTTTAAGCTGTGAAGTAGTAATGAGTTTGAGCCGCAACCCCCAGAAGAGCGTATAGAGCTTCTCGGCTTGACTAAAGGTTTCTTTCGCTACTTCCATTCTACCATCCGCATGAAGTTTGGTGCCCACCTCCATAAGCCGCATGGTCGCAGCGAGGAGGTGTTTACTTACGCACCACGTCTCGCCTTCGTAACGATCGATCATACGGGCAAGCAGTTTCTTCCGCATCTCGCGAACCTCGCCAAGCCAATCAAAGTATTCATCCTTCTTGGTCTTTACCCCGCTAAAGAAGAAATGCTCCTCAAGGCGTATAAGGTTCATGATCGCAAGCGAGAGAT
>JACQLU010000070.1 GCA_016203935.1 Parcubacteria group bacterium | reverse complement strand
GCTCTAATGTCTAATGTTCAATTTTTAATTTTCATTGAATTTACAATGATTCATTGAATCATTCACTGGAAATTGTAAATTGATAATTAGAAATTAGTCATCTCGCTTCTTTGGTTTGTTCTCTCATCGCCGCGATTACGTGTCGAAAGCGTACATATTCCAAGATGCGTAGGCCGCTCCAACGACCGAGGAGGAGGTTGGCGACGATCGCGAGGAGCGTGATTTCAGGATAGACGAGCACGGTATGGCGCACCGCGGCCGAGCTTAAGAGGGAGAAACCCACTATTGCGATCATCATCGTTTCGAGGGCGAGGGTGATGGCGGGTACGAGTCCTTCCTCAATTTCAATACCGACAAATTTTTCAGCGAGCGCGACGATAATAAGCAGTGGAAAGATCGAGATCGAGGCGATGGCGGCGTTCCCGAACCATGCGCTTACACCTAAGAGGGTCAACAGCACGAGTGATACAATCGAAATCGTAAGCGCCATGCGGGGAAGATACAGGATGCGCAGCCGCTTAAGCAGGATGCGCACGCCCGTAGCAACTGCAAGGACTACGAGGAAGATGACGAGCCCAAGAGTAAGGCCGGTATCTAAAAAAGCAAGGGTGACAATCGAAGGCGTGTAGATCCCAAGGGTGCGAAGACCTATAATCTGGCGGGTGACCGCAACGAGTGTGGCGATAATCGGCAGCATGAGAAGCAGCGCAATCGTAGTCGCGGGAACACCGCGTGCGATCATCTGCTGGACCGTAAAGGCAAAAAAGTTAAACGGAGTAAGCGAGCGTACGTCGCGGCCAACGCCGCCTGTTTCAAAGGTATCTTCCGCCGCACTTTGGGTAAGCGCGAGGGGCATCCTTGCCGCCGCCGTTACCGAGGCAGGAGAGGAGCCTATGAAGATAAGGAAACTTGCTACCAATAGAATCGTAACTTTCATACGAACGATTAGCGATCTGCGATAAGCGCTACGCTTCTTACGTGGGCGGCGTCACAGAGAGCAATAGCTAAAGCATCGGCCGCGTCATCCGGTTCGGGGATTTGGGTAAGACCCAGTATTATCGTCACCATCTTCCCTACCCCGCTTTTCTCCGCGTGGCCGTCGCCGGTGACGGCATTCTTGACTTGCAAAGGGGTATATTCAGTGATCGGAAGTCCGGCCGCTTCGCAGGTGACGAGGATTACTCCGCGTGCCTCGGCTACCGCAATCGCGGTCTTTTGGTTTACGGTCATAAAGAGTTTTTCTACCGCCACCCGGCTAGGATGATATTTTTTAACGAGCGCGGTAAGATCCTTGGTTAAAGAGAGAAGGCGCGTTGCCGGTGCTTCGTGCGCCGGGGTTTTGATAACGCCGCAGGCGATAAAACGAAGCGAGTCGTCATCGGCGCGATCGATGATGCCATAGCCAGTGGTGGCGGTGCCCGGATCAATACCCATGATTCTTATCATATTCTACGGGAAGGAGACATTTGTGTAGACCTCGTCGACATCGTCGTGATCGGAAAGCGCCGAGAGAAGCGTCTCGATTTTTGTGCGAGTTGCCTCATCAACCGTGATTTGATTATGGGCAAGGTACGTCAACTCTTGGGATTTCGGCGTGAGTCCGCCTTGGGTTTTGAGTTGAGAAGCGACCGCGGATAATGCCGTGGGGTTCGTATAGACCGAGAGCACGCCCGCCTCATATTCGATGTCGATTGCGCCGGCGTCGATGGCCATCAGGGTAACAGTATCGGATGACTCTTTGGGAATAGCGAATTGGAGAAGCCCTACGTGCGTAAAAAGATACGCCACCGCGCCGCTTTCGGCAAGGTGTCCCCCGTGTTCCTCAAAGAGGTGGCGGATTTCGCCGACGGTGCGAGTACGGTTATCGGTGATGGTACTTACCAAAAAGGCAGCTCCACCCGAGCCATAGCCTTCGTAGAGCACTTCGCTTAGTGCGATACCTTCGCCTTCGGCCCCACTTGCCTTTTTGATGGCACGTTCAATGTTGTCGTGGGGCATATTTACCTCATGGGCTTTCTCGATGGCAAGCCGAAGACGGAAGTTCGTCTCTGGATCAGCCCCGCCTTGGCGCGCCGCCATCTGGATCCCCTTCACCGCCTTCGAGAAGGCTGCACCCTTTTTGACGTCGAGCACCTCCTTAATGCGCTTGACTTTTGACCACTTGGAATGCTTGGACATTGATCTTTGATACTTATAGATATTCGTAGATACTCGTAGATATTCATTGTACGTACAACGAGTATCCATGGGTATCGGGAGGTCACCGCAAGCGACCGACCAAGTATCTAGGGATATCAAGATAAGTTCCTAGTGACAAGTAAAAGGTAGTAGCCTCGCTAGGCTACTTTCCCGCGCTGAATGTATCACAATTAAGGCGAGAATTCAATCAAAATCCCCTCGCTTAAGGTAAGAGAGGGTTGGGGTGAGTTATGAAAAAAGAAGCGGGCCAGAAGCATTGCTCCTGGCCCTAAGTGTACACTGGTCCCCCCTATCTTTCTTCAGGCACGAGCCTGAAGGAGACTTGGGTAGTCTCACCCTCTTCTCTCGGTCTCTCCCGAAAGAAGACTAGCTCCTCGGTTGAGTTCGCACGGAAGAGAAACTGTGGCGGTTGTACGCGCACAGTCGGCTTTCCGTTGACTGCCACGAGAAGGCCCCGTTCATTGGTCTCGATTCGGATCTGCTGGCCTTGTCTCACGACAATACCAGTTCCCTCATACCGAAACCGTGGATCGAGCGACAGGGTTACCCCACGGGTGAGGCGCTCCGTACCAAACCAAGAATCGAGCAACCGATATGCTCCCGAAAACTGGTTGGCGTTGACCAGGGAATCGTAGCGGTTCACAGCGAGCCCTTGGCGAACTACATACGTCCTAGCTCGAGTGAATTCTTCCCTAATCAAAACGCAGCTTAAAGAAGTGGAGTCGCCGTCACAAGCCCCGACACGCTCGATGCCGTTCACAAGGGTGCGGCGGACGTCGTTATCGAGACGGGTACCCACGTAGGTACCGTTGGTCACCGCGGTGGGGATTACATTCTCACTGATCTCGTTAAGGGTTGTCTGTCGAGGGACTTGGATCCTGAACTCCCCCGACTGAACCCCACGGCAGGCCGTAATCGGCTCTAAACCTCTACCCATAATAGAGCCTACGAGAACGCCAGTGAAGACTTCAAATGTGGATTCAAAGCGTTCTCGTGGATCGTCTGGGTGCCTTCCCCGCGCTTGGGCAAGGATGCGTCGTCCGGTTCTCTGAACGAACCCATCTCGATTGAGGTTGCCATCCTCGCTTGGGTCACGACTGAAGACCTGCGCCATTCCACCCACACAGCCTTGTTGCTCGAGAAGAAGGTCAAAATTGACGACCTGTGCTCGGGACAGCATAAGGCCTCCTGCGATTGATGGTTGAGTACGTTGGGGGTTTGGTGGAGGTGGAAGCACCGGGGGTTGAGGAGACGGGCTAGCAGGAGTGCTGTTGTTGCCGCCTGATATCGGGCCTGGAGTTTTCTGGCTGGGTTGGTTGAGAGTACGACTATCCCCCAAGACGTAGATTTGGATGTAACCCACTGCCAGAATTCCTACCACCAAGCCAAGGATGATCCTCGTCATTCTTACCTCCCTGCCATTTCTCCTGCTTCGCTGCTAGGAGAAGCCGGGAGGACAACGCCGCGCTGTTCGAAGACACTCCTTGGGGTTGGGGGTTCAGGCATCGGTGGCAGCAGGTAATCCCTAAGGAGGGTGCTAAGATCAGTCGGGAACCTCTCATTCGGCCCGGCTTCGAAGAATCGAATGCCGAATTCCTCAAAGGTACCGAGCGATGCCTGACGGTTGGGGTCCGCCATAACGCGGATCATCTCGGCGAAGCAATAAGCCCTTGCTTCTTCTCGTGTGAGTAGCGGTGGATCATTCACGCCGCGACCGAGACGTGACACAAGGAACGTCACAATGTTCGTGAGCAGATCATCAGTCAAGAGGAGTCCAGTATCCTCTTCAGTAAACATTCGTGCCACCAGAAGAGGATTGTCCCTCGCCATACTATTGCACCGGATCCCAATTCCTTGGATTACTAGGTTTCGTACCGCCTCATTATCTAAGACCGTGAGGGTACGTTGTTGGGGCCCAGGGGAGAATGGCGGGGGCGTTCCAGATGGTTGAGTCTGTGTCCCAGGTGCAGTGGGCGCAGAGACTGTCGCTGGTTCACCACCGAAGAATATAGCTCTCCCGACTATTACGGCGAGAGCTACACCAGCACCGATCCCCAGAATGGGGAGTATGTGAGTCGAGAGACGGCCAGCAAGCGCCGCAAGTCTATTCAGCCAGTTCATTTTTCGCTCCTTTCAGCGCTATTTGCGCAGAGCCACACGCCATGCCACAGTTCCTAGAAGAGCCAAGAACGACCAGAAGCCTATTGTGGCGGCGATGTTTTGTACGTTCTGGTTCAGTCCAAGCCATGGGCCCAATGCCGTTCGGGCAAGGGTGAACGAAGCCGCCGCTATGATCACAAAGATTGTGATCAATCCTTCCAGCTGCTGTCCAGTGACAGAAGGACCAACTGTTTGAAGTTGGTCTTCCTTCGTCAGCTTGATTTCCTCGACGTATGGGGAGGGAGGAGCCGGCGGTACCTTGATCACCCGGAGTTGCTCCTTGTATCCGGGAGCCTTCACTCTGAACTTTAGTTCTGTATGTGCCTCCCGGTGGTCGAAGCGTACAAATGGACCAGCGCCCACCAGTTCTCCGGTCGCATCATCGGCGTAGGTGATGGTTAGCACCTCACACTTCAGTATTACATCGTTGAACTGTGGCATTGGTTGGGGCTGTGGAGTAGGCGAAGGCGGAGTCGGTGTGGGTTGTGGTTGAGGTATGGGTCGCCGGTGTGGATTTACGGTAATCTTCTGGGGGCTTGGGCGATCCCTCACCGTTATTTCTCGCTCTTCGTCCTCATAGTCGGGAGTGACAGTCTTTACCTTGAATCTGTCGCTCACCTCGCGGGTGAACCTCTCCCCGGCTTTAACTACTGCCCCATCTACGGTTATCACGCTGTTAGCGTCGAAAGGGTCGAGCTCCACGAAGAGTTCATTAGTCTTCTGGGGGGCCGGCGGCTGGGGTTGTGGGGTTGGCGAGGGTTGCGGTGTGGGCTGGGGGTTCGGTTGAGGAGTTGGTGGATTGGCTCCACCGCCAACTGGGTTTCCTGTATTGGGCATTTTCGTGCCCTCCTTTCTTGCCTGAGTTGTCAAAGAATTTCCCTAGCAGAGGTATCTGCCAAGGATCGCTAATAATATAATGAAATATGTATATTTGTCAAGTTTTGGTGTTTATTTCCCACAAAGCTGGTACCAACAAGTAAAAAGAAAGAGGCGGCACTTAGTAATGCCGCCCCGAGCGGGAGCTATGCTCCTACTACTGCTTCG
Organism: Parcubacteria group bacterium; assembly: GCA_016203935.1. Lineage (GTDB taxonomy): Bacteria > Patescibacteriota > JACQLU01 > JACQLU01 > JACQLU01 > JACQLU01. Next base: position 8,190 of record JACQLU010000070.1, on the reverse strand, counting down.
GTTCAACCTCGACCGTTTTGGGTTGAGGCGGAACCAACTCTTTTGGTGCCAATCTCGCCACGAGAGCTCTTGCCTCGGTCCGGGCATCGCCTAATGGCTGAGGGACAGGAGGCTCCTTTTTCTGCATGAAGGCTGTCACGCTGTCCACCGCTGCGGCACGAGCTTCACGCCTTGTGACGCGCTTATTGATCTCACCGAGGCGCTTCCGATAGCCAGAGAGATCAACACCGGCGCGGACTTGCGCGATCTCCTCACGCGTCTTCGCTACCTGCAGGCGCGTTCGGACGGTCGTTCTCTCGAGCGTGAGGTTGCCCTCCTCGGCTTGGAGTTCGTTAATCGCCTTGCGCTGGTCTAGGATGGCAGCTTCCAATAGCTTGACTCGCTGATCATGCGGCGCCAATTGCGCAGCCACTGCATTCCTTAATTCTATGTTCTCTGTGGCGCCGTCTTCGTTTTCACTGCTCGCTGCGAATTGAGCTTCAATCTGCCATAGGTCGTGCTGTCTCTTGAGATTTGCCACTTCTAGTCGAGCCTCGCCGAGTTCGGTCTCAAGCTCGATGAGGGCATTCCCTGCTGCCGCTATCTGCTTTTTGACATCTCCTTCCATCTTCGCGATCTCTTCATCTGGATCGCGAATGGCTTCCTTTAACTGATCGACCTTTTGCTCGACCTCATCCCGAATAGCCCGCGCGAGTCGGTGCCGAGAAACGGCAATCCAAATGGCGGTGGCGACGATCGCTACTGCAGCGGTGATCGCCAACTGTAAGAAAAGACTCATTTTTCCTCCCTCCTGAAGTTTTGGTTCGGAGACAGAAGCCCTTTTATAGTGGTCTCCTGCCTCGTCATAAAAAGCGTCAGGGCGATTGGAATTTGCCCTAAGCTTTTATGGCATTAGATAGTATCAATATAAAGTAAAGTTGTCAAATGTAGTTGGCGATTTGCTCGTTGACATAATAATGTATTTATGCTACTTTCTTGTTAGTTCTTTGAGATTGCGGCACAAAACAAAGCCCCTTACGGGGCTTGCTAGTAGCTAAGCCAGATAAGCTTAGTTAGGTAGCTCCGAAGGAGGGGCGTAATGAATCAACCACAGTTCATTGTATATCACGACAAGGTGCGGAAGGCAGACGGTAAGATCTACGAAGATCTTCAGGCCCAGAAGGAGAGGCTCCAAAAAACACTGCCCCACGTCAAGCTCACATTCTCAATGAGTTCTGATCGAAAAGGGTGCTTAATTTTAGAGAAACCCTTCGATGACAAGGCAGGTGACATAGTGATCGAGAAGGTCACCGCTTATTTTTCTAACCTTCCCGAGACACATCCGCCTACAGAGACGCAACCGCCGCCACCTTCTCCAGAGAAGCCACCTGCCGAGACAGAGCCGTCCCCACCACCAACTGGCAAGGCAGAGGAGAAACCCAAGCCCGGCGTCGATCTTATGGCTTGGTCGTTCGGGAAGCTTACCTCGGTCATCGATGGACTGGTGGGGGAAGTTGAGCGGCGCGAGATCTGCGGTCATGAACCGGCAAGGGCCTATCTCTCGCACCTATCGAACAGACTGCATAGCTTCCTCTCTTCTGCGGCCCAACTCTCCAAGGAGGAACTTGAGAAGCTCGACATGGGGTGTGGTATTGCCCACGATGTCCTCTCTGACGCAGGTGAGAAGGCAGGGACCTTGGTAGTATATAACCTCCAAGGGGAGGAGCCGTCCGATCAGCTCGCTGATTACGGGATCGAACTCTTTGCATCACCTACCATGATTCTGGAATACGGCGGTAGGTGGGCGAGATTCACCGTGGACTCTGATGTGAGGGGGCGGGCGCTTCTTGGGATCCTTGCCAAGGGGTCAGGCCGCTGGGAGACAGTAACGGAGGCGGAGGGAGATCGGGAGGGGATAAAACGGATCTATAGCAATCCGTGGATCCCGATCGAGTATCTCCTCGAGGAGCTCAAGACCATAGCGGCGAGGGTTATAGCCTCTAAGTAGATCTAACCCTTGTTAAATCATAAACCTCTCGTGCCCTTGGCAGAAATGCCGGGGGCGTTTTTCTTTTGCTCAGAGTTGAGGGCTCAGAGCTCAGAGAGGTAAGTTACTTCCTTGAGCCTTTAGCTTTGAGCGTTAGGCTGCGGTTGGTATGATAGAAGCACGTCGTACGATGAGTATCTACGAATATCTACAAGTATCTATGAGTATCAAGCGATTCGTTCTTGAATTCATCGTCTTCGTAAGCGGTGCCGTGGTCATGGTGCTTGAACTCGTCGGCTCGCGCATCCTTGCTCCGCACGTGGGCACGTCGCTCATCGTCTGGACGAGCCTTATTGGCATTATTTTGGGAAGCCTTAGCCTTGGTTATTTTTGGGGTGGCAGACTTGCCGACCAGAACCCGCGCTATAAAGTGCTCTCGTTTATTCTTTTGCTTTCCGGAGTGATCACCGGAGCGGTTGCCCTTTTGCAATCACCCATCCTCACCCTGATCGATAGAACCATCCGGGATCTCCGTATGGGATCCACCGTGGCAACGCTTCTTCTCTTTGCTCCCCCGAGCGTGCTTTTGGGCATGGTCTCGCCGTATGCGGTGAAGTTACGCCTTACCAATATCGGCTTGGCAGGGAGCACCGCAGGCAATCTCTACGCCATCTCGACGGTAGGAAGCATTGTAGGCACCTTCCTCGCTGGTTTTGTGCTCATCTCCTCACTGGGGAGTACCAAGATTTTGTGGCTCCTTGCGCTCACCCTGGTCGCACTTGCTCTTTTGGCGCTGCTTCTTGAGGGGTCTTCGCCTAAACCCTTGGCGCTTCTCTTCTTTGGGATTTTTACGCTTCCTCCGCTTTGGGGCCTCTACCGCTCCACCCATTCTCGGATCATTGATGTGGATACCCAGTATAATCGGGTGATTATTGCGGAGCGGCAGGACTTCCGCACCGGAAGAGCGATTCGCACGTTAACTACCGGCATTGACGCCACCCAAGCCGCGATGTATTTGGATGGGAGTGAAGATTTAGTGCTTGAGTATGAGAGATTTTTTGATTTGGTCGAACATTTTAATCCAAGGTTCAGGGGGTATTGTCATCCCGCACTTGATGCGGGATCCAGCTCATGCGAGAACGCTTCGTCTATGAATAATTCCTGGATTCCTGCTTCCGCAGGAATGACAGAGAAGGGGCGTGCCCTGATGGTCGGCGGTGCGGCCTATTCGTACCCTAAGTATTTTCTCAAAACCTATCCCGAAGCCTTCATGGATGTGGTGGAGATTGATCCCGGGATGACGGCGCTCGCAAGGCGCTATTTTAATCTTACCGATGATCCAAGACTTACCATCTATCACGAAGACGGGCGCACTTTTCTAAACCGAACCGAGAAGAGATACGATGCGATCTTGCTTGACGCCTTTCATTCCTCCAATTCAATTCCCTACCAGCTCACTACCAAGGAAGCCGTGCAGAGAATGTACGGGATGTTAAACGACGGCGGAGTAGTCTTCTCAAATATTATCGCTTCGCTTGCAGGTACGACAGGGAAATTCTTGCAGGCCGAGTATAGAACTTACCTTGAAGTCTTCCCCTACGTGTTGATTGTTCCCGTGCAGGATCCCGCGGACGCTGCAAGGATCCAGAACGTGATGGTGATAGCGATAAAGAGTCCGGCCAAGCCTTCGCTCGTGAGCGCCGACCCCGAGCTTAATGGGTATCTCTCCCATCTCTGGCCCAGAAGGCTCCCCTACATGCCCATCCTCACCGACGACTTCGCGCCGGTGGATCAGTACACCATAGGACTCATCACCGAATTAAGGTGAGAGCCCATTATATGCTATGCTCGGAGTAGCAACTCGTTTTCGTGGGAGTTAGTATTGATATTCGTGATTATTGGTGTGGTTACACATGATTACCATCGTCCTCCCTGTCTATAACGAAGAAGCGATTTTAGATCAGAACACAAGGAGACTCCTTGCGTTTATTGATGCTTATCCCATCGGCGCTCACCGTATAGTAATCGTGGTAAACGGCTCTACCGATCGTTCTGCTGAAATTGCAAAGAAACTTGCTCAAGAATTTTCCAACCGAGTCTTTGCCGAAGTAATTAATGCTAAAGGGAAAGGCGGCGCCATCCGCCATGGCTTCAATCGCTATCCCGCCGATATTTACTGCTTTATGGACGCCGACCTTGCCACCGATCTCGAAGCCCTTCCTCGTCTTCTCTCCCCCATCCAGAACAGCGAAGCCGATGTAGTAATTGGTTCACGGTATCATCCAAAGTCGCGAGTCAAACGGTCACTCATTCGAAAGTTCTTTTCTTTAGGTTATCGAATTCTGCTCCGCCTCACGCTCAAAACCCGCATCACCGACGCCCCCTGCGGCTTCAAAGCCTTCAGCCGTCGTGTGGTCACTAATCTTCTTCCCAAAGTGCAACACGATGATTTCTCGTTAGATAGTGAACTTGCGCTACGTGCAGAACACTATGGACTGATTATTCAAGAGATCCCGATTGATTGGCGAGAATCTTCAAAACGCAAAAGTCGAGTTAGGCTTATCAAAACGTCCGTATCGTATCTTCGTACGCTTATGACGTTCAGTGATTCAATCCGAGATGGCAGTCGCGAAACATTGATCGTTGACAATCGGCAGGCTCAGGCAACCACAATCCTATTAACAAAGGCAATACATAAAGAGGAGCGTGAAATCACTTCCCACTCACAATGAACATACATGTTCTTGCGCGAGACGCTTCTTCTTGGATGAACAGTCGCCCAGCGTATTGGAAACGCGTCGCACTATGGGCGGCACTCCTTGCGGTGAGTCTTGTAGTCGGCTTTCTTGTTTGCATTCAGTGCGATGGCGGTTTTTATCTTGACGAAGCAGATAAGATTCTTCACGGCGAGGTCGCACTTCGTGATTTTCGCAATCCTCCCATCCCTCCTCTTACTTCCTATATTCTTGCAGGGTGGTTTAAATTGTTTGGCGTCAATACGACGACGTTATCCTTGGGAATCGCAGCCCTCTTCTTTGCGATTTCGCTCGTTGTCGCTCATATAACGAAACAACTCACCGCGAATCTTCTCTTTGCTTCGGTACATGCACTTTATTTTCTTATAGGAATAGCTCCACTTTGGCCAAGTTTTAGTCATCATTGGTTCAATCTTTTTTTCCTACTCCTCGCCGCATCGGCCCTTATCAGTGCGTTTTCGCGGCAGGGGGGCGTGATTGGGTTTTAGCTGGTTTGTTTATTGGCATCTCTGCTCTTTTTCATCCGCTTAAAGCAATCGTCTTTTTGATTGGTGTTCTGGTGGCCCTCTTGCTTGAAAGGAAAATTGCTCTTAGGAAAAAGTTGATACAAAGAACGGATCTTTTCGCAGAGATAAAGTGGTTGTTTTTAGGGAGCGTGGTGGTTCTCGCAGTTTCTTTGTCTTTCATCATCCTTGCAGGGTGGGAGAAAGCAATCGCCGATTTCATCATCTTCCCCCTCCAAAATTACACCGCCATCAACTCCTATCCGCTCTCGCCCCTCTATCTACCACTCATAATCATTGTTGCATTCGAGCTCGTTCTCTTTTTTGTTTTGGGGCGACGATTGCCATTGCCGCTACAGCGTCTCTCTTTTCTTCCTGTTACGAGTTTTTCTCTTCTCATCTCCGTACTTTATCTTCCCGACTACATCCATATTGCTTTTGTATTGCCATTCATAGTACTTACGGCGCTCGTATTGGCGCCAACGAGTTTTTCTCTAGTGATCGGATCGTTTGCCAAAGGCAAGTTAGAAAAAGTTTCCCATGCTTTCTTATACGTCATCCCCCACATACTATTGGCCGGATTTTTGATAGGTTTTCTGGCACTCTCCTCGATTTGGTTTTTGTACGAACAGAGTATCATCATACCAACGCCGCGCGGGAGCATCTCATATTATCCGTCCGCGCCTACCTTTCGGGTGTTGACGGCTCATCGCGCGCTCCTTGCGTTCCTGATTGAACACCCCTATGATTCATTCTTTATCTTTCCTTTTGTAGAGCGTTTTCTTTTTTTAACCGACCATCGTAATCCCGTTCCCTATCCTCTCATCCATCCTGGCTTTCTTTCCGAGAAAAGGCTTGAAGAAGTTGTGCAAGCTTTAACGGAAAAGAAACCGCGCTTCGCGGTCTATTTTCCGCAAGGTAATAGCTGGCCGTATGATCGAGATAACATCGTCGAACAGTATATACGGTCTCATTACACGGTGTATAAAGAGTACTATTTGCCTGGCGATGCAGAAATATGGATAAGCAAAGAAGCAGCCATGCCGACTTTGTAAACGCACTTATTCTATGGAGGATGTTTTTGCAAGATTGAGACGAGGAGACTCGCTCAACATCGCGATTCTCGTGGTTTTCGTTTTGTGGATATTTGCCGTTCTTGCGTTTACGGCAAGCGGATTCGGCGATCCCGATTCATTTTATCATTTGAAGGTTGCGCAGCTGGCGAGAGAAAACGGATTCCTTACCTTTTTTACATGGCTTCCTTTTACCATTATTGGCAACAGTAATTTTGCCGACGCGCATCTTTTGTATCATCTTACCCTTGTGCCGTTTAGTGGGAGCAATGTTCCGACAGTCACGGCAAACATTGGAGAACTCGTCACTATCGCCATTCTGTTGGGCAGTTTCGTGTGGATGGCAGTGCGTCTTAAACTAAGATTCGTTTCTTTCTGGGTACTCCTTTTCGCCTTTGGGAGTGCAAGTTTGATCTATCGGCTTTTGGAGCTTAAGGCCATCTCCTTAGCGGCGGCTATCCTTCTCCTTGGATACCATTTCTTACGTTCGCGTAATCCCGTAGGCGTGCTGATCATAGGTTTTCTTGGTGTATGGACGCACAATAGTTTCCCGCTTCTTCTTGTACTTGCTGCTGTCATCGCGGTAAATAGATGGGTCTTAGGGAATGATAGGCGTTGGTTTTTAATGTTAATTACAATAAGCCTCGGCATATTTGCTGGCTTAACACTCCACCCTAATTTTCCTCAGTCATTTAACTTCTTTTATACTCACATTGTTAGTTTTACGGGAGGAGGGATTGCACGACAAGCCGGTGAGTGGGCAGGTATTACAAATTTATGGCAGACGGCACAGAGTATGGCGCTCTTTTTCTTTCTCTGGTTTGTGAGCTACGGCGTTTGGGTGTATCGGGTAATAGTGAAACCTTCTTTCAAAGGTAGTATGACGGTGAACGAAGCCTTAGCGATACTACGAACGGAAGCACAAAAGGATCCTTCATTGGTAGTGAAGAGCGAGTTGCTGCTTATCTCGCTCTTCTTTTGGTTTCTCACTCTCTTTGCGATTCGTTTTACAGATTTTCTCATACCCTTTGGAGTGCTTGCGATTGGAGTCACACTCGATAAACCACTTAGTGAAGGTTGGGTGCGGCTTACTGAATTTGCGCGCCGCGGATGGGATGGGAAGATCTTAAAAGGAATTATTGTAATTGGTCTAGTAATTGCGCTTGGTCGTAATGTTCTTTCGGTTGGTTTTGAGCGCAATCCCCCGCCCTTCGATGAATGGAAGCAAGTAAGCGAATTTATTGCCAGCCACACCGAACCAAACGAAGTAGTGGTAAACGCTTTTTGGGATACGTTTCCGCAGTTATTCTACTGGAACGATAAGAACCGCTATGTGAACGGCCTCGATATCGGTTTTTTGTGTGTCAAGAAGACCGAAGCGTGCGAACGTTGGCTTGATATCTTCCGTGGCCGCAGGCCGCATCGCTATGCCGAGACGATGAGGTTCTTTAACGCTCGCTTTGCAGTGATTCCTACCGAACGTGGTAAAGACGTGGTTGAGAGATTTGCCTCACGGGATGAGTTTGAGGAGGTGTATCAGGATCAGGTAGCGACAGTATTTAAGCTACAGCAGTAGCTTTAGGATACTCATAGATACTCGTAGATATTTATAGATATTCATTGTTTAGACACAGCATTATTCAGCGTGGATCTGCGTTAAGTCAGCGAAGAGCTGCGGGATAAAAAGAACAAACACCCTTCTATAGCGAGGGCGTTTGTTTGATTATGGTTTTCAATATGGTACGACTTTCCTCCCTAACTCAATGCTGTATTCCTCGCCGCCTCAAACAGTCCCACCACATACGCCGTTGCCACCCACGCAATCGCAATGATGACAAGCCCTATGACCGCATAGATCATCCTATTCTTCGCCGCAGTGACCTGCTCTTCAT
>JACQLU010000003.1 GCA_016203935.1 Parcubacteria group bacterium | reverse complement strand
GCAAAAACACGTTTAACGCCCACAACAAGTCTACGGGAAAAACCCAACTTTACAAAGGTTAAATAGAATCAGTCCGGTTCTCGCCGAAAAGACGTTGTGATAGACCTTGGGGGGACGCTTCCTATGGCTACTTCTAGTTATGTCACTCGTTCTGACGGCCTCGCTGAACCCAGCATCTAACAATGGTTTGCTCCCACTGGGACGTTCGCTGGCTCAGCAGTCAGGCATGGCCTCTCCAGATCCGAGCCTGCACAATATCGCCTTTAACCTCACTCTCGCTCAATTCGACCTCTATACGAATAAGACGGCGATGCTTCAGCCAGACCCTGTCATGACGCCCGGGAGTCTCAGGTGGTTCAATTCGACCGTTGATGGGAGGCAAGTGAATGGGACTAGATTCCTCTTCGAGATTCCAACAGATCAGGCTTTGAGCGGCCAGAACATTACTTGGACAATAGGCATTGCAAAGGGAAACTACACCGGCAGCGCTAGCAGCCCTACATTCCTCCGGTTCAAATGGAATGGAACCGTGACCTCCGGAACCAGCGCCCGATACATACTCCTCAACGGGACCAGCGTAGAACGAGAAGTGGCCCATAGTGCCAATTTCACAAGCGGCCAGTCGCCTAGTTCCCTCCCCTGCCTTTCGGATGAGGAATGCTTTGATGTTTCTAGATTCATCGGCAAGAGCCTAACCCTCGTATTCAAGTTCAATTCGACTCTTGCGGGAAAGGGGCTGAAAGTGGAAGTATCCAACATCGTTGTGGCATCGGTTTCACCACAGTTCGCCAACCCCCAAACAGACATTCACACAATGAACGTTGACACATCAAACCAAATCATCCACAACGCAAATTCCACCATTGCAACGTATAATACGACAGCACTCCAACCGCAGAATAACCTCCACACCTGGAATAGTACAGCAGTGATATTTCGATTTCCCGAGTCCTATACTCTGACCGGAATAAATCTAAACGGGACAAATCCTCTAGACCTCAGCAGGACGCTAGATAATGGAACCTGCACACCGAGCTGTAATAGCCGACTGCCCATCGGAAACACAACAGTATCCAATACACGCTTCATCTCGTTCAATGCTACCTCCGTGTTTGACGAGATAAAGACGAGCATGCCAGCAGTGATAGGAGCTCTCAGTCCAAACGTCGTCGACAAGGTGGAGACTGCTCTGAATGGAGTGGTTACCAACTTCTGGATGCCCGGGGACACTGTCGGTGTAAGAATGAGAAGCCAACCAGGCTTCAACGTGACAGCTTCGCAAACCATTACCTTCACGGCCCCGAATACGCTTACTCCTCCCATCAATCAGACAATCATGAATAAAGGAGGGCAATACCTCTACAACTTCACTCTGCCGGCCACCGCGGCCCTCGGCAGGTGGAACATCACTGGGGCATTCCTGAGCGATTATGACTACGGCCTCCAGATCCACGAGATTCGAGTGGAACAACTCAAGGCAACGGCTTTGACCTTGACCGGAGCTGCTGGTCAGGGCGGAACCTTGACAGTTCAGGGGTCCTTGGCGTATGTGTCCAACACCACCACATCAGCGGGCAGTGTGAACGTCACAACATTCGCTGTTGACGCAAGCTCGCTCCCAGGTCCCATCTTCTCGACAGGGACCGCTTCATCGGGGCTGTACATATCCAACATCACACTTACAAACGGGGTCTTCAACCAAAACCAGCCGCTAATCATTTTCTTCACTGTGGTCAATCCCACCCCCTCAACAGCGTTCTCCGCAAACTTGACAATCGACCACGAATGGTACGGCACCCCGGGAGGGGACCATGGAGCGACAGTGACCTTCCCCCTCACCCTAGGGCATGAACCGTTTACACTCTCACCTTCCTCAGTTTACAGAATGGATGTGAGCCTAACCCCCAGCGGAATTCAAGTGACAGTCAAGAGCGTAATATTCGGCATCACAGTCACACGGACCCTAGACACAGGCTCCTCAGGCGTCGCACCTTCCCGCCAGCACTTCGGTCTGTTTGAGATTTCCATTAAGAGCAAGCCGTTAATATCAGGAGGCAGTGAAACTGCACACTCCCTCCGATCCCCAATGTACGCCTATCTGGTCGATAGCCCTCTGATACCCAGCAGACTCTTGGGTTTCAGCCCTACAGTATCGACCCTTTCCGACGGTAGCTTCTCCACGACAATCAACGCTGACAAGGTACTAGGTGCTAAGAGGCTTGTGGTGTTCGCGCTGGCCCGAGACATAAGCGGAGTAGTTCTAGGAAAAGGTCAAACAATGACTGCTTTCGACTCCACACTCCTAATACCCACGGCCGACACGCCCAGCGAAGTGACCACCAAGCAGTCTGTAACAGTAACTCTCAACCTGAAGAGCAATTCCACAAGTCTTCCCATCACGCTTACGGTAAACCTGGACCTCTCCGGCTCTGGAACAGTCGCTACCAAAACGGTTGCTATTCAGCCTGGGACTACGGAACCCACCACATTCACATTTGCAGCGCCTGCCGCTGCAGGGTCCTATCTTTTGACATTCTCCTCCCCGCAATACGGCGCCCCACTCTTGACCAAAACTCTTAACGTTGTGCTGTTGCAGAGCAGCCTCCAAATCCTCATACCTGCTATTATCGGCCTCGTCGCGGCCCTCGTCATACTCGGCTTCTATCTCATCAGAAGCCGCCCAGAGACCGAGATGAAGGAGGAAAGGAAGCAACGTTCCCAGCCAGGCAAACCCTCAAAACCCCAACAAGGCTCTTCGAGCTCGAAATCCTTAACTCGAAGCTAGAGACCCGTCCAGCAATCTGGTCCTACTAACATGGAGTCTGGTCCCGAAGAGATATCTTCAGAATCCCTACCACCCACCGCTCCGCCGAGGGAACGGAGCCCCGGAGGATTATTCTACGAGTGTATCAATTGCCTCTCAAGGCTCACTGCAGATCAACTGGCCATGACTCCAGAGATCAAATGCCCTTTCTGCGGCTACAGAATCCTCAGGAAGGTTCGCCCGCCAATTGTAAAGCACGTGAAAGCCCGCTAGAACTCCCTAGGATCCTAAAGCCTGCAGAACTACCTTCTTCTAGAGTTCCCCTAACATCCTGGATAGGGATGGCCATGAAGGTTTCTGTCATACAATGGGCCTTGGAAGCCAACCTCACGCGAATTCGGTGGCGTGAGCGGAATCAGCACAGTCCAGCAATAGTGCCGCGCCATACTTGCCAAACACAATATACTTCTGCAGAATCCTCACTCGACGATCCGACTTGAGGCCCCTCAAGTGCTTCACCATCGAAGCAGCCCTGTCAGGGTTCGCGGCAACACCGCAATGAACGGTAGGATCCGACCATCCGCAGGAGCCTACAAAGGCCTCGAAAAGGAATATAGCCATTCCCTAGAAAACGCGGCTAAACTCGGGGTTTCCAACACTGCCAGACAAAGTAGCTGACAAGTACAAGGTCTTGTCAGAGACCGCCAGGCGTCGGGGCTTCTTCTGGGGTTCCTTTGAGATCTACGG
>JACQLU010000073.1 GCA_016203935.1 Parcubacteria group bacterium | reverse complement strand
TTATTTTCTCCCTTATTTCCTCGGTAACCGATAGGGTGGTTGTCATCAAGAGCGCGTATGCGGTTCCTGCTTATAAATGTTATGGCGGTTATAAATATTATTACAGATATAAAATGACACGGAGACGTTCGGTGAGGAAGAGGGGGCGTAGGGCTGCGCTTCTTGAGGTCTTTCTGGCGTTCTTATCAACACTTTCTGATGTATTACCTGGCAAAAGGGAATTTCCTCGTGAGCAGTCATCATCCTTTTCGCGCTAATGTTGCACCCTCTACCATCGTTTCATAAAGCCGCACGCATCGTTCAATTGCTAACTGGCGCATGCCACAGTCGGGTGCAACGTAAACAAGCTTAGGATCGCCCAATACTCGAGCGGCAGTGAGAATCCTGTCCCTTACGATTTCTGGGGTTTCCATCACCTCCCTCTGTTGCCGTTCTAAGGTTATGTCGATGACGCCAACGCCCAACTCAAACTGCCGCTGCTCCCGATGCCTCGCAAACACCGCAAGGTCAGTTTCGTACTGGTCCGCATTGGAGAGTTCAAGTGAGATATGATTCACGTTCGGATGGAGGTCTAAAATGGACGGGAAAAGCAATTCGTACCCGCTTTTTTCTGTTAATGATACTCGTCGTGGATAACAGATGTGCAGACTAAACTTCACCCCTTCGATGCCATCGACGACTGCGTTGATCCCCTCGACCATGATAGGAATATGCTCGATGTCCACCGTAGCCCCCGGGATGTCCAGCTGGATCCATCGTGCGCCTTCATTGACAACTGCTTCTACCTGCGGGCGGATGACGTTGCGAGCAAGCGCGAGCGTACATGCGCGTTTCGCCTCGTAGCGAAGCCGGTGCGGATCATCCTGGTAGCGTGGCCCCAGCATCTCGAGGTAGTGCCGGTTATCGCTCATCACGGCAATCATGTAAGGGTCATCCACAGGGATTTTTGTTGGCCTCGCTGCATGCTGCTGCACAAAGCGAAACTCGTTCCTGACAAGCGCGTCGAGACTGCCTTCTTTCAAGCCGGGCGGAGCAACGCAAACGGCCATGCGCCAGCTGTCAGGGCCTCTCGAGCGTATCATCTCAGGTGCCATCTCAAAACCATTCACATGCAGTGCAACATGCTGGTACATCTCGGCGCGCCGAGCCTCTCCATCGTACACGACGTCGAGGCCCGCGGCTTCTTGCAGCTTAATATAGAGCAATGCGTTAAAGTCAACCAGCGCCTTTCTGTTAGCTGCGTCAAGCTTGTTTTCCTGTTGGAGCTTTTTGAGGAAGGCGACGACGTGCTCGGTGTCTACAGAAAATCTCCTGCCAAGGTCAGTAACTTCCGAGATATCATCATCTGCTATGGGGATTCCTTTTCTTGCTTTTTCCCGTGCGGTGAGCTTCGGCAAACTTCCAATCTCATAGGTAGGGAACAGCTTATCCATGAAGTATCCGCCTCACTTCCGCAAGCAACTTTAACTTTTTGGTACCATGCGTAAATCCCCTGTACTCCGTTCCGGTGTTTGGTGTTAACCACAGCCTTCGAGGGTGGGTCTCCTGCGCGACGGCTCGTAATTGGGCAACAATCTCTTGAGCTTTTTCCACCCTCGTACTCCGCGCGTCGAGAAGCCCGAGAGCAAGCTCTTTTCCAGAATAGTCATGCTTCAAAACATCCACAAGACGCGTTTCCGTTCCGTCAATGCCGATGCAATCTACGGGAAGGCGAAGAAGATGGGGGATGATCGGGCCAGCGTCTCCGAAATAAGTGTGAAGGCTCGTCGTTGCATTACCAATATGGCCGCAAACATCAATTCCTCTTTGCAGAAGAGCCAGGTCCTCTTCTTTTAGTGAGCCCAAGGATTGTTTCACGACGATTGCGGGCTCGTCATACTGTATTCTTCCAACCCCCCTGGAGGCGAGATGCTGTGCTTCAGCATATATGACCTCTGCCAGATTCGTCAGCGCGGCCTTCCTATCAGGATAACCGGTAACATCGGAGAGCACAAGTAATGTATAAGGGGACGGGAGAATAACCATCGCGGTCCCATCGGTTGGAAGCTTGGCAACGTGAACATATTTCTCGGTGAAGCCCCCCAGCGGTTGTAATGGCCCTTGGATTTGGGGTCGGCGGTAAAACATGTTGTTATTGAACCAGTTCTCCTGAGGGCCCTCGCTGACTCCACCGAGCTGTTCGGCAAACGGCTGAAACAGATGATAAAACCAAAACATAGGGTCGATAATAAAATCAAGACCAGCATCACGCTGGAGAGCAATGACCGCGGTTGTATCCTCTTCAACCCGTGCGGTTACTGCTTCCGGTGCTCCTCTTCCCCTCTTGGCATCATTTCTCGCCCGATAAATGGCTTGAGATTGTCCGAATGGTCCTGTAAGGTACGCTCCGATATTCATTTTTTGCCGTAAATCCG
>JACQLU010000072.1 GCA_016203935.1 Parcubacteria group bacterium | reverse complement strand
TATGAACCTTCGTGATTACAAAACAGTTGCGGATCGAAGGAAAGCTCTTGAGAAAGAGGCTGATGTTTTGCTTTCAAACATCGCCTCCTTTTCCTTGGATGAGGCCGTCGTTTCGTCCCGTAACTGCGAAAATATGATCGGAGCAGCCCAGGTTCCTATGGGCATCGCCGGACCACTGAAAGTCAAAAGTCAAAAGTCAAAAGTCAAAAGTTATTTTATACCACTTGCTACCACCGAGGGTGCTCTTGTGGCCTCGGTCAACCGCGGCTGCAAAGCGATAACGGAAAGCGGGGGAGCCGCCGTGGATAGCTACCAGGTGGGGGCGACGCGCGGCGCAGTGTTTCATGTGTCCGGGTTAGCAGAAAATGACAAGCTCAACACATTTTTTGAAGATAATTTCAAAGCATTGCAACACCTAGCAAAACAAACATCAAAGCATCTGACGCTCACGAAGTACTTCTCCCGGGGATTAGGCCGCCATCGCTACATCCGTTTTGTGTTTGACACGCAAGACGCCATGGGCATGAACATGGCCACAATCGCGACAGACGTCCTTGCCCGCTTCATTGAGGAAAAAACCGGCGCGCGGTGCATCTCGGTAGCGGGTAATTACGATGTAGACAAGAAGCCCTCCTGGCTCAATAGTATTGAGGGCCGCGGCACAAAAGCCTGGGCGGAGGTGACACTTCCTTCGTCAGTGCTTCGCCATACTCTAAAAACCTCTGCACAGAAAATCTATGATGTGTGGCTCGCCAAATGCATGATCGGCTCGGCGATGGCCGGATCCATGGGCTACAATGCACATTTTGCCAACGTCATTGCGGCACTGTTTTTGGCCACAGGACAGGACATTGGACACGTGGGGGAATGTAGTGTGGGAATGACGACCTGTGAGGTGATTCACACCTCCGATGTGAAAGAAGTTTCACACATCGGAGGTGAAAAAGAATCGCTGTACGTCAGTATTTATCTCCCCGACCTCATGATTGGAACGGTGGGCGGGGGCACGGGGCTCGCAACCCAGAAAGAAGCACTATCGCTTTTGGGCGTATACGGAGGTAATAACGGAAAGAACAGCCAACAATTTGCAGAAATTATTGCTGCCGCAGTCTTGGCTGGTGAGATTTCGCTCCTTGCGTCACTTTCAGAAGGGACACTTGCCCGCACGCACGAGAGATTGGCGAGAGGAAAATAATATGGTTGGCATCGTTTCTTACGGCACCTATATTCCGCACTACCGTATTGCCCTGGGCGATATTGCCGCGGCATGGAAAAAGGATGGGTCTGAAGTCGTCTCATCGCTTAAAGTGGCAGAAAAAGCAGTATCAGCTGCCGACGAGGATGCCGTGACGATTGCCTTGGAAGCGGCACTGAGGGCGCTTGCCGCATCGAAGGGTAAACCACAAGATATCGAGGTTCTCTTTGTGGGGTCGGAGAGTCATCCGTACGCGGTTAACCCGACGTCGACGATCGTCGGAGAGCTTCTGGGCGTGGGGAGAAATTACCTGGCTGCGGATCTGGAGTTTGCCTGCAAAGCGGCAACCGCGGGCATGCAGGCGATTGCAGGGCTCGTCGCAAGCGGGCAGGCGCGTTTGGGCCTTGTGATCGGTGCCGATACTGCCCAAAGCAAGCCGCATGACGTTCTCGAGTACACCTCGGCTGCAGCAGGAGCAGCATATCTCCTCGGTGATGCAAAAAACGGGTGTATTGCAAAGCTGTTAGACTACATGTCCTATTCCTCCGATACGCCGGATTTTTGGAGGCGCGACGGGGTGCAGTATCCCACGCATGCGGGCAGATTTACCGGTGAGCCGGCCTACTTTGCTCACGTCATGGGAGCGGGTCTTCGTCTTTTGGAAAAGACTCAGACGAAACCATCAAACTACGACTATTGTGTCTTCCATATGCCCAATGGCCGGTTCCCGCGCGATGTGGCCAAGCGTTTGGGCTTCACCGACGAGCAACTCGCCCCCTCGCTCATTGTCGATCACATCGGCAATCCTTACTCGGCATCTACGCTTCTGGGTTTTGCGGCGGTTCTGGATATAGCCAAGCCAGGGCAGAAGATCTTTATGGTTTCTTATGGTTCAGGAGCTGGCAGTGATGGAT
>JACQLU010000016.1 GCA_016203935.1 Parcubacteria group bacterium | reverse complement strand
GTATAGTCTATTCTTTAAATGAAACGTCTATGTTTAAGATTGATACCCCCTTCCCCGACTTTACCCTCGATGCCTATCTTCCTAAGAAGAAGGACGAAGGCAAAGTGAGCCTTAAGGATTTTAAAGGCAAATGGCTCATCCTCTTTTGGTACCCTGCTGATTTTACCTTTGTCTGTCCCACCGAACTTGCCGATATTGCCACACGCTACAAGGAATTTCAGGAATACGACGCCGAGATTCTTGGCGCGAGCACGGATACGATCTATACCCACAAAGCGTGGTTAGAAACAGAGAAACTCCTCAAGGAAGTGAGTTATCCAATCGCCGCGGATCACGCTGGTCACTTTGCTCGCATGCTTACTATCTACGATGAGACGTCGGGGATGGCTCAGCGCGCTGCGTTTATCATTGATCCGGATGGCATCTTGCGCGCGGTTGACATTGTTTCTGATCCGATTGGACGAAGTGCCGGCGAATTACTGCGCAAACTCAAGGCGCTCTACTTTGTCCGCAAAAACCCCGGCCGCGTCTGCCCGGCCAGTTGGGACGAAGGACAGGCAACGATCAAGAAATCACTCGCGATCGCAGGGGATGTTGGGAAGGGAATGAGCAAACGATAGACGCGAATCTACACGAATAAGAACACGAATTTACACGAATCACTACTTAAATAAAACAGTCGGTTGCCTAAGGCCACCGACTGTTTTTATCTACGCTGAGGCTAAAACCTTCTTCCCGGGATATACTCGACATCGATGCCGTTGCCATTCGTCGAGGTATAGACTCCCACGACGTCAAGTTCGTCACGTCCGTAGACTACCACAAATCCCTTGATGAATTGTGTCGTTCCTTGAGCGCCCGCTATTCTTCGGATGTCGGGGCAGTCAACTTCGGTTGCGCCATCGGCATTTAAGAGCATCTCATGGATTTGCGAGGGGGTTCCCTGCTCGGGTTCGCGTGGCGCGAGTACTACCTTCTTGAAGATCGTGACCGGCTTAAAGCTTGGGTTATGGATATTGACCGCGGTCGCATAGGTGCCGGGCACTACCGGTGTCTCATTCGCGCTTCCTTGAACGCCACAGATAAATTTCGCTGCGTACTGGAACTTGCCGCGGCGCTCTACAGTCCGTGCATCAACCGTGGTGAGGGGAAGGGGTGAGAGTGTCTGGGTTGGTGACGGGCTTGGCGAGGGACTCGGTGAAGGGCTTTGGGTTGGCGATGGGCTGGGAGACTCATCTACCGCGAGCGCGCTTTCTTGAAACGAAGGAGATGTCACAAAGAGCGCAACCAAGACAAGACTTCCTGCGAGGAGCGCAAGGTTAACAAATAATCTTTGTACAGAGTTTAGCGACATCTTATTCACCTCCTTTCGTCAAAGGATCACTTATGCACTGTTTTGCTTCTTAAATCCTTCTAGTATAGCACACCCAATAGCTTGTCAATCCTGTTCCCCGATCCCGTATGGTACACTGGGCTTAGAAGCTACTATCTTTCGAGAAAGCGCTATGAAATCGGTTCTCTCCTATGACTATACCAACATGATGGCCGAGGTTATTGGCGAGCATGGCATTGCCGGGAATGAGCTTACCTCGGTGAATACCCGCGCGCGCGAAATCCACGCCAAGATCGAAGCAGCTCGTGCGAGTGGCGCGCTTGGTTTTACTCGGTTACCGTATGAGGTGGATGCGGCGAAGGAGTTAAGCGGCCTTGCTTCCGAACTTGTCGAGAACTTTGATCACTTCGTGGTGGTAGGGATCGGTGGTTCTGATCTTGGCGCGCGCGCTATCCACACCGCGCTCACTCCGGGAATCTATAGTCATCTTCTCCCGCGGCCAAAGGGGGGGATGCGTGTCTCATTTATTGGCGGCAATACCGATCCCAGAGAACTTCATGATTTCCTCGCAACTGCCGACCTTACAAGGACGGTCTTTTATGTTGTTTCGAAATCGGGCGATACTATTGAACCGATGAGCGTCTTCCTGTATGTAAGGAAGCTTGTTAT
Source organism: Parcubacteria group bacterium (assembly GCA_016203935.1). Taxonomy (GTDB): domain Bacteria; phylum Patescibacteriota; class JACQLU01; order JACQLU01; family JACQLU01; genus JACQLU01. The sequence continues at coordinate 9,756 of JACQLU010000016.1, read as the reverse complement.
TGACGCGGTCGGCGAAAAAGCACATCGGCGACATTTTGTGATGGCGACTGACAAGAAGAAGGGAACCATGCGTACCATTGTCGATCGTGAAGGTTACCAGAGTGTCATCATCCCCGACGACGTGGGCGGCCGTTTTTCGGTCTTGACGAGCGTAGGGCTTTTGCCCGCGGCCGCAATGGGTATTGACCTTAGCCGACTGCTCGCCGGCGCCGCTGCCATGGACGAGCGAATCAAGACATCCTCAAACCTTCGCGAGAACCCCGCGCTTATGTATGCGACACTTCAGTACCTTGCCGATACCACACGCGGACAACATATCTCGATCCTCATGCCGTATGCGGCCAATCTTAAAGAATTCGGTTTTTGGTATCGGCAGCTGTGGGCCGAGAGTCTCGGTAAGAGACTTAATAGCCAGGGAACGGTCGTACACAGAGGGCCCACGCCGGTCGCGGCACTCGGTGCGACTGATCAACATTCACAAATTCAACTCTATAATGAAGGTCCCTACGATAAAATCATCACCTTCATCCGCGTCGAGAAGTTCGAACACGACGCCGTGGTACCCTCCGCCTATCCCGACCTCGAGGGGGTGAGTTATTTAGCGGGACATTCGTTTAACGAAATTATCAATATCGAGCAGGCCGCAACCGCGCTTGCCCTCACCCAAAACGGCCGGGTTAACGGTACCATTACCGTGCCAGCCCTTACTCCCGAAGCGCTCGGTGAACTCTTTTATTTCTTTGAGATGGCGGTCGTCTATCTCGCTGAATACTACGACATCAATGCCTTTGACCAGCCGGGGGTGGAGGCAGGCAAGGAGGCGATGTATGCGCTTTTGGGAAGGAGGGGATTTGAAGAACATCGAAAGAGGATCGAAGAACGTCTTAATCAGAAAAACGAATACATTGTATAATAGAATTACATACCAAAACTTATCCACAATTGTATGGAAACTCGTCACCCATGGTTACACCTCGGCAGCATTAAGCTTTTTGTGAGCTTCGCCGCGGTCTTTTTATTTTTTGGCGCTTTGGTAAGCGCCCAAGATCAAACCACAAGCACCTCTCTATCCGAAGCGTGCCGCAATGCTGGCATTACCAGTTACACCGATTGCGAGCACTACGTGGATAGTCTTAACCGAGAAGGGGATACCACTTCCGCGTATCAGTACCCCGAGCCAGTTATCACCCCTAGCGTCTTTACTCTCACACTTCCTGCCAAGTGTCTTGAGGCGGGCATTACCCTACTCGATAAGTGTGAGCTCTATCTGCGCTCGCTCAATACCGGAGGCACCGCCTTTACTCCTTTGGTAACTCCTCTCTTTACCTTTACACCACGGGCGACGTTTTCTCCCCTGATCTTCCCATCGCCTTCGCTGCCGGTAGAGTGTATCAATAAGAGTATTACCAATTTTGAAGATTGCCGGCGCTTCTTAGAATCAGAACGGCCGACTTCACTCTCTCCTTCGGCTACTCTTTTTGGAACACCGTTTTCATCTTCCTCGTTTGCCGTATCGCTTCCCGAGCCTTGTCGGGAGAAAGGCATTACTTCCGCTCTCGATTGCCGGAAGTTTATAGAATCCTCCGCGGCATTCAATACGACTTCCTTTAGCACTGTCGCCCAAGACGAGGGAGGGTTTCCCCTTCCTTGCAAGGAGCGAGGCATTAATTCGCAAGAGGCCTGCGCGCTCTATCTCCATTCGAGCAATTTTCCGATCCAAAATGGCATCAATACCTTAAGCGGCGTTGAGACCGGTTCGTCATTACCGGGATTCCCGGGCGGGGGAGCGCTTCCTCCGCCGTGCACCGCCGCGGGCATCACCGATTTTGAATCGTGCCGTGATTTTATGGTGCGCCAGAATCTCCCCCAAGAGTGCAAGGAGAAAGGCATCACCGAGCCTGAAGTATGCGAACGATTCTTTGCCGAGCGATTTTTGCCGCCCGAATGCAGGGCCGAGGGGCTCACCACGCCCGAAGCGTGTGAGCAGTTCGTGATTCAAAAACATCTTCCCGCGGAGTGCCGCGACCGCGGCATCACGAATCCCGAAGAGTGTAGCAAGCATTTTGAGAGAGAGTTTTTCCCCAAGGTCTGTACTGATGAGGGAGCCACTACAATCGCGGAGTGCGAGCGGCTCGTCTTTGAAAAGTATGGTCGTCCCGAAGGGTGCCGCGGAGTCACCGACGCGGAATGTCGCCGGCTTATCGAGGCCGGGGAAGTTACTTCCGATATCGAGGAGAAACTAAGTCAGGAACTTCCTGATCGCTGCCGCGAGGTAGGCGCAGCGACCTTCCAAGCATGTGAAGAGTACTTCATGCGCCAAAACGTCCCCGAAGAGTGTAAGTCCGCAGGCGCATTCACCCGCGAAGCGTGTGAGAAGGTACTCTTTGAAAAATATGGAGCGCCAAATAAGATTGATCCCAACCTCCTTCCTCGCGAATGTCAGGAAGCGGGTGCCACCACACCCAAGGCGTGTGAAGAGGTAATGCGGGCACGGTACTTCCCCAAGGAGTGCACCACTGCCGGCTTAACTGATCGGGCTTCCTGCGAGGAACTCTTGCGCACCCGTCACTTCCCGCCGGAGTGTCAGGCGGCGAACGTCACTACTCGTGAAGCGTGTGAAGAGGTGATGCGCGCGAAGTACGTGGCACCCGCCTGTGACGCCGCGGGGATCACCGATCGCACCGCGTGCGAGAGTTTCATGCTCGAGCGTTTTGCCAAGGATGCCCGCTGCGAAGGGCTCTCGTCGGAAGAGTGCCGCATCGCGATCGAGAAGCGCCATCTGGGAGCATTGGTAGCACAAAAACAAGCGGTAGAGGCGCATCGTGACGCGCTCTTAAGACGCATCGGCACATCATTTAAGCTTCCCAAGGGAGGCGGCGGTCAAGGCGAGGAGGACTCGCTGATCGCGGAAGCGATTCCCCTTGTTCAAGAAGGCGAGACAGGGGTCCTCATTCTTCCTTCAGTCGAGACGACTGTCATCACCGAGGATGAGAGCATCATTACGACGTTTCCCACGGTTGCCCTTATCGATTCTGATGCCGATGGGATTTCGGATGACGTAGAAGAGCGCCATGGCTTTGATCCTGAAGCGAGCGACTCGGATGGCGACGGTGAGGGCGATAGCAAGGAACTTCAAGCAAGCGCCGAGCTTGCACCCATTGAAGAGGTTATTGTAGCGAATAGCACCATCGAGCAGCCGATTGCTTCTGACGCCGTGAGCGAAACCTACGAAGTCACCACGGCCGAAACCATGACGCAAACTGGAGAAGCGGCGATTACCCTCTCGGGAGAAGGCGAACCCGGTGAAGTTGCCACGCTCTTTCTCTATAGCGAGGTACCAATACTCCTTACTGTCAAGGTAGGCGGCGACGGCGAGTGGCACTACACGTTTGATAAGGGGCTCACCGATGGTGAGCACGATGTCTATGTCGCGAGTGTTGATCGGAGCGGTACGGTAACCAAACGAAGTAACCCTCTACGCTTCTTTGTCGCCGAAGCCCAGGCGGTATCGGCGAGTGAGTTCTTGGCCCAGCGCGCGGTGACCTCCGCTCCCACGACCGCCGAGACAACCAGAGAGACGGGAATACAACTTCTCGTCGCGGCCCTCTTTGTGGTGGCGTTCGCCGTGGTTGCCCTCATGCTTATCTGGAGGCGTAGACACCACGAGACTGGTTCATCAGCGGGTACTCCTCCTCCGATCTAATGTCTTCTCACATGAAAACATCCCGACATCTCTTTATCGGCATTCTCTTAAGCCTTGCTGTTTTTCTCATTGGCTCGGTTATTATCCAAGCCCAAACATCGGAGACTTCCCCCACACCTTATCCTACCTATACCCCCTACCCAACCTATACGCCATATAATACTTCTACTTCTTCGACCTACACCCCGTACCCGACGTATACTCCCTACCCAACGTACACGCCATATACTACGGCTACGTATACTCCCGCCCCCTGCTATACCTATGATCCCGTGACAGGGGTGAGCTCCACCTATCCGTGTCCAACCTACACCCCATACCAGACCTACACCCCGTACCCGACGTATACTCCTTCTCCTACCTATACTCCCGCTCCGTGTTACACCTATAATGCTGGTTCGAATACCTATACCCCCTATCCTTGCCCTACGTATACGGCGTACCCGACTTACACTCCCTATCCTTCGCCGGATCCAACTTATTCTTATACACCGGCACCCTGTTATACCTATATCTCCTCAACCAGTACCTACTCTCCATATCCATGTCCTACCTACACGTACTCCCCAAATCCTAACCCTTCGGTAACCTCAACCTACTACTATACCCCTGCCCCCTGCTCTTCTTATAATCCGGCGACAGGAGCGAGCTCGACGTATCCGTGTCCTACGTATTCAGTCTCTCCTTCCCCTTACCCGACGTACACTTCTTATACACCTTACCCTTGTTATAACTACGATCCGGCCACGGGAACAACCTCAACCTATCCTTGCCCTGTCTTCACGCCGTACCCAACGGCAATAGTCTCTTCTCCTACTGCTACCAGTTCCCCAATTCGAGCGACTACCGGTGTTACCCCCATCCCTGCGTACTCACCGACTTTCGTGTATACCCCGGTAAGTCCCTATCCGTATACTCCGTACGCAACTGTAAATGCCGGCACGGTGAACGAAGCGTTACCCGAGGTGTGCCGAAGTGCCGGCGTTACCACTCAATACTACTGTGATCGGTATCTTGAGTACCTCAAGACTGGCACCGCACCGACGGTGCTTGCCACTCCCTTTACGGCCATTACCCAACTCGTAAGCGGTTTGAGTTTACCGGTCGAGTGCGTTGAGAAGGGAATCACCGCCGAGACCGAATGTCGGCGATTCATGGAAACCTTCAATCTGCTTTCAGTTTCTCTCCCCGTACCAAATCCAGGCAGTACGGGCGGATCGTTCGCGCTCCCGTTTGAATGCCGCGAACGCGGCATCGCGACTCAAGAAGCCTGTGCCGTTTACTTCGCTTCGCTTAAGATAAGAACCGATACCATTGATGCGTCGGTACCCCTCGTCTGTAAAGAGCGCGGCCTTACCAATGAGAACGCCTGCGCCGCGTTTTTAAGCACCCCGCGCGTCCCCTATGAATGCGAGCGACGGGGGATCACCGACGTCAAGGCGTGCGAAACCTTTTTTGCCTCGCAGTATCTTCCCCAAGCGTGTAAAGATGCGGGAGCAGGGACTTCCGAAGCGTGCGCGCGTTTCGTGACAGCGCAGATCACCACGCAACTCCCGGAAGAGTGTAAGACCGCCGGCGCCTTTACGCGCGAAGCGTGTGATACGTATCTTTTTGGAGCCTATCAGGCACACCAAAATCAGATTGCTCCTCTTCTTCCCAATGCCTGTCAAGAGGTAGGTGCCACCGATCGGCTTTCGTGCGAGAAACTCCTGGTGATTCGCAATCTTCCACCCGAATGTCGTGCCGCCGGTGTCACTACCAAAGAAGCGTGCGAAGGAATCTTACGCGCAAAGTTTGTCACTCCGGAGTGCGACCTCGCGGGCCTCGTTGATAAGACGGCGTGTGAGGCGTTTCTCTATGAGAGATTTGCCAAAGCGACGCGGTGCGAGGGGCTTACGCGAGAGGAATGTCAGGTGGCGATTACCAAACGTCACCTTGGTACGGTAGTAGCCCAGCGCATTGAAGCAGAAAAGAAGGGCGAGGTGGTAGAGAAATATGTGGGCAGCACGGTGTCGTTTTCGGATCTTGAGGCGCGTGCGCCCGCCGAAGCTTCGAAACTCGGCGAAGCGATACCGCTCATTCCGTCGACGGCCGCGTATATCCGCTTGGTACCGTCCCGAGAGTCGGCGGTGATCACCCGCGATGAAACGGTGGTTACTACGCTCTCATCGGTGGTGCTCCTTGATAGTGATGGCGATAGTATACCCGATGATGTCGAGGTACGGTACGGACTAAGTCCCACGGCGCGCGATTCTGATAGTGACGGGACGCCGGATGCGGATGAACTCGCCGCGCGAGTAAACGATCTTACCCCAATCGATGCCGCACTGGTGACAGGGAGAACGATTGAGCAGCCGGTGAATGTCTTTACCGAAAGTGAGGAGTATCGGGTGGTGAGTGTCGAGGAGGTGAGCGAAGAAGCGATTACGCTTGTCGGGGTGGGTGAGCCCAATGCCGTGGCTACCCTTTTCATCTATAGTGAAGTGCCGGTCCTGCTTACGACCACGGTCGGCCCCAACGGCGAATGGCGCTATACGTTTGACCGCGGACTTAAGGATGGTGAGCACACCGTCTATGCGGCGACCCTCGATCGTGAAGGAAGGATCGTGAAGCGCGGGAGGCCGCTTGCGTTCTTTGTCTCAGAAGCGCGCGCCGTTTCGGCAAGTGATTTTTTGGGTTCACGTGACATTACCCTTCCTGTAGCCTCGACCGCTCTCGAGGGGCGCCGCACCGGACTTAAGCTTCTCGCCGTGACTTTAGTCGTGGTGCTGGCGGCAATCATTGCAATTCTTCTCATTTGGCGAAGGACCGGCCGGGAGCTTATTCCTCCCCGGGAGGAATAAAAAAACGCATGCGCATCACGTTGCCTGCTCGTCCTCTCAATATTCAGCTCGTGTTGCGGCGCGCGGGTTACCACGAACACCGTGATCCCGAAACCGGCGCGGTGAGTTTTATTCGAGGTCTCTCGGGACGCGGGTTCTATCCACGCCTCCACATCTATTATGAAGAAGGGGTCTTGAATGTACACCTTGATCACAAAAAGCCAAGCTACCCTGGCGCGCATGCGCATAACGCCGAGTATGAAGGGTTACTCATAGATGAGGAAGCTACACGGATCGAGAAGATTATCGCCGCGGAGACGGGAAAGGAAGTCTCATAGCCCTATGGTGAGATTGAAACAAAACCAAAAACCTTTCCTCCCCGCGAACGTGATCCTCTTGGGGGTGGTGAGTCTACTTAATGACGCCTCTTCGGAGATGATCTATCCGCTCCTTCCGCTCTTTCTTACCCAAGAGTTGGGAGCGAGTGTTTTCATGGTGGGGCTCATCGAGGGGGTTGCCGATGCGACTTCGGCAATCACCCGCATCGGCTCTGGCTGGTTCACCGATCGCATTCGTGTTCGGAAGCCACTCGTGGTGTTGGGCTATACGCTTGCGGCCATAGCCAAGCCGCTCTTAGCAGTGGCGACGACTCCTCTTTCTGTGCTTGGGCTTCGGTTTGTCGATCGGCTAGGAAAAGGGACACGGGAAGCACCGCGTGACGTCTTGATTGCGGATGCGGTTTCGTCGGCGCGACGTGGCGCCGCGTTTGGTTTCCATCGCGCGATGGATACCCTGGGCGCTACCGTGGGACCTTTGCTTGCGCTTCTTCTTCTGCCACTCATCGGCGGTAACGTGCGTATCCTTTTCTTACTCTCCTTCTTCGCGAGCATCCTTGCGGTCACGGTGCTCGTCCATTGGGTGAGAGAGAAGCCGACGCGCCGCAAACGAAGTTCCTCACCCTTGTCACTTTCCGGTTACCCTCCGGCATTTGCGTGGTTTTTGGTCGCGCTTTTCTTTCTTACCCTCGGTAGCTTCTCAAGCGCCTTACTCATTCTGCGCGCCAAGGAGTTGGGTATCGCTACACTCTTCATCCCGTTTGTCTATGTACTCTCCAATGTCGTGTCGTCGGTGTTCGCGTATCCGGCGGGACTTATCGGGGATCATCGAGGAAGACGGGTGACATTGCTTGCCGGTGTAGTCATTTTAATTATCGTACTGGCCGTCTTTTCGCTTTCCCTACCGCCGTGGATGGTGGCGCTTCTCTTTGCGGGATACGGCCTCTTCTTGGCAGCCACCGAGGGAACGGTAAAAGCACTCGCGGTTGATTTTTCACCTCGGGCAAAACGGGGGACCACCCTTGGCCTCACTCTGGCGGTAAGCGGCGTGGGAGCGTTTTTCGGGACGGCGGGAATCGGTGCGCTCTGGTCACTCTGGGGAAGCAGTGTCGCCTTCTTAGTTGCCATACTCATGTTGGTTGCCGCCTGGATTATTTTTTTAATAATTCCTTTTCCCGATGGCAGAAAAATTGCGCGCTCTTGACAGATGAGAAGCGCCATGATATATTCTCCCTTGCTACATCAGCAAGGAGCTGGGGGCGATTGATCCGTTCTTTTTACATCACAACGACTCTTCGCAATCGCTCTTAGCTCATTGGACAAAACGGTCGCCTTCAGTGACCGTTTTGTCGTTACCTAGATTACCTCGATGTTACACAAGGTTATCTACATGTTACAATTGTTATGAGATTATGGAATCTCAAGGCAATCTAGGTAACATCGCCTCTTGACACCTCGGTTTACTTCTCTATACTTATACTGGCACTCAAGTATCATGAGTGCTAAACGCAACGTAACCGAGGTAACTTTTAAGTAACCTCATCGCATGGATTCTCGTTCCGTATCCCTTCTTCGCTATCTCATCGAAGAGTACATCGAAAGCGCTTCGCCGGTCGGTTCTAAGACGCTCGTTTCACATTACCCGCTTGCTATCAGTCCCGCAACCGCGCGGCATATTATGGGGGAACTTGAAGCCGAGGGATACATTGCACAACCTCACACGTCGGCGGGGCGTATCCCTACCGAAAAGGCGTACCATTTTTATGTGGCCGAATTACGCCGCGAGTTAAAGGTGGTTCGTTTTCGTGAAGCGAAGCGACATCGCATTGAAGCGGTCTTCTCGCGTGAGGAAGATGAATTCCGCGATACCCTTTCCGAACTTGCGCGAGTCTTGGCCGAAGAGACCTATCAGACGGTACTGATCACCCCTCCCGCACATCTGGACGAGCTTTTGATGCAAGGTCTAAAGTATCTTTTCTCCGAGCCCGAGTTTGAGAGCCAAGCCGAAGCGGTGAGACTCGCGCGCTTTATCGATGAAGCATCCGACGTGTTTCACGCATTTGACGTTCCGTTTGAAGAGGACGTAAGCATTTTTATTGGCTCGGAAAATCCCATTCATCATGGTTGTGCACTCGTCGTAGCGCCTTATAGGAGGCGCAATACCGGTCGCGGTATGGTCGGCATTCTGGGGCCGACCCGTATGGATTACGCACGCAATATTTCCTTAGTACGATACGCGGCCGAACTTTTAAATCGTTAATGAGAAGACTAATATTTTTCTACGAAACGCATGAGTGAGATACTTGATAAGGATAACGAAAAGAAGAGCGACGATAAGGGCTCAGAGCTCAGAGGTCAGAGGTCAGAGCCTTCGCCTCAAGAAGATCAAACGGGGAAACTCAAGGAACTTACGGAGCAACTGAAAGTGTGCGAAGCCAAAACCGAGGAGTATCTCAATGGTTGGAAACGCGCGCAGGCGGATTATCAGAATCTCACGCGGCGGATGGCACAGCATGAGGCAGAGCTCATTCAGTTTGCTACGGAAGAGTTGGCGAAAGAGCTTCTCTCGGTTATCGATAGCTTTGACCGCGCCCTTAAGGTTCTCACCGACGAGGAGAAGGCGAGTAGTATCGGCAAAGGATTTATCGCGATCTGCGAGCAACTCACGAATCTTTTGAAGACCCACGACGTAGCCCGTATCGAAACGGTAGGCAAACCCCTCGATCCCAAGGCGCACTACGCAGTCGCAGAAGAATCGAGGGATGGTGTTGCGAGCGGAGTGATAGTGGAAGAGGTGAGCGCGGGATACCGAATGGGAGAGAAGGTGATCCGACCGGCGAAAGTAAAAATAGCTCGATAATCTCAATGCCTAATGCCTAATTTCTAATGACTAATT
>JACQLU010000066.1 GCA_016203935.1 Parcubacteria group bacterium | reverse complement strand
GTGGGAGTCGAACCCACAAGTCCTTACGGACACAGGGTCCTAAACCCTGCGCGTATGCCAATTCCGCCATCGCGGCAAAAAGATTTTTAGAGCGATCGCTCTACTTCAGTGCTTCCACCGCGTAGGGTAAGCTCAAGCACGGGACCCTGCGCGTGGATACGTATCCCTACGTTTTTGGCGAGGTTAAGTTTCCAAGTAAGCCTCTCCTCATCGATCGCAAGCGAAGAGGCGACATTGGTAATGAGCGAGCTTTCATTCGCCACCACATCGAGGTCAGCCACCGCGATCGTCTCTACCCCTTCAAATGTTAAGGTTAGCTCTTGGTTTACTTGATGGACGTTATACTTGGGCGGTGCGAGCAGGGGAGCTTGGGCGGCGTCGCTTGGCGCATTCTTTGCAAATGTAAAGGTGAAGGTTTCACTTCCATCACTATTCTTTACCAACACCGCGTGGGTAAGCGCAAGATTCTTCTCATCTGACCCACCCTGCTCTCCGGTATTATCCTCCTCATTGGTAACCACCGTGCCTACCAGCAGCGATGGAGAAGGGTTTGGGCTCGCCTCTTCACCCGTTTTGGGACTACGCACCATCCACGCGATAGCGCCCAAGAGAAAGAGGGCGACTACGGTTACCGCGACTGCGGGCTTCCAAGGAATAGTAGAGAATGATGATGGCGAAGACTCTTCCATAGAAGGTTACACACAAATCCACACGAATAGACGCGAATTTTACGTTAAGTTATCCGTTCCACTCCTTTTCACCGCGAGAAGCAACAGAGTCTTTAGTGCAACTACTGCTGTCATGGTAGCGCTCGCAGTCACGCTGAAAGTGAGCGGCACGCCGGCTTCGGTGAGTGTATCGCCCGAGGTCAGCGCCCCACGGGAGACGATCTTATTCGGCACTCCCGGTGTGGCGATGGCACTCTCTAAATATACTCCACCACTTCGGAGTCTACTATATGATTCGATGCCGCCGGTAAGTACAGGATAGGAAAGCGAGGCAACGACATCGCCATCGTCGGCAACCAAGCGGATAACGCCACCATCCCGAGGCAGGCTGGCTATCGGTACGGTGAAGTATCCTTGGGGATTAAGAACGGTATCTTCTGAAAGTGGATAGAGAGCGAGGGTATCCACCTGAATTTCCAAAGTCCAATCAGAGAGGGATACGCTCTCTTCTGGCGCAAAAAGCTCAATAAATCCTTCGCCATCGCCACTAAACCCTACCTCTGAAACCACCACCTCGCTATCTAGATCATGAGCTTGAGAAGAACTAAAGGCGAGCGCCCCCACAAAAAGGAGAAGGATGACGCTAGAGAATTTCATAATCATACATACAGGGAGACGTGCTACCGTACCACAACACCGAGAGCTTGGCAAAGAGTTACGGGGTAGGTCCGCCGGGAAGGGTGGGCGCGCTCGGAGGAGCGGGCGTAGCCGGTGGAGCAGTAGGAAGGCCCGCGTGCGCGGCGTGGACACTCGGCGGCTCCCACGAATGCGAACGGATTAAATCCTGGATGGTGCGGCGCACCTTAGCCGGATCCGGCACTTGGGAGAACTTAAACCGCGGTTCGGTCCCGGCGGTTTGAATGAGGACGTCGCCATAATTAAAGAGCGCCGGGAAGATTCCGATCACTTCGCTCGTCACATCCTGGATGCGTGAGAGGTCAAGTTCCGAGACGACAAAATGGAAGAGCCTTCTCTGTTCAATCGCAATGATCTTACGGTTGGTCACAATCCAGATATCAAGGTAGTAGTCAACGAAGTTGATAAAGAGGAAAAGCCAAAGGAAGAGTTCATAGACAACCGCGGCGAGCACAAAAAAATCAAGGAACCCACCAAGCGACTGCGTACCCCCCGTGACGACAAGGAGCGATTGGAAAAGGAATGGGAGACCCCCAAGGATAATAAAGAGCGCGATCCGCACGTAGAGGATAATAATGTGGCGGCGCAGGAAAAGCAGGACCTGTTCCTCTGGTGCTTGGATGAGTGAGGAGAGGTGAAGCATGGGTTACGAAGGAGAAGGTAAAGGAATAGATCCAAGGTTACCAAAAGGAAACTCGACCACAAAGGATCGGTTAAGGAGAATCACCCACGAAGCGAGGACTAAGAGGAGCGAGAGCGCCACGTAGACTATGGCAATCATCTGCGCTTGGCGGGCCGAGAGGGAAAAACGAAAGAGGTTAAAGAGTGCGAGGGCCGAACCCACCGCAAAAAAGGCAAGCGCAATGCCATAGATGAGAAGGGCGATCGTTTTGACGTCGGTCATAAAGGGCTTACATGAGCGGGGACTGGATGAGTGATCGTGGCAGGGGGAGATTTACGTGCGCGCATGCCTCCTTAGTCACCATCCGGCCGCGCGGGGTGCGCGTGAGAAAACCGATCTGCATAAGGAAGGGTTCATAGACGTCGGCGATGGTATCCTCCTCTTCGGCGAGGGCAGCCGAGAGCGCCTTTACCCCTACCGGACCACCTTGGAATTGTTCGATCATGACTTTTAAAAGCGCGCGGTCAGTCTCGTCGAGACCCAAGGTATCAACTGCCAGCATGGCGAGCGTCTTCTCGGCGACCGCTTTGGTAATGCGTTCGTGTCCGTTCACTTGGGCAAAATCGCGCACGCGCTTAAGGAGACGATTCGCGACCCGTGGCGTCTTGCGCGCCGATTGCGCAATCCGTTCTCCCCCTTCGGGCTCAAGCGGTATGGAGAGGATCCGCGCCGAACGAGCAAGGATCGTCACGATCTCATCTTCGGAGTAGAAACCGAGGTGGTAGGTCGCGCCGAAGCGATCTCGTAAAGGACTCGAGAGCAGGCCAATGCGGGTAGTGGCGCCAATGAGGGTAAAACGAGGAAGGGCGAGGCGTACCGAACGGGCGGAGGGACCCTTGCCTAACATAATATCAATCACAAAATCTTCCATGGCCGGATAGAGGATCTCCTCGACCGCATGGTTCATTCGATGGATCTCGTCGATAAACAGCACGTCGCCGTCTTTAAGGTTAGAAAGAATCGCACTCACGTCGCCCGCCCGTTCCAGCGCGGGCCCCGAGGTGGTACGAAGATTGGTACCGATACTCTTCGCCACGATCGCCGCAAGGGTGGTTTTGCCTAAGCCTGGCGGTCCATAGAAGAGAAGGTGTTCAATGGGCTCGTGCCGCTTTCTGGCTGCCTCGATGAGGATCGAGAGGTTCTTCTTTACGTGTGTTTGGCCTACGTATTCATCCAAGGTCTTTGGACGCAGGGTCTGTTCCAACCCTAACTCGTCGTTCGTACGCACCGGCGAAGTGACATGGGGCATTTGGGTAGTCATAGCGGGGAACCTAAGTAACCTTAGTGTAGCATCTCCCGCGGGGTAACAAAAAACTGTCTTACTTGACAGTTCTACATCGGCGTGCTATACTCTTCCGTCATTAAATTATCAGGAAAGTATACGTACAGCTCAACTTTCCTGTAGGCAACCGTTTGGTAAAGAACGCCGCTTACCTCCTTAAGCGACTTACATTTCCAACCGGATAGAGATTCCGCTTAAGCGACGACCCGGGGTGCACACTCTGGACGCTCCTTAGCAGAATCTCTCTTGTCTACAGCTTAGTTGAGCTGTTTTAATTGTGCAACCTGTTTTTCCCCAGTTTTAGATGCCGGTCCCTACAAGGATAACTTCCCGTACCGGCCGATAGGTACTGTGGAATGTCTCTTCGATAAGGATTTCTCCATCACGCATCACCTTTCGCTGAAACGAAGCCTGTGCTCCCACCACGGGCTTTTCCTGTTGTTTTGTCGTTCCCACCGGAAGTGTGGGAGTCTCGATGGTGATAGGTTCACCGGGTGCCACGTAGCCAAAGACCACGGGTTTCGTAAGCTCTACGGTGCGGCCGTCGGGGATGCCGTAGAAGTCAAAGAGGACCTTTTCACCCTCGATGCGCGTTTGGATTAAGAGATAGCTTTCGGTATCGTTCACAAACTTAAGGTCAGGGGCAGGACTATAGACCGTCGCATCCATGCCGGTGGGGTAATAGGAGACAATGCGGCTATGATTTTTTCGTTCCACAATCGGAAGCCCGGTTTTGAGGGCGCCGATGAAGGCGGTGGAGGAGACTTGGCAGAGGCCGCCGCCATATTCAGGCACAAGGGTCCCTTTGGTGATCACCAGTTCAGGGAGATATCCAGTCCTCGCGCTTACCTCCCCGAGTTCGGAAAGAAACGAGAAGGTCTCTCCCGGACGAATGAGAACCCCGTGCAGTGTGGCGGTGCCGACACGGATGTTGTGGCGGCGATTCGTCGGTGAACCGTGGAAATTCGTTTCACCGGTGGCGAGGAGGGAGAGTTTAGGAAGGGTAGCGATCGTCGTTTCGGTAATCTCGGGGGTCACCGTAGTAAGCGGCAGGGCCACGGGATTGGTCTTAGTAAAGAAAGCGTCGGTAATGAGGGGAATCGCTTTGGCGTGGTCAATGCCGATACCCTCTTTGCCGGGTTCAATGATGAAAGGTTTTCCGTCTTTTAATCCTACCCGCGGGTTACGGGCGCGATCAGGAATGCGCACCTCAAGCCGGGTAAGCGAACGGGCGAGTGCTGCGCTCGCTATCGTAAGGCGGGCGGCATCCTTGAGAGTATCATCCGCGCCGACCGCGCTATCGTAGGCTGTGAGGGATGAGAGGGTAGCGGGTAGGTTGGTTGCGCGCGGTGGCGTAACTTGAGTCCAACTAAGAAGCTCGGGGGAAGATATAGTCGCGCGTATCTTCCCCATAGTTACTGAAAGCGGCTTTTGAATGAGGGTTTCTACCTCTGGTTTCACCTCGGCAAGGACGGCGGAAGTAAGGAGGGGGGCGAGACGCACGAGGGTGAGTGATACGTTGTTTTGGGAGGTGACTGTGGCGTCAGAGAGAATCCCCGAAAACCACATAAGATCGACTGTAACCCCGGTTCGCTCCGATTCAATTGAGAGGTTGCCCTGGGTCCCAAGTGTGAAGTGCGCGTCTTGGGCATAGGGGAGCGAAGGGCGAACGGTCACGGCTATAAAGCGCGCGAGGCGGCCCGGATCGATCCGTAGCCGAAGTGCTTCCTCGGGAGGAGCGGTAAACGCTTTTAGCGCGAGCGCAAGTCGTGTGAGTGGAGAGGACGTCTCCCAATGGGGAGCGATGATGCGGCGAGTTGCCTCGGTATCAAGCGTAACCCCAAGTTCTTTAAGCGTTACCTCCCATGAGGCATAGGCCGATTCGATGGTGAGCGAACGTGTTTCGAAGGTATGGGCGAAGGCGGCAAGATCGTTCTGTAATGTGGTGCGGTCGTCTGTAGCTACCGGGTTTCCCAGGAGGAGCCGTTTGGGAAGTGCGCGTTCGGCAAAGGCGCGATCAATTAGAACAAGGCCAAAGCTAAAAATGAGTACCACGATGGTACCCGCAAGGAGAGAATATGATACACGTAAAGAGAGATTAGCCGGCAGGATGAACTTCATGAATTACTCGAACCAAGGAGAACGTTGAGGATAAGTTTCGCAATGCGCACGCGCTCTTCGCTCTCAGTTTTCGGAGTGGAAAACGAGAGGCGTAGCTCGCTCCCTATGGCGGCATCTTGGGGGAGGAACTCGCGCGGCCAACGAAGTGTCTCATGGGTTTCGGTCTCGATGATAGCTACGTTCGCCTCAAAGCGCCTGATCGTAGCTGAAAGCGAAGGGGTCGATGTAGTGATAGTAGGTTCCTTGGTAGCAAGTGCCATATTCTACAAAAGAAATCCCGCTCCTTGCGAAAAGGGCGGCTCGACTTCCCTACCCAGAGGGTGGCGGGCTTTTCTTGGCTAGGCCTGCCGTTTGACTCGAATCAGTTTGGTGCGTGTCGCAGGGGACTTCGCCAGTGTAACAATAAGGACACCGTCACGCAACTCGGCTTCGATGGCATCAGGGTCGACCGGTATTGGCAAGGTGACCGTGCGCGAGAAGAATCCCCAGTAACATTCTTGAGCAAAGGTACGGGCTCTGGTTTCGGGATCGTCGTCGCGCCGCTCGCCGCGAATGGTCAGTTGATCGCCGGTGACGGTAATATCGAGATCCTCCGGCTGAACCCCGGCGATGGTTGATTTCACGACGAGCGCGTCGGTGGTCTCGTGCATGTCGATGGTGAGTTGTCCTTCAAAGGGCTGGGATTCCTGAGCCATGGTGGGCTCTCGTTCTCCTTCCTCGTCTGTTTCGAGGGGAAGCTGAGCGCTGGCTTTACTGCCGGTAAGCCTCGCAAAGAGTGAAGAACGCAGTTTTGGTTCGGTTTCGGTGGACATAGAGGTTAAGGTAGTTTAGAGTAGGTGAGTCGTCGCGTAAGGCGAATCGTATTCTTAGTATAGTATATTGGAGGTATGGCTACCACACAAGTGACTCCTACCGAAGTCTCGGTCGAAACCAAGGGCGGGCTTGCGGAGAGCCAAAGGAGGGAAAAAATTACTTCTCAAGTAATCTGGATTCTGCCTGCCTATAATGAAGAGCGCACCGTAGGCGGGGTAGTAAGGGTAGTGAAGGGAAGTAACCTAGGTCGGATTTTGGTAGTAAGTGACGGTTCAGTGGACCGAACCGTCGAGGTCGCCGAGCGGGCTGGCGCCGAGACGCTCACCTTACATCCCAATCGTGGGAAGTGGGGCGCCGTCGATGAGGGAATTCGTCACGCGGCCGGCGATCATGGGGATCCCATCGTTGCACTTTTGGATAGCGATCTTCTCGGGCTCACCGCGCATAATCTCGAATTGCTCCTCCGTCCACTTCAGGAGGGAACCCATGGCGCGGTGGTGGCGCGTTGCATTGGTGGCGATCTTCGGCATCGCGCGGGGCAGTGGTTCTTCTGGCTTTCAGGGGTGCGCGCCTTTCGCGTTTCCTTCTGGCGGGAATTTATGGCGAGTGAATATGGTGACACGACGGGAAGGTTTGGACTCGAAATCGGCATCACCCGCTTTGCCGCCACACGGAGAAAGCGGATGGCGAGGCTGTCGTTTAAGAACGTCTCTCAAGTGATGAAGGAGGAGAAGCGCGGGTTTCTCAAAGGATTTAAGGCCCGGCTTCGAATGTATGGTGAGATCCTGCGCTTTGCGCTGAAGAGAAAACGAAGACGAAGTAACCAGCCATGACCATCGGTCGCTCGGTAAGCGGCCGATTATCTTTTCGCCTCGCGCTTGTTCATTCCACGGTTTTTATCGAGCGATAATTCGGTTAATGAAATCGATAAGGGCGTTCACGATCTGTACGAGGATCGGGATGGAAGCGGGGACGAAGATGACGAGGAGGATGATAAAGATGAGGTTGTGCTTAATCAGTTTCAAAAGCCACCAGACTAAAAGGACGATAATGGCAATGCTCACCACGGTGTGCCACTCCGGCGGGAAGAGCGAGAGAAAGCGATCGTAGAGGGCAGAAAGTTTTTGCATGAAATCGGAGAGTATCATACGAGGAGGTTATACATAAAGTTGGGTGGTTACGATAAGTGCAGTCAGGACGAGGAGTCCGGTCCCAATGGAAATGAGTACCGTGTAGGTGTCACGCGTCATAAAACGTATCGTTTGCTCAAACGGCTTTTTGAGATTAAGCGGTTTTTGTTGAGGCAAGGGCGCGGTGGGTAACGTAAGCGCCTCTCGAATCACCGTTACTGGTACCGGTTTGCCTTTGGGAAGTTTAATATCGGGCATAGGAAGTCTCTTACGTTTAGTATACCACAGCATTTTTCCAGAAAATAAAGAACCCCCTTAACACGTTTTATGGTGTCGCGGGGGTTACTCGTGGATCGTCTCTTCATCGCGGTGGTTAATCTCTCGATCCACCTCGACGGTAGAGTGGATAATGCCGAATCGACGGAAGAGAATTTCTTTCACCCTCTCCTTTACCGCCAGCGCCTCTTCGAGAGAAGCGACAGAGCGACTAAGGGTGAAGTGCAGCGTCACGGTCTCATCGCCTCGGCGGAGCGATGTGCTAAAGAAGTGAAACTCGTGGACGTCCTCGATCTCAGGAATTGCCTCGATCGCAGTTCGCACCTCAGCGGCATCGATCCATGGCGGTGTCCCCTCAAAGAGTATGTGGAGTGCCTTAAAGAGGGTTCTCCAACCGGCAAAGAAGATAATACCAGCGATGCCAAAGGAAGCGATAACGTCCCAGTTTGTGGGTGCGCGAAAGTGGACCGCCAGCGCAACCGCTATAACAAGAAACGATGACACAATATCGCCCAGCACGTGTAGAAAAGCACTCATGATTGTTTCATCACGACGTGCTTGGAAGTGGAGGAGAAACCACACGATGAGATTCACCGCAAGACCGACAACAGCGACAACAAACATAGTCGGCGCGTTGATAGACGATGGTTGTGCGAAACGTTCAATCCCTTCTTGCACTACGTGGACAGCGAGTATGAAGAGCAGTACACCGTTGAGTGCGATCGCAATAGTCTCGCCGCGTCCGTAACCAAATGTCCGACGCTGGTCGGGTTGTCGGGTAGCAAGCCATATCCCTAACAGCGCAATGAGATGCGAAGCGGCATCACCCACCATATGAGCCGCGTCAGCTACGAGACTGCGGCTGCCTGCTAGCTCACCGAACCGCCACTCAACAAAGCTCATTACGAGTGTCAGGACGAATGAGACCAGAAGCAACTTCATGGAAG
This sequence comes from Parcubacteria group bacterium, assembly GCA_016203935.1. Taxonomy (GTDB): domain Bacteria; phylum Patescibacteriota; class JACQLU01; order JACQLU01; family JACQLU01; genus JACQLU01. Next base: position 26,722 of record JACQLU010000066.1, on the reverse strand, counting down.
TTTTCCTCACGCTGTGCGCATGGGTGTGCACGATTCATTTCCCTCCTCTCTCTGAATTTAACCCCTTACAAGGTTATTCGATAGCTTGCCAGAAAAACGAGGTGGTGTCAATAGTTTGACCAAATAATGATTTTGTGATACCTGTAGAGATAGAGATAGTGAAAGGAGGGGTATGTCCAGCCGTTGGCATAAAAGGAAGAAAAATCTGTGGCCAATTATAGGCACAGTCAACGGGCAGAAAGTTGTCATTAGCAGGTGGCGTTCAACTCGAGATGCCCATGAAGGATGGGTCGATGCGCTTAATCTCTTCCCGGAGTTGAACCCGAAAAAAGGAGAACAAGGTGAATTGGCCCATCTTCCCGCCGAGCATCAAAACGCCCGCCGTCATCCCTCGAAAGTATGAGTCCGGCTCACCACCGGACTCCCTCTTTTTTGATTCTGGATTCCGTGGTACCTATGAATCAAAATAAAAACGTCATTCTGAACGAAGTGAAGAATCCCGTCCTTAACTTCTGAGATCCTTCGGTCGCCTGAAGCGACCTCAGGATGACTGGTGAACACAAAACAGCAAACCTCCAGCTCCGGCCCCGATCGCGGCTAGGTATCAGGATTACGAAGCGCCATCGCCTTCGCAATCCGCTCAAGAGCGATGATAAAAGCGGCGATGCGAAGGTCGGTCTTGTATTTGTCAGCACTGACAAAAACTCCCCCGGCTGCTCTCTCCATCAGTTCTTTTAGCTTACGATCAACCTCATATGCCGACCAGTGCGAACCCTCGCGATTCTGAACCCACTCAAAATATGAGACCGCAACCCCGCCGGCGTTCACAAGGATGTCGGGGAGTATTGGGATGCCACGCTTTACGAGAATCTCTTCAGCCTCGGGCGTCGTCGGACCGTTGGCAACTTCGAGGATATACTTTGCTTTGACGTTTAAGGCGTTCTCTTTGGTGAGTTGATTCTCAAGCGCTGCCGGGATCAAGATATCACACTCGGTGATGAGAAGTTCGTCATTAGAGATAATCTTCGTGCCTTTTGGTTGATTGGAGAGACTCTCGGAAAGCGTCCCTTTGTTCTCCTTATCAACTTTGGCTTTGGCCACATCGAGCCCCTTTGGGTTCGCTATGCCACCGCGGGAGTCAGAGAGTGCGATGACGAGAGCGCTCTCTTGTGAAAGCATGGTCGCGAGCGGTTCCGCAGCATTGCCGAATCCTTGAATGACGATGCGAAGGCCGCGCAGGGGAATACCTTGTTTTTTAAGATACGTATTTAATACCACGAAAGCGCCGCGAGAGGTTGCCGTGTCACGACCGAGCGATCCCCCCGCTTCAATGGATTTTCCTGTGACTACCGCGGGTTCGGGATGGCCTACGATTTTTCCATACTCATCAGCCACCCAATCCATAATTTGGGGAGTGGTATTAACATCAGGAGCAGGGATATCCTTGTTAGGCCCTATAAAATCGGCAATAGCACGGGTAAAAGTCCGGGTGAGTCGCTCAAGTTCTCCACGGGAGAGGATTTTGGGATCAACCATGATGCCGCCTTTACCTCCGCCAAGCGGGATATCGATCACCGCGGTCTTCATACTCATGAGAAAGGCGAGCGCTTTTACCTCCTCAAGGTCCACTTGGGAATGATAGCGAAGGCCCCCTTTGTAAGGGCCGCGGGCGCTTGAGTGTTGCACCCGATACCCGCGAAAGATTTCAAGCGAGCCATCATCGCGTATGAGCGGAATTGCGACTTCAACCACACGCTCAGGATGACTCAAGATCGCAAGTGCCTTATTGTCTATGTGAGCGACTTTGATAACCTTGTCAAGTTGGGCAAGGACATTCTCAAAAAGAGTGGCCATAGAATTTTGGGGCAGACAAAATCACACCCCCTAAAGAGGTGTGACTATAGTTCGGGGAGCGTTAGAGGGGAATATTTAAGGCTTGGGAGAGACCCAGCTTATCAAACCCCACCACAATTGCTTCATTCTTGCCGTCGGCGTCAGCGATAGCGATGACCGGAACTCCCATCTGTCCACTCTTATGGATCATCTCTTGGGCTGCCTGGGGGTTTACCGAGACGTCAACCTCGTTATACTCCACCCCCTGCTCTTTAAAGTACTGCTTGGTCATCTTGCAGTAGGTGCAGGTCGGTGTCGTGTAGATAGTCACTTTTTTCATAGGGGTATTTGGTTAAAGATGCGAAATAACAGCGTAACACTTCACCACTATTTATAGCAAGAATTTACCCAAATGGTAAGTGAACTAGCTCACTTGGCTCGGTTTAACTTAAATGGCTGTGGACATTAGCGATGATCTCTTTGCTATTAAGAGCCATAAAACCGCGGCGGAATGAGATCCATCCTTTCTTGTTAAGTCTTCCCAAAACTTTGGTAGTCATCTCCCGGGTGAGTCCCACCATCTGGGCAATATCTTTGTGGGTAAGGCGTGTATTGATGACGACCCCTTGGTCGTTTGCGGTACCGTGGTGGCGGGCAAGTCGTTTCAATTGATTCACGATGCGCGTCTCGGCATTACAGAGGGCAAGATCCTTAACGCGCTCGCGGGTGGCTAAGAGTTGCTCAAAAGTAAGTTCAAAGAGTCGCGAGGTGAGCTCGGAAGAGGTATGTACTAAATCAAGAAAGGTGGTACGGGCAATTTCCCCAACCTCGCTCTCCTCAATCGCCTCGGCGTAGTCGCTCTCGATCATCTCGCTCTCGCTGCGTATGAATGCGCCAAAGAGGCTTCCCGGCATGAGAAGGTCGAGGAGAACCCGTTTGCCGTCACAATCGATCTGGTAGATCTGCACTTTACCCGAGATGAGAAGGTAGAGGCGGTTTAAGGAATGAAACGGACTATAGATTACGGTTTTAGGGGCGAATGTCTTGATGTTGAGGTGGGGAATGAGGGTAGAGAGCACATCCGGCGAGAGCCCCTTTAAGAGCGGAATACTTTTGAGTTGATCCAAGGTGGTGGTAGTGGTGGAATTTTCCATACAAATACAAAAAGAAAAGCTTGATACTATGATACCACGCTTAAGTGTACCACAGTGTTATTTATTTCACTATAGTCGTCTCCGGTGGATACTAATTCTTCCTTGTGAGAAAGAGGCGAAAAAGCAGGGAGAGTTCCTTTTTCGCAGCATTATCTTTTCCTTCGAGAGTAGCAAGAATCCTAAGACTTTTGGCAATGAGTCGCCGGGCGATCTCGTAAGCTTTGTTCGAGATGTCGCTTTTGGTAAGAAGCGTACGTACATGGCTAATCTTTGAAAGGGGAAACGATCTACCCAGTACGCGGTGGAAAACCCGCTTTAATTCATGTGATCCTTCGTAAGCTATAAGGGTAGTGATAATCGTTCGTTTCCCTTCGCGAAGGTCCGACCCAATCGGTTTACCGAGCGTTTTGGCGTCGCCAAAGATTCCCAAAAGATCATCCGCGATCTGAAAGGCGATACCCGCCGGAATGGCTATGTGAAAGAGCTTTCTACGAAACTCCGCTCGTGCGCCGGCGAGCAAAGCACCGAACTCCAAGGGGCGGGCAACACTATAGCGCGCGGTCTTCCATTCGTAGAGACGCATGATGTCATGTAAGCGAACCTTCTGCCATGGGGTGACGGCGAGTTCGGTATCAAGCGCTTCGCCACTACCCACCTCATGGAGGAGCGTGGCGGTGAGTGAGAGTGCTTTCTTTAGGGTAAATTCGTCCCAGCCGGCATCGACCAATATGAGCGAGGGGAGCGTCATGCTAATAAGTCCAGTCACCATCGCCTGTGAGTCGCCAAACCAACGCCGGGTCAGCAGTGGGGCATTCGCGAGCTCGCGCCCAAATGCGGTATGCACGGTCGGCTTTCCGCGGCGCAAGGCGTCGTGGTCAATGATATCATCGAAGAGAAGAATGGTAGCGTGTGTGCACTCTAAAAGCAGGCTCGTCGCCAGGGCTTTCTCTTGGTCGGAGCCGCCAGCCAGCTGAAAGCCCAGGTAGGCAAGATAGCCGCGAATCCGCTTTCCTCCGGCAAGTAAGAAAGCGCCATACCGGCGCCACAAGTGCCTTTCCATTGGGAGTGAGCTCGCGTGTATGCGTTTTTGGATGATGCGCGTAAGCACACCGTCTGCATACTCTTTGTAGTCTTGGAGCGAATGTATGGACATAGGGTTCTTTGTAGAGAAGACTCTACCACTCGTTGGTCCAAAAAGGAAGACACAAAAAGTCCCGGTGAGAATGCCGGGGCATAGTCAACGTTCTCATTTTTTCATATTAAGTGACCTTTTTCCCCGGAGATTTCGCTTTGGCAGGTGAGAGGAAGAGAATTCTTCCTAATTCACCTTCATACCAAAGGATGCCTTTACAAAGTACCACCAGACCAACAAGATAACCACCTACGACATCGCTCGCCCAATGGACGCCAAGCACGAGGCGCGCGAGTCCAAAGAGGAGTACGAGGATGGTCACCGCAATAAGCACGAGGCGCGCGGATGTTTTCGTAAGGCGCGTTCGTATCAGCCACCAGAGCGCGCCAAAGAGCAGGAGGGAAAGGGCCGCATGTCCCGAGGGAAAACTCGCAGTCCCAATATGTTCGGTAAAAAGAAAAACCGGGAGTGGCGGCCGCGGCCGATCAACGAGAATTTTAGTGAGTCCCACGGCGAGATATCCTCCTGCGAGTGTTACGAAGAGAAAGAGCGCTGCCCGCCGACCCCATACGAATAAAACGGCGATACTTATCGCTATAGCGATCACCAAGGCGACGACGCCATCAAAAAGCATAGAGAGCGATCCGGCAATCCCTATGATAGCCGGGGTACGAATAGTACCAAGCCACGAAGTGAGCGTATGGTCAAAGCTATTTTCAGGAGCAACCACAACCGCAAAGGTAATGAGAAGGAGAAAGAGAGCGGCACCAATACCTACACGCCACACTACCGACGCACGGCCAAACGATGAAAGTGGTTTTATCTTCATAAGCGAGTGATCCTCTTTATCTTAGCATGCCCTTAGCCTTACCTAAAAAAGATGCTATAGTGACAGTAATGAGAGGTTTCATCACGTAACAACAACACCGATACCAATCCGGGGAAGGGGGTGGAAGTAGTTATGGTTCCGCTCACAATCTTGGGAATCAGTCTTGTGATCGACGGGGTCATCGGCCTTGCGGCTACACTTCGTTTTGCTTCGCGGCTTAAGACAAGAAACGATCCGGTGGCACGGTGGTTCTTTTACTTCTTCTCGTTCTTTACGACGTATCTTCTCATCACCGGCCTTGGGCATCTCACGGATCAGGCGGTGGTGAGTGGGTGGGGGTTCATCGTGGGGAGTGTTTTTCTTTGGCTTGCGCTCGCGTCGCTTGCAACCGCCGCGATGCAGGTAGGATTTCCTAAGTTGCTTGCCCACGGCAGGGTAGTCTTCGTGCTCGTAATCACACTAGGGTTACTCACCAGTATTGCTTCGTTCACCGTCTTTGCCGATTCACTCGCCCATGTAGCGGAGAGTATCGTCTATTACGATAAGAACGTAATGCTGATGGTGAACGGTCTTACCTCAATTGTTTTTATCGTAACTTCGGCAATCTTTTTGCACCATTTCCTTATCGAGCATGAGACCAAAGAACGGCTTGCTTCGCTCTTCATCGTGTTGGGACTTTGGTTTCTTAATATCGCGTGGGTTCTTCGCTCGGTCATTACTGAATCAGCATCCTTTCTGGCGATTAGTACGATTTCAATCATCGGCCTCTTCGCTCTGTTTGTGGGTTCGTTTGCGTTTCTCCTGACCCCGCGAGCTAAAACGTAGCATCTCCATGGCGTTTTTCCCTCCTCAAACAAAAACCCCGACCACGTCGGGATTTTTGTTTCCTAGGGAGCCGCTCCTATGACGCGGCGGCAGTTTTCTTAAGTGAGTAGAAGCGCTTGAGAATCTTAGACTCTTCCTGCGCACGCTCCTTGTCGCCGTAGATGATGACGTGTTGTTCGATGCGCACCGGTTTTGCCTTGCGATCGCCGTCGGGGTATTCTTTGGCTTCAATCGAAAGTACGATCCAGTCGAGGTTCGCAACCGGGATCTTCAGCATGCGCGGTTCCGCCTCGTAGTTGCCTTCCAAGAGACCTTTGGCTGCGTCTTTTTGGTTATGGCTCACATCGATCGTGCACGCGAAGGTGAAGTAGAGGGTCGAGCGAACACTGGGGAGCTTAAGGAGATAATTCTCTTGGTGGAAAGTAAGGCTATCCAAGGGATAGCAATGCATCGCCATCCCTTCGGCGAAGCCTTCGCGATAGACAGGGAGGGCAGGAGAATTAGGGAGAGAGGGGGAGGTGTAAGACATGTTAGTGTAAAGTAGTTCTCCGAAAATAGAAAGATCGCGTTTTGACCGCGACTCTTGTCTCACACACTTCTAGAACCATTCTATCGCTTTAAACCTTCGTAGTCAAAGTGGTTATCCACAGCGCTCGGTGCCACCGACTGATAGGATTGGATGTTGGGAGGGAAAGATGATGGGAGATGGATTAGGCGTGGAAAGCAAGAAGGCCTTGGTCTTAGCACTAGACTCTCTCGCGGAATCTCTTAATGACGCAGTAGCACAGTTAACGGTCACGCCAGAGATTGTTCCGTGGCATCTCTTTGTGATCGTAGATCGGTTTTTCAGTCTTGCGATTGCATCACAGATGGCGAGGGTGCCCGGAAAGACTGCTTTATGGGCATACGCTGTGGTACTTCGTGCCATCGAAGCATGTGCAACTCCAAAGCCATGCGATGAGAAGGAGGCGCAGCGGGAATTCTATAGGATGAGCGCGACGCTCACCCGTTTTCACGAGATGTATGAGTTTCATCTTACGAGGAGACTTACCGATGCGGCTACGGATGAGTTTCTTAAGATTACGCGGTTTCTTAGGCGGGTGGCGCGCGAGATCGAAAGCGAGATTCTATAGGAGGGAATGTGAACCCGTGATTTGGCCAGCACAGTGCGCGCATATCGCTATGCCCCGGCTGTGTTGGCCTCTTTCTTTTTGGAAAGAGCATGGCTACAATTTCGTGGTTATTGGTGCTAATATTAGTGTGTATTAGTGTATTGATATGGCTATTCGTTTTGGGCGTCACAGCATTACCAGAAGAGATATTCGAAAAGGAGGTCCGCTTGAGCATGTATTGAAACGCATCCATATTCTCTCTCCTCAAGAGATTCAATCTGTTATCGGAGGCATCAGGGGACTTACCTCGACGGGAGGGGAGGCGACACCCAGTGAGTTACGTAGGTATCTAAGGGAACTCAATCGTTCCGGCGATTCGGTAGATCGGATCGAAGCCCGCAGAGTGGCCGAGCAACTGGAAAAGTTTTTAGAGGAAAAGGAGAAAGGGATGTAAGAAAGTAACCATTTCTCAAAAGAAAAACCACCTTCCTTAAGGTGATTTTTCTTTTACCCCCAACCGGAGTCGAACCGGTGTTTGCGCCTTGAAAGGGCACCGTCCTGACCGCTAGACGATAGGGGCAGAGAAGAGGGAAAGGATATGAGCCTTGTCCGCCGGAGGTGGATCCGCCTCTTCCGCCCAAGGCGGATCTGCCTTTGGCATGAGGCGGAAAAGGGCACCGTCCTAACCGTTAGACGACAGGGCCGTGGGTTGAATGCAGCACTTACTGTAACGAAAATTAAGTATTTTGACAATTATGAACCCCTCTTCGGTCTGAAGAGGGGTTCTCCCTGCACAAATCAGTGAGGAAGCTTCATGGTAACCACTTGCGGGCGAGAATAGTTGAGGAGATACTCGTAACTAAAGGCTTGGGCTCCGGAAGTACCACTATCTTTCCACCCGCTAAAGGTTTGGTCTTTTGGCCACGCTCCTGTAGTTGGTCGTTCGATATAGAGGACACCCGCCTCAATATTCTCGAGAAAATACCTCTGTTCCTGTTTATTCTCTGAGAATAAACTTGCAGAGAGTCCATAGCGAGGAGCATTAGCTATTGCTACCGCCTGCTCAAAGGAAACAGCTTGGTGCGCCAAAAGAAGAGGGATGAAGAGTTCGATAAAGCTGAGTGGGTGATTGGGGTCTACCCAAATTATGCAAGGTCTTACGAAGTATCCTTTAGTTCCCGAGAATTTGTTCTCAAGGAATGTAAGACCTTTTTGTAGGGTACCCAACATGACGAATTCACGGGACGAATCACCCAATAGTTCTTCGAGCACTCTGTGGTAGCGCTTAAAGGACGTGGCATTGATAAGCGGTCCAAGCGAGGTGTCCTTCGCTTCCGGAGCACCAATGATGATTGGCGCATAGGAGCCGTCACTCCGAGGGAGTCCCTTTTCCGCAATAATCGCGAGTTCATCTTGTGCCTCTTTCGTTACTTTTTCACCGACAAGGATCACTCGCGAAGGGGAACTACACTTTTGTGCAGTTGCACCGAGCATAGACGCGACTGTCATTCGTAATGCTTTACGAACATCGGTATGCTCAGTGATGATGACCGGATTCTTCCCACCCATCTCAAGTGTAGGGAAGAGGCGCGGAACGCCACGGCGGATGAGCTGCGTATTAACGTCCATCACTCGCTGCCCCGTTTTGCGAGAGCCGGTAAAGATGATACGGGCAATCAGTGGATGGTGGAGCAGAGCTTCGCCGACAACCGAATCATGCCCTACCACGAGGGGACACGCTTCCGGCGGGAATCCTGCCTCGACCAACAACTCATGGAGTAGATAGCCAGATAGTGCTGTCTCGGGCGCAGGTTTTAGCACCGTAGGATTACCCAAGAAGAGACTGTTCACCACATGGTAGGCAAGGAGCATGGACGGAAAGTTAAAAGGAGCCAGGACGACCAGGACACCACCAAGAGGTTGCAGCACTGTATAAGACAACTCGAAGGGCGGGGCGGAACCGTCATTGAGGATCTTGACGAAGTGGGTGGTTCGCTTGTCGAATTCGAGTAGTTGATCCAGCGCTTGAAGGAACTCTGCACCTTCGCCGAATGCCTCTCGCCAAGTTTTACCAGTCTCGAGGCAGATGGCACCTATAATAGTGTAGAACCTCTTAATGAACAGCGCCTTTAACTTGCGAAGAGCTTCGCGTCGTCCCTCGAATCCCATACCATAAAGGGCAGGGCGTGATTTCATCGCTCTTGTCACCGCTCGATCGACATCCTGAGCGGTAGCGCAAGGGAACGCCCAAGCAACCTGAGAGAGGTTTGCCGGATTTCTCCTTACCAGCCACTTTTCGCGAGATTCGATTGGCTCTGGGCAGAAGATCGGCCATTTCTTTCCCTTAGGGAGTTTTTCATATCCCTTGAGGAAGGCTCGATACTCCTTGTCACCAAGGTTACTCAATGACTGATATGTGGTTTTCATTGTTTTTACCCCCCTTGCTCATCTTTGAGCACTTCTTTTTATCATACTTTCTAAAGGGAATCAACCCAAAGTAAAAGAGACTCAATTTTGATTTGTATAATTTTGACGTTCGGGTAGCCTAATGATACATTTGTTGTTAGAGTAGAATCTTGTAATTCCATCGTGTCAAGCGATGGGAAAGGAGTCGTATGTCTAAAGAGGGTGAGCCTCGCGGAGAGATGGGCGAGGGAACGCAGGGGAGTGAACAATATGATCTTTGGACGTATGTAAGGGAAAAGGGAAAACTTGATGAGTTAGTGAATCCTGAAAAGAATAAGGAAGGCGTTCAAAAAACTGTTTCTTTTTGGGGGACGCTCACGAATATCAACGAGGGTTTAGAAATAAACCCCTATGTGGATGAGATTGTGACTCGTGGTCCAGATTTCGTGGTGACAACAAAAGCGGGCAAGGATCGTCATTCAGGACCTAACCCCCCAACGTCACCGGAAGAGGTTAGTGCGTATGATATCTTCGCACGCAAAGGGAACGCCGATGGTTGGGGCATGACTATTAGAACTAAAGAGAGGAGCTTAGCAATGGACATTCATAATGCTGTGGTGGCTAAATACAACGAGGTGGGGTCGATGCGGCACGTACTAGAGTGGCTTATGGAGACTCCCTGGAGAAAGGTACTGGAGTTTTAGGGGAATAGACTGGATTTGTACAGAGGGTGCTTGCGTGCCCTTTTTATTTTGCGCTTCCTTCATTTGCGTGTTACTATATGAACTTATGAAACGGCAAAAAGGGATTACATTGCTTGCTATTGAGACTTCTTGCGACGAGACAGCCGCTGCGGTGGTCGGGGGTCCACGGGAAGGTGGTGCATATCCGAGAGTTCTTGCCAACATCGTCTCTTCCCAAATCCCGCTCCATGAGCGGTACGGTGGAGTCGTTCCTGAAGTTGCGGCGCGGGCGCACGTGGAAAGGATTATTCCGGTGATTCGGCTGGCGCTTACGCGTGCGTTTAGAAACTCTGGATCCCAGTCGCCTCAGGCGACCGGAATGTCAGGGAAAAAAATCCTACCCTATCTCGATAAGATTGATGCGATTGCGGCGACGTACGGGCCCGGGCTTATGACCTCGCTCATGGTGGGGCTCACTACCGCGAAGACACTCGTCACTTTGTTAAGACTTCCGTTCGTTGTGGTTAATCACTTAGAGGGCCATGTGGCGGCAAATTTCGTTGGCCTCTCGACTCGTCGGTCGCCTCAGGCGACCCCTCGCTCGGGCACAATTCAATTTCCTGCGCTCGCGCTTATTGTTTCAGGAGGACACACTGAACTTGTGCGCATGCGTGCCCTCGGCGAGTATGAGTTGATTGGACAGACGCGTGACGATGCTGCGGGTGAAGCGTTTGACAAGATTGGAAAACTTTTAGGGCTTGACTATCCCGCCGGTCCCAAGATCGCGGCGCTTGCCGAGAATGGCGATCCCAAAGCATTTACCTTTCCGCGGCCGATGATGGATTCTCCCGACTTTGATTTTTCGTTCTCCGGTCTTAAAACCGCGCTTCGCTATTTTCTTGCCAAAGAGCAGGCGATTGACAAAGGAAGGCGCGCCGATATTGCCGCCTCGGTACAAGCGGCAATTGTGGAAGTGTTAATCGAGAAGACCGTGCGCGCCGCCGAGAGCCATAGAGTCCAGAGTGTGCTCTTGGCTGGCGGTGTAGCAGCGAATAGACTTCTTCGGACAAAGCTTGGAGATGCGCTCGCAAAGCGCCTTCCCGGTGCCCTCTACCACATCCCCTCGCTCGACCTCTGTACCGACAATGCTGCTATGATAGGAATAGCCGGGTATTTTGCGTATCGAAAGGGGAGAATCGTTCGTAACGGTATGACGGTGGATGTGGAGCCGAGTGCGGCATTAGCTGCTGATACTTATAGAAACTTATAGATATTTGTCCCTCGATTCCACTCGGGACGATACTCATTGTACGTACCACGAATATCTACGAGTATCGGGACTCCGACCGAGGTCGGAGGACCAAGTATCTATGAATATCAGTAAGTCTATGTACAAAATCTACAACCCTCGAGAGTTCGAAGATGCGGTCTATAATGCTTGGGAGCAAGGTGGCTATTTTCGTCCAGAGACTGTGAAACAAATCAAGGGGACGAAGTCTTTCAGCATTGCCATGCCGCCGGCTAATGCCACCGGTACCCTCCATATCGGTCACGCGATGGGGCTTGCACTTCAGGATCTCATGATTCGCTATCATCGGATGAAAGGCGAGCGCGCGCTCTGGCTTCCCGGCACTGACCACGCTGCCATTGCGACACAGAACAAAGTAGAAAAGGATCTCTATAAGGCCGAGAAGAAGACCCGTCACGATCTCGGGCGGGAGGAGTTTTTAAAGCGTGTCGAAGCGTTCGTTGAATCATCCAAGGCGACCATTCGTTCGCAAGTACGCAAAATGGGCTCGTCGGCCGATTGGTCACGCGAGCGCTTTACCCTTGACCCTGGCATTACCGAAGCGGTCCGTACCATTTTTGTGGCGATGTACCAAGATGGTCTTATTTACCGTGGCGATCGTATCGTCAATTGGTGCCCACGATGCCACTCCACCCTCTCGGATGATGAGGTGGAGTACAAAGAAGAGAAGGCGCCATTTTACTATCTTCGCTATGGGCCGGTGGTGATCGGAACTGCCAGACCCGAGACCAAGTTTTTAGATAAGACGATTGTGGTGCATCCCAAAGATCCAAGGTATCGCGACCTTGTGGGAAAAGAGTTTGACATTGATTGGATTAGCGATAAGGTCCATGCCAATGTGATCGCCGACGCGAGCATTGATAGGGAGTTCGGCACCGGTGCCATGACGATGACGCCCGCTCATAGCTTTGAAGACTTTGCCCTCGCGCAAAGACACCACCTCCCGGTTATTCAAATAATCAACGAAGAAGGGAAGTTCACCGAAGCTGCCGGCGAATTTGCAGGCAAAGACGCGCGGGGAAGTCGCGATGAAATCGTGGCGCGTCTGAAAGAGAGAGGGCTTTTGGAGCGAGTGGACGATCAGTACATCCATAATCTCTCGGTCTGCTATCGCTGCGGCACTCCGATTGAACCACTCGTCTCGCGGCAGTGGTTTATTGCCGTGGATCGGCCGGTCGCCTTAGGCGGCCGGGCTCGGGGTTCGGTGACCGGAGCTCGGAGAGGACTTTTGAAAACCGCCGGCAAGACTTTAAAAGAGATTGCAACGGAGGTCGTCAAGGACGGCACAATTACGATTCTTCCCAAGCGGTTTGAGAAGGTTTATTTCCATTGGATGAAGAACCTCCACGATTGGACCATTTCGCGGCAGATTTGGTTTGGACATCGTATTCCCGCATGGTACTGCCTCACATGTACGCATGGGAGAGGGAAAGAGGTTGGTTTAGAATATCAACCTATAGTTGCTGTCCACGCGCCCACCACATGTCCCACGTGCGGTGACACTAACTTGATTCAGGATCCTGATACCCTTGATACATGGTTCTCCTCCGCGCTCTGGACCTTTGCCACGCTCGGGTGGCCAGAGAAGACTCGCGATCTCGTAGAATTTCATCCTACCTCGGTCTTAGAGACCGCGTACGACATTCTCTTCTTCTGGGTGGCGCGCATGATTCTTATGACGACGTACGCGCTATCCGATATTCCTTTCGAAACGGTCTATCTCCATGGACTCGTGCGCGACAAAGAAGGCCGCAAAATGAGTAAGTCGCTAGGAAACGGCATTGACCCGCTCGACATGATCCGTGACTATGGCGCGGATGCCGTCCGCCTATCGCTGGTCCTAGGTATGGCGGCCGGCAGTGATAGCCGTCTCTACCCCGAGAAGATCGAAGGGTATCGCAATTTTGTGAATAAGCTTTGGAATGTAGGGCGTTTTATTAAGAGCTCGGAGCTCGCAGCTCGGGGTTCGGGGTTTAAACGGCATGGCGTCGAGCACCGAACTCCCAACTCCGAGCGAAAGAACTTGTCGCTTGCCGATCAATGGATTTTGGATGAGACCAATGAACTCGTTGCCAAGACGACAGCCGACATCGAGGCGTTTCGTTTTGGGACTGCCGGCGACCGTCTCTATGAGTTTACATGGCACACCTTGGCCGATTGGTACGTCGAAATTGCAAAATACCAAATGAAGAGCTCGGAGCTCGCAGCTCGGGGTTCGGAGGAGGTGTTATACAGTGTCTTTAGGACACTCCTGAAACTGTGTCACCCTTTTATTCCCTTTGTGACGGAAGTTCTCTGGAAGGAGTTGTATCCGGAAGCGGGAATGCTTATCATCAGTGACTGGCCCCGTCCGGCGGGGCGAGCGAAACGCGACACCCAGGTTACCCACGGGATCAAGCTCCTTAAGGCGATTGTCACATCGATTCGTATCCTACGCGCAACCTATAGGATCGATCCCGCCAAGGCGATTCCCGTAACTCTTACCTCTCCTCGTCATGCCAAATTTCTAAACGACTTTGCGCCACTCATTGGGCACCTCACCCACGCAGAGATACATCACGGCGCGCCCCTTAGGGGGAGCATAGTAGCGAGAATCGTTTCAGTTACCATCGGCATCGAAATCGCGCCGGCAATTGACGTGGTGAAAGAACGAGCTCGTATTGCTCACGAGATCGAAATCCAAAAGGCGCTCGTCGATCGTTACCAACGGCAACTTGCCGGCGAATTTCGCACGAGGGCGCCGCGCGAAGTGGTGACAGAAGCAGAGGAAAAACAAAAAACCGCCGAGGCAACACTCACGGAGTTACATCGCCAGGCTGAACAATTGAAAGAGTGAACGGCGTCGAGAGTTGCTACTGCGCCACCCGGAGGACTTCTTCGACCGTGGTGACACCCTCGAAGGTCTTGAGAATGCCGTCGGCGACCATCGTATACATGCCGCCTCTGATGGCTTCGGATTCAATCTCGACTTCAGACGCTTGCTTCGCGATAAGTTTTCTTATGGTTTCCTGTACGTCGATAATTTCGAAGATACCGATGCGTCCTTGATAGCCGGTATTGCCGCACACGTGGCACCCTTTGCCACGCGTAAGCTTCTTGGGAATTGCGTGATGAACGAGGTCAGGGATGCGGGCCAAGACCGCCTGAATCTTCTTCTGTTCTTCGTCGGGCACTATATATTCTTCTTTGCATGCCGGGCAGATTCTCCGCACCAGCCGCTGACCAATAATCGTTTTCAAGGCACCTTCCAGAAGATAGGTTTTCACACCGAGCGCAACAAAACGAGGAATGCTCCCGGCGGCGGTATTGGTGTGTAACGTGGAGAGTACGAGATGTCCCGTGAGTGCGGCGTTGGTCGCGATGTCGGCGGTCTCTAAATCGCGGATCTCGCCTACGAGAAGGACGTCGGGGTCTTGGCGCACGATCGAGCGGAGTGCGGTTGCAAACGTGTAATGTTTTTCCTGATCAACCTGAGTCTGGTTCACTCCCGGCAAGCGATATTCGATGGGATCTTCGACCGTAATAATCTTAACCCCGGGTTGATTGACGCGATTTAAGGCCGCGTAGAGGGTGGTGGTCTTGCCGGCGCCGGTGGGGCCGGTTGACAAGATCATGCCGATCGGTTTTTCGAGCGCTGCGGAAAGAAGCTTAAAGTCGTGCTCGCGAAGCCCGAGATCAGAAAGGGTGAGGCGCGCCGCTTCCTCCTGAAGGAGCCGCAATGCCACATTCTCTCCCGACGGCGTGGGAAGGGTAGAGACACGTACCTCGAGTTGCCGTTCTTTCGTGGCAATGGTAAAGTGGCCATCCTGCGCTTCGCGGGTGATGTTGAGTTTGAGGTTGGAGAGAATCTTGATGCGGTTGACGAGTTGCGTATGAAGGTGAAGGGAGAGCGTGCGTATCTCGCGGAGGACCCCATCGATGCGAAAACGAATGATACTTTCTTCTGCTTTCGTTTCGAGATGAATGTCGCTCGCGCGGGCGATCAAGGCTCCCGCAATGATGTGCGCGAGTGTCTTGGTGAGCTTCATGGTTTCTAAGCTATCGCCGAGCGCTTGCAAGTCTCCCCCCTCGGTAAGCGCCTCCTTGAGATCCTCCTCGGTGACGAAGACGGTATCGCGCTCGTGGGGAAGTGTCAAAGCGATGCGGTACGCATCAAGGCCTCGTCGAAAGCTACTTTGTGAAATCAAAAAGCGCTCCACCGTCTTGTGCGAGGCTCGTTCAAGTTCCGCGATACGCTCACGCGCTTTGGGATTCTCCGGATCAACGAGGCCCACGCGGATCGAGACCTCGTTTTCGAAGAAGGGAAGCACCCCGGTGGTACGGCTTTCATGTTCGGTGATACGGGTGGCAGCCAAAGGGTCGACCGGGAAACTTACGAGGTTAATGAAAGGGAGTCCTAGTCGTTTCGCTTCACGTTTCGTCTCGTCTTCTTCGAAGCCACGGTTAATCTTCTCGAGCGTGACCGGGTCGAGTGGAGGTCGGTTACTTAGAATGTCAGGCGGGATGCGTTTCCCTTTGGAGGAAGGATCCATAGGAGGGCGAGAGGGGTAGCGCTCTTATCGTATCAGTCCAGTGCCAACCTCTCAATGCCTATACTTCTTCCTCGATGGTAAGTTCGTCGGGGGTATCGCTAGTGGGTTCAGTTGGGTTGTGGGGAGTAGTAGCCTCTTTGCGGAACGTATCGAGACGGGTCAAGAGTTCGGTGAGCATCTCCTTGACAGTTTTGCCGGTCTCGGTCAAGGTGAGAACTCCGTTGGTCCTGGTTGCGCCTAAGTCGCGGGCGAGCGCTTCGTGGATTGCAGCATTGAGTGCCCGAAATTTCGCCGTTACTTTACCGAGGTATTCATAGATAATCATGACGTAATCAGCTTCAGGGGTGCTCCCCAGAAGTTCGTCCAAAAGCTCGTCGATCTCTTCCGGTGTGGTCTGGGTTTTCTCAAAGTCATCGGAGGCGAGCAGCGACCATGCGGTACGACGCGCGGTATCGTACTCGAGGCGCGCTAAGATGCGTCCCCAGAGTTTCAGAAGGGCGAGTGGTTTCTCGCGATAGAGGAAACGCACAATGGCTTGTTGGTCAGCACCCATGGTCATGAGTTGACTCGCAATGGCGAGCGACTGGGGCGTCGTCGCACGGTTTTGGAAGTTATCGGTAGCGAGTACGATGCCGGTGAGAAGCATGGTGGCGGCTTCAGGATCGAATTGGGTAACCCCGAGAAACTCAATGAGCTGCGTGCTCACTTCGGCGACCGAGGAAGCGGTAAGTTCAATCAGGTTCATGGTGCCGAAGTTTTCGTTGGTGGTACGGGTATCGATATTGATGACCGGCGTCTCAAAAAAGAATTCGGGATTGGTATCATACATCGGCCCCAGTTCTTCAAGGGTATTGGCACGCAGCACGATGACGAGGTCATACGTATACGCTCCCTCCTTGGCGGTGATATCCTCTTTACGAAACATTCCCCCACGCGGTGTGATGAGGATGTTGAGCGTAGTCTCTTCCACTGCGTAGCTAAATTCTTCAATTTTGGTGGCGCCCATGGCGAGCTGAATGATAAACTGTTTCGCAATGGCAATGCTGCTTTGGAGTATATCTTGGTGGACGAAGTAGGAGGGCGCCGAAGCAACCGGATACGGGATAGCAACGGTCACCCGCTTGCCTAATGCGGTAAGCGCGTGGGAGAGGGCGATCCCCGCGCCAATGCCGTCGGCGTAGTGGCGATAGAGAGCGCCTTGACCGGTCGCTGTCAGGATGAGGATGGTAGTACGTTTTTCGATGAGATCTTTGATCTGTTTAGCCACGGCAAGGTCCATAGGCGCGGGATAACAAGGCAAGAGACTTCCAAGCTTCTTACCATACTCGATCCTGATGCGTGGTGTCAATCGTTCTATATCCACCGTACTATTCTCTTCGCGTAGATTTGTGTTCATATTCGCGTTTATTCGCGGCAAAATGTCATGGCCGCAGAACCGACGCGAAACAGGACACGGAACTACGCAGAATATGGTCTTCCACTGATTTCTGCTAGGCTAAAGATGAGAGAACCATGAATTATACGTATCGTACATTCAAAGATGAGGAGACCAAGGCGTTGGCGCGAGGATTGGCTGCGACATTACGGCCTGGCTCGGTGATCGCGCTTACCGGAGAACTGGGGAGTGGCAAAACCACCTTTGTACAAGGATTCGCTCAAGGGTTAGGGGTGCAAAGCACAGTCAATAGTCCCACCTTCGTGCTCATAAAACGCTATCCCATTCCCGGGAAATCCTCATCATTCTTCTTCCACCTCGATTGCTATCGTGTCCGTAACCCTCAAGCGATGGTGGATATAGGTGCACTCGAAATCATACACGATCCGCGCGCGTTCGTCGCCATTGAATGGGCGGAAAAGATCAAAGCTCAGCTTCCCTCCCATACGATCTGGGTTCAATTCTACGATGAAGGAGAAGGAAGGCGCACAATCGAAATCGCTATACCCGATCCGAATGATACGAATTAAATCCGAATGCCCCGAATTAGATCCCCGAATATTCGTAATCCCATTAGGATCATTCGGATGCCATTCGTAGATTAGGATCGTTTTGTATGTCCCCCTCACAAGAGAAAACCAGTCGTATCGCCTTGATCGACGCCAACGCGGTGATCCACCGTGCGTACCATGCGCTGCCACCACTCACCTCGCCCGCGGGTGAACTTACCAATGCCGTCTATGGGTTTACCCTCACGCTGCTTAACGTCATGAAGGAATTACAGCCGACCCATATCGCCGCCGCCTTTGATCTCGCCGGTCCTACGTTCCGCGATCGTCTCTACGAACCCTACAAATCAACGCGGGAGAAAGCGCCACAAGAGCTCTACGATCAGATTCCGAGGGTGAAGGAATTGCTCCAAGCCTTCTCGGTCCCGATTTTAGAACAGGAAGAGTATGAAGCTGACGATATCATCGGTTCCATGGCCGAGGCGCTCAAAAAGAAGATGGAGGTGGTGATTGTGACCGGCGATCGCGATGCCTTGCAGCTCATTGAGGATAACCGTGTTACGGTCTTTGCCCTAAGTCGCGGTATTAAAGAGGCGGTGCGCTATAATGAAGCGCGGCTTCTAGAAGAGTATCAACTTACGCCCGCGCAATTCATTGACTATAAAGCACTCGCGGGTGACGCCTCGGATAACATTCCCGGAGTTCCCGGGATTGGTGAAAAGACGGCGACGGCATTGCTTACTACGTACGGGGATTTGGATAACATCTATGAAACTATTGCTCAAGGTTCGGGGCTCAAAGCTCAGAGCACTATTCTCAAGGGGCGCATCCTAGAGAATCTCGTTACCTATAAGGACCAAGCTTATCTTTCTCGGAAGCTTGCGACCATTGTGCGCACACTGCCGCTCTCATTTGATCGAACTCGGGCACGTGTCACCTCCTACGATCGAGGGAGGGTACTCTCGCTCTTTCGCGAGCTTGGTTTTCATTCACTCGTGGGGCGTTTGCCGAAGGTTTCAGTCCCCGAAACCGAGCAGGAGAAGACCGCGGCAAGTCAAAAGCAGGAATTACCGCTTCCCGAGGCCCCGCTTAAGGTGACGAAGGGTTCTTCCCGTTATGAAACAATTGATACTGCTGGTAAATTTCAGGATTTCCTCTCCCGCCTTACCAAGACCCAGGCATTCGCCTTTGATACCGAAACCGCCTCGCTCGACACGCTGGGAAAGCACCTTACCGGGTTATCGTTTTCTTGGGAAGCGGGGCGAGCATTCTATCTTCCATTTGGGCACGTAAGAGGAGGTAACCTTTCGTGGGGATACCTTGGGCGACTTAAACCCATCTTTGAGGAGAGAGCTTACAAAAAAATAGGCCACAACCAAAAGTTCGATGGGCAAGTGCTCGCAAGCTATGGTATCACCGCTCGCGGCCTTTGGTTTGATACCATGATTGCCGCCTATCTGCTTGCGCCGGGACAGCGCCGAACGAGCCTTGCCGATCTTGCGTTTCAGGAACTCGGCCAAGAAAAAGAGCCGATTACAGATCTTATTGGGAAGGGAGCGAACGAGCGCTCAATGGCCGAAGTTGAGATTCCGCGAGCCTCGGCGTATGCCTCACGTGACGCCGACCTCACGTGGCAACTCTATGAGAAACTTTCCAAGGCGCTTGAGCGCGAGCGGTTACATAACGTCTTTCATGACATTGAGATGCCGCTCGTGCCGGTACTGATCACCATGGAGCGAAATGGCGTGGCGCTTGATACTGACTTTCTTTCCGAGATGAGTGTGCGGCTCGGCCGGGAACTTACGAGACTCGAGGAAAAGATCTATAAACTTGCCAAGGGGCCGTTTAACGTGAATTCCCCCCGGCAACTTTCGCAGGTACTCTTTGAGCGACTGGGCCTTCCTAAGGGAGGAATCAAGCGCACCACGCAGGGAATATCCACGCGCGCCGAGATGCTAGCAAAACTTGAGGGCGTACATCCGATCATTGAGGTACTCTTAAGTTATCGGGAGCTTAGTAAACTTAAGTCCACCTACCTCGATGCGCTCCCTAAGCTTGTACGCAAAGATACCGGGCGAATCCACACCGACTATTCTCAGGTGACCGCCGCGACGGGGAGGCTCGCGTCGTCGGAACCCAATCTTCAGAATATTCCGGTCCGGACCGAGCTTGGGAAGGAGATCAGGAAGGCATTTGTTGCGCCTTCCGGCTTACGTCTCCTTGCGGCTGATTACTCGCAGATTGAATTACGTATTTTGGCCTCGCTCTCGGGAGATCCCGCGATGGAGGAGGAGTTTAGGAAAGGAAACGATATTCATGTGGCGACCGCGGCGCGTATCTTTGCGGTGGAACCCTCGGCCGTCGATAGCCGCATGCGGCGCGTGGCGAAAACGATCAACTTTGGGATCATCTACGGCATGTCGCCGTATGGGCTCGCCGAGGCGCTCGACATTCCCGAAGCCGAAGCCGCTTCCTTTATTGGTCGCTACTTTAACCAGTATCGCGTGGTAAAGGAGTATTTAGAAAACCTTATCGCTATCGCAAAAAAACAGGGATACGTGGAGACGCTCTTTGGAAGGCGCCGTTATCTTCCTGAACTCGGCTCGTCCAATTTTGCGATTCGTGCTCAAGGCGAACGCATGACGGTGAATCTGCCTTTTCAAGGGACGAATGCCGACATCATGAAAAAGGCGATGGTGGCGGTAGATGAACTTCTTACTTCTCTAGGTTCTCCCGCCCGCATGGTGCTCACCGTGCATGACGAATTGATCTTGGAGATTCCGGAGAAAGAAGTGGCTGCGCTCGCGCCCCGTATCAAAGAAGTCATGGAGCGCGTGGTACAATTATCAGTGCCGCTCGTGGTGAACCTAACCGTAGGGAAGAACTGGGGAAAAATGTTTCCCTACGGGAAACATTGAATATTCATAGATATTTTTAGATATTTGCTCTTCCGACCGCGGTCGGAATCGCGATACTCATTGTTACGCACAACGAATATCTATGAGTATCGGTCGCCTGAGGCGACCGAGTATCCATGAGTATCATTGTAAGCTATGCCTCCTTCCTTAGGACAACTTATTTTCGGTTTCTTTGACGACTGGTACTATCAAAAGCCGCGCGCCTATTGGCGTGCGGTACTAGGATTAATAGCGAGTGTCGATCGCGATATGGCGGTTGCGGTAATGGTGCGACTCTTCTTCACCCCCCTCTACGGCGACTACAGCGGCATCGGCCGCGTGGTGGGGCCGCTCTTTCGTCTCTTACGGATTATCGCGGGAATGTTTATTTACCTTCTTATTCTCTTGGTGGGGACGGTATTCTTTCTTATCTTTATCGTATTGCCAGCCTTGGCGTTTACCCTCGTACTTTTGAGTCTGTAAGCGAATAGCCTATCCCATGAAGAGTGTCTCAACCAACACCAATACCGAAAGTGAGGGAACATTCCATGAAGAGGGAGGCGTCGTTACCCTCGAGGTTCAGGGTCTTGGCTATCGTTTCCTGCCGTTGCCACGCATCTGGTCAAGTGAGCTAGAGCTTCTCGGAAAGATTGAAAAGAGTATCCTCGTCATACTTCTTATTGTCGGAGTGGGTTTGATCGTGCGCGGCATGGCAGCGGCTCGTGACCTTCGCCTCTTATTCTTTCCCTCCGCGTCAACCGGAGCAGCGTGGGGAGGCTTCCTTTTAGTATTGATGGCCCGCTATGCGCTTATAAGAAGGCGCTCAGCCGCGCGCTTTCTCTTTCCCTCTCAAAGAGTGATAACGAAGAGGTCCGACGGTACCGTGAATGTGGTCTCGACATTTTCACCACAGAGCATCGCATGGTTACGAAAAGGATTTCAGCGCGCCGCCCGCCAAAGGCGGGTCTTTCATCCTTTCTATGGTTTGGCAGCATTCCTTGCGCTTCCGGTGTTGCGCCGTACCTTTACAAGGCTCGAGCATCCACTCTCCGAAATCGAAACTAAATTGAAAGAGTACCTCGATGTACTTCCGCAGGCGGAGGCAGAGAATTATTCAGAGTTGATCCAGCGGTGGGCGCTGCTTGCCTTTGTCATGGCAGAGAGACGCGGGGATCGGGAAGTGCTGCCGGAGCACCTTGCTATGGTGTTCCCGTTGATATCGGTCGAATGTGCGGCGTTCTTTACCGCCCTCGATATCGATCCTAAAGCGTATGGAGAGACGCTCGATTGGATGTGGCGAAGTGGGGGTCGCGGCATGACGCAGCGGAAGCCAAAGGAACTCCATTATCTTAAGAGGGTACGCATGAACCGGGCGTGGACTGCGCGTCCTACTCCTGCCCTCGACCGGGTGAGTGATGATCTTACCGACCTTGCCCGCGTCGGGGCGCTTACCTCGATTGTGGGGCGAAGTGAGGAGCTCGCCGCAATCGAGCGCATCTTGGCGCGGACTGAAAAACGCCATGTTCTCCTGGTGGGGCCAGAGGGGAGTGGTCGCACTGCCCTCATTTATGGGCTAGTCTATCGTATCATCCGCGGCGAGGCGCTTAAGGAGGTCCTCGATAAACGGGTGGTGGCCTTAGATAGCGGCGCACTGGTTTCAGGCGCCGGCGCGCAAGAGTCGCTTGACCATACATTAACCAAGATCCTCCGTGAGATTGAGGAGGCCGGAAACGTTATCTTGCTCATCCCCCATATCCATACCTTGACCGCACTCGGCTCGGAGAAGCTCGATGCCTCGCAACTCGTTGCCGGGGCGCTTTCCTCGGAACGCTTTCAAATCATCGGTACCACCACCGAAGAGGCCTTTAACCGCGTGCTCGAGCAGCGTACCGACATCACCCGTTCATTTGAAGTGGTGAAGGTACGCGAAGTGAGTATCGACGATGCGGTGACGATCGCGACCACCCGCACACCTACGATTGAAGCGACCCACGGCGTAGCGTTCTCACGCGACGCCATCGTGAAAGCGGTTGCCCTCTCCGAGCGCTATATCCACGATCGACTCCGGCCTGAAAAGGCGCTTGCACTTTTGGATGAAGCGGCGGTGGCCGCGTCGCAACGCGGCGGGCGCATCGTTGAGGGTAAGGATATCGCTCATCTCCTTTCCGAGAAGATTGGGATTCCGCTTGAAGCCATCACGAGCGATGAGTCGGCGCATCTACTTAAGCTTGAGGAGGAGCTTCATGCGCGCGTGATTGACCAAGATCAAGCGGTCGCCGCCATTGCCGAGGCGGTGCGTCGCAGCCGCGTAGGCTTACGTGAGGAACGCCGCCCGATTGCCAGCTTTCTCTTTATGGGTCCCACGGGTGTCGGGAAGACCGAGCTTGCCAAGGCGCTCGCTTCGGTCTACTACCGCGGAGAGGAGAACATCTTTCGGCTTGATATGTCAGAGTTCGCGACGGTTGAGGGAATGTATCGGCTCATCGGTGCGCCGCGCGATTCCGAGGAGGCGTATGCAGGAGGAGAGCTTACCGAATACGTGGAGAAACATCCCTATACGCTCGTGCTCCTCGATGAGTTCGAGAAGGCGCACCCCAAGATTTTCGATCTCTTCTTACAGGTATTCGATGAGGGGCATCTCTCGGATAGTATTGGGAAGACCGTTGATTTTACGAACACCATTATTATCGCGACTTCTAACGCAGCTGCCGAACTCATCCTCGAAACCCTTGAGCGCGGCGAGAGTCTTACGAACTTACAAGAACGAGTAAATCTACTGCTCACGCAGTATTTTAAACCGGAACTGATTAATCGCTTTGATCGCATCATCCTCTTTGAGCCGCTCGGCAAGGAGGAGGTCATGGCGATTGCGGAAAAGGAGATGGCGGAGGTGGCAACCAAACTCTCTTCGCAAAATTATGAGGTCGTCTTTTCCAAGGAGCTCACGAGCGAGGTTGCCGCGTTAGGCTATGATCCCAAGTTCGGGGCGCGTCCCTTAAAGCGCGTGATTCAGGATAGGGTCGAGGCGGTGATTGCGAAGAAGATACTCGCCGGGGAGATCAAGAAACACGAAGCATACTACTTTGATGTGGCAATGCTAGGATAAAAAGATTATAAATGTCTAATATGGTATTTGGTTTGCATGTCTCCATCGCCGGCGGGCTCTCGAAAGCCATCGAAGAAGGGGCTCAAAAGCGATGCGACGTTATCCAGATCTTTGCCGGAAATCCGCGTGGGTTTAGCGCGAATTATCCATCCAAAGAGGAAATAATCCGATTTCAGAAAGCGCTCAAGGCTTCAATCATCAAATCGGTCTGGATCCACGCTCCCTACCTTGTCAATCTCGCCGGCAGTAATGAACGCCTGCTGCGTCTTTCTAAGGCGTTACTTATTCGTGACTTAGAAGTAGGCAAGAAGATCGGCGCACGCGGAGTGATCGTGCATATTGGAAACCGTCTCAAGCTCTCGGTAGACGAGGCGATCAAGAAGGTCGCTGCCGCCATTCTCGATGTTCGTAGAAAAGCGAAATCAACCATTCCGCTTTGCCTCGAGACCACTGCGGGGAGCGGCACGAGTATCGGAAGTGACTTTGGGGAGCTTGGCGCGATCATTCGAGCGACAAAATTAAAACCAGATCGCATCGGCGTCTGTATTGATACCCAGCATGTCTTTGCCGCTGGGTATAATGATACGACCAAAGAAGGGATCGATAAGGTGTTAAAGGAGTTCGATCACGCCATTGGCATGCCGTATCTCAAAGTGCTCCACATGAATGACTCCAAATCGGATCGCGGCTCGCACGTGGATCGGCACGAACATATCGGGAAGGGGAAACTTGGCCTTGCGGCCTTCCGCGCGATAGTAAACCACCCCGTCCTTTCCAAGTACGACGCCATCCTCGAAACGCCGTGGGAGAAAGACGGGGATGATGTGGGGAATCTTAGGGTGATAAGGAGCCTTGAAAAGAAACTTCACACAGAATTGTGATATAATGCGTTTATGGAGATTGATATTCATGAGATAAAAATCAGAGCCGTTCCTATCCTCAA
This sequence comes from Parcubacteria group bacterium, assembly GCA_016203935.1. Classification (GTDB taxonomy): domain Bacteria; phylum Patescibacteriota; class JACQLU01; order JACQLU01; family JACQLU01; genus JACQLU01. The sequence goes on along the minus strand of JACQLU010000066.1, from coordinate 2,017 downwards.
AGAGGCCGGTATAACCCAGTCATCCCTTTTTGGTTCCTATGTGCGAGGGGAAGCGAGAGAGGATAGCGATATCGACCTATTGGTAGAAATGCCCAAAGAGGCAAGCTTACTCGATCTCGTAAGATTACAGCGGAAGTTAGAGATGGCGCTCGGAAAGAAAGTTGATCTCTTGACCTATAATTCTATTCATCCGTTACTCAAAGAATATGTTCAAAAAGATTAATATAAGATCCTATGAAGAAGGACTCTTAAGTTTTTTGTCTCATAAGCAATTTTCATAATTTAATTTTCTTTTATGAACAGAGGACATGAAGGTCCACCCCAGCAAGATATGGGGCAGGAAAGCCGCGAGCAGGAATATATGGAACGTATGCGCGCGGCGCTTAACGAATTGCGCGAAGCGAACGGTAAATTCCGAGTTGAGCGGAGTGAGACGACACCAGCCGGTGTCCCTAAAGCAGAATTTGATTGGCAGATTCGTGAGGTTGAGGGCGATACAGTCGTTGTCGGAAAGACCGAGGATAACAAAATGATCAGTAAGAATGTACCCCTCGAACAATTCGCCGAGTGGCAAGCAGCGTGGCTTAACAATGTACGCAATGCTGTTGACGCGGATGGGGAGCGGCGTGGTATATGGAAAAGGACTGATGCTAGAGGAGGTCCCGGCTATGAGCGTTTGCAGGAGGAGTTCTATGCCAAAGTGGGTATTAGTCCAGAATTAAAGAAGTTGGGGCAAATAGGTTATGAAGGAGTGTTGAGAAAGCTGCGGGAATAGTAAAGATTTCCCATGCCAGAAGAAGATATTGAATCACAAGGAGTATCTCAACCGCCGCCGCCTGAACAGCAGCCGCAAGAGCCCGAATCAGCCGAGAGGAGAGTTGAGTTTTCGGAGTTGGCGATGCCGCCCGAAGAAGTAGCGGTTATCGACCAAGCGGATGCGCAGTCGATACGAATGATCCGACACGACGGTGCCCTTAAAACTGCTGAGTGGTATCAAACCAGTGCAGGCCCTCTGATTGCTGCGGAGCTAGGAGAGGATGCGGCAGCACAGGGATGGCAGGAGAATTTTGAGCGTTATTATGAGGGCTACGTAGACGCCGCCGAGGTAACGGCATCGCTTCCTCCTCAAGAGAGCGTACCAGAGTCTGATGTGGGTGTCGCAAGTATTCCCGTCGAGACCTCGGCAACCGAAGGAATGGAAACACAAGGCCAACCGCAGATTGTGGAGAGTACGCTACCCAAGGAACCGCTAGAAGAAAATCGGAATGATACCCTCGATTGGCTTTCCCGCGACATTCAAGAGCAGAAGTTTCGCTCACAATTTGGTTATTTCTATACAAACAATGAATCTCTCCGTGCCAAGATGGTAAATGCACAGAATTCCGAAGAACGTGAAACGCTCGAAAAGGAAGTCATCGATACTATTTACGTCAAGGATTACTCATACATTCGTGATTATCTCGATCCACGTAATCCAAAGAATACTTTAATTAGAGAAGTCTTTCTCTTTCTTTTCGTCGGCAGCGAGGATGCCAAGGATTTTGAAAAAAAGGCGTGGGAGCATTTTAAGGGGATATTTGAGCTAAAAGTGGCTGAACTGATCGAGCGAAATAAAGGATTTGATCGAGCGGCTCTCAAGCGAGGTCAAGAAGCCAAACGAGAAGACCAACAACCCACTGACTCGCCGTGAGACGGTGGATATAACTCCTCCTTCCCTCCTCTTATGTTAAGAGGAGGAAGACTTTTCATTAGTCAGGGTGATGAAGGAGGTGGAGGCATTGAAGGAGCGGCGGGAAGATCTCCTAGTTGTGAGCGCTCGTAGATTTCCGCTACCACTTCGCTTCTTGGGCGGCCGTACTTGAGGCGGGAGAGCTGTCGTATCGCCTCGGCGCGCTTGCGGTCGGGATTGCTCTTGGGTTTGATCGTCCCAAGGTTAAATGGCCGCGAAGGGGTACCGTCAATCATCAGTTTGATATAAGCGTTGAAGCGGTCAATGTTGATGAGGTCATACGAAGAG
>JACQLU010000065.1 GCA_016203935.1 Parcubacteria group bacterium | reverse complement strand
GCTTAAAGGAGGCAGAAACGTCCGCGGCAGACTCTACAGCTTCGACCAACACATGAACCTCGTCCTGGAAGAGGCTGAAGACGTGACAAATGCAGAAGCATCCAAAAAGCTAGGTACGATCATCGTCCGAGGAGACAACGTGGTCCTAGTGTCTCCTCCACCAAAGCGGTAAACCAGCTACTTCCTCTTTGTAGCAGCAGACTCCACGCGCCCATGGACCCGGAGGGAACCAACGCGAAGGTTTGGAGTGTTGAACTCCAAGGTTATGTCGAAATTGAAGGCGTAGTCCTTGCCGGCCATCTTGTCCACAAGCTCTGAAAGAGTAGTCGGTACCAGCTCAGATTTCTGCGGCATAGCACCCATGATCCGTGCCGACAAGTATAAAACATCTGACAGGTCCCTACAAAATTCATCGAACCTTACAAAGGTTAAATAGAATTACGCGGGAGAGTCGCGAATTATCGCCGTGAAAGGATTTGACCCGGCCCATCGCGTTCATAATCCTCATCTTTGTCGCCACACTCGCGGCGATCCCTTCGAACTTCTACCTCTCAGTTGGCATTAGTGATAATAGCCCGTTACAACCCCCATCTGTCGCCGACCCGGCCGGAGCCCCGGGCGCCTTCAACTTAACTTACGCAATATCAGACCATCACACTAATGCGACAGCGACGACACAGCCGCTCAACGGCAACATCACATGGTTCGCAGCGCTCAGAAGAACCTCAAACAATTCCCTCATCCCCAACACGGCGTTCGCCTTCAACATCACTACAACAGCTAACGTCACCGGAATCCAATCCATCAAGTGGAACGTGACAATACCCAGTCCTAAGAGCTCATGCCCCAACTGCAACTCCACGGTCGTACGATTCACCGTCCTCCAGTCTGCGCTAATCCCAGGAGCAAACGCGACCTTCGCTTTCCTGAAGAGCATGACAACAATCTTCGGCCCCAGCAGCCTAGCAAACCGAACCACAAACATACCCTCGTCCCGGCTGGGCACGGTCTGTCCTGAAGCGGCCCAAATCTGCTTCGATGCATCCGGACATGTGAATTCCACTCTGACCCTCCTCTTCGTCTTCGGATGGAACCTCACAGGAGCAGGCCAAAAGGTCATGAAAGTCGACATAGGCAAGCTACTGGTCTTCTCGACAAACCTGTCGTTTGCGAAGTCGAGCAGTCACACAATGACCCTGGTAGGGTCCATGGTCACACACTCCGCTAATGTCACAGTCTCCTACAATCGAACGATGGCCGCCGGAGCAAGTCACAACTGGAACTCCTCCATCGTAACACTCTACTATCCCACAAAATATCAGATAGACAAAGTAATCAATAGCACCGCCACGTTCTATCCGACGGCAAGCGCTACCGTCCCAGACCCATATCCATTTGAAACCGGGTCTTGCCAAACAATAGACTGCAGCGCCATCTTTCCAACATCGTTCGTCTCACTCAATATGACAGACGACCGAGCCCTAGCAAAGGTACTGACAATACTCGCCGCCAGCGTCAACGCTGTGACCTCTATTGAAACAATACTCAACGGGGCTTCGACAGATTTCTGGATGCCGGGAGACACTATCGGTGTAAGGGTAAGAATTGAGCCCAGCGTCAATGTGTCAGGGACCCGCGCAGTAGCCCTTACGGACCCAGACAAAGCTACGATTCTAAACCAGAACGTCACCAGTAAGGGCGGATTGTATGTTCACGACGTTACCATCCCGTCGACAACAACATTGGGCCCTTGGAATGTTACAGGCGAGTTTGTCAACGGGTACGACCACGGCCGCCTAGTACATCCTATCAGAGTCGAACAAATCAAGATTAACGCTTTGAGCATGAGCGGTACGGTTGGCCAGGGCGCAACGCTAAGCGTTCAAGGAAATCTGGCCTACAAGTCCAGCTCTTCTACTGCTCAAGCTGTGAATGCAACAGTCTTTGCTGTTGACGCCGGCTCCCCTCCGGGGCCATTATCCTCCACCGGAAGCGCCTCCAGTGGACTCTACATTTCCAACGTCACACTTACAAACGGAGTCTTCACACAGAACCAGCCACTGATAATTTTCTTCACGGTAGTGAATCCCACTCTCTCGACAGCATTCTCAGCAAATGTGACGGTCGATCACGAATGGTACGATGGCTTCGGTGGCGACCATG
>JACQLU010000067.1 GCA_016203935.1 Parcubacteria group bacterium | reverse complement strand
TAATAATACTAAGTACAAAAAGTATACTCAAAGGCAGATTTTAAGCTTGTCCGCGAACGGCCCTCATGCTACCATGGCAACGTATCTAATCTATGGCAAACGAGATCGCACCTTCACCAGAGCTTGGGAAAATTAAGAATACTCCAATTACCGAGGAGATGTCACGCTCCTATCTTGACTATGCAATGAGCGTCATTGTAGCCCGCGCGCTTCCTGACGTTCGTGACGGATTGAAACCGGTGCATAGGCGGATTCTTTTTGCTATGCACGAATTGGGGATCACCCCGCAAGCGAAAACCCGTAAGAGCGCTGCGATCGTTGGCGATGTCATTGCCAAATACCATCCCCATGGAGATGTCGCGGTCTACGACGCACTCGTACGGATGGCCCAAGATTTTACTATGCGCTATCCGCTGGTGGTCGGCCAGGGAAACTTTGGCTCCATCGACAATGATCCACCCGCGGCTATGCGCTATACCGAAGCCAAAATGGCGGCAGTAACAAGTAAGCTTCTTTCCGACATTGAGAAAGAGACGGTTGAGTTTACTCCTACGTATGACGGGACGCGCAAGGAACCACTTGTACTGCCTGCGGATTTCCCCAATCTTTTGGTCAATGGGAGTATCGGTATCGCGGTAGGAATGGCCACCGCAATTCCCACGCATAATCTCGCCGAGATTGTCGACGGCCTTGTACTTCTCATCGATACACCTGAGAGCACGGTGGAGGATCTCATGGAGTATATCAAAGGGCCAGATTTCCCTACGGGCGGCATCATCTTTGACCGCAGTGAAATCATGCAGGCCTATGCTACGGGGCGCGGTAGCATTGTGGTACGAGGACGTGCCGATATTATCGAAGCAAAACATGGAAACTATGACATTATCATCACTGAGATTCCTTACCAACTCTCCAAAGCACTCCTCCTTGAGAAGATCGCCGAAATGGTCACCACCAAACGAATCGAGGGTGTACGTGATGTCCGCGATGAGAGTGACAAAGAGGGGATACGCATTGTGGTAGAGCTTAAGAAAGACGCCTATCCCAAAAATGTTTTAAATCAACTCTACAAGTTTACTCCGCTCGAGACTTCCTTCCATGTAAATCTTCTCGCCCTCGTCGGGGGTATCGAGCCCACGACACTTACCTTAAAAACCGCCCTCGCCGAGTTCCTTAAGCACCGTTTTACCATCGTGGAGAAACGCAGTCGCTTTGACCTCGTCCGCGCCGAAGAGCGTCTCCACATTCTGGAGGGATTCAAGAAAGCGCTGGGCGAAATCGACGCGGTCATCCAAACGATTAAGCGTGCCCACGATCGCAGCGATGCGAAAGTAAAACTCATGGCGAAATTCGCTTTCTCCGATCGTCAGGCAGAGGCAATTCTTGATTTACGCTTAAGTCAACTTGCCGCACTGGAACGGCAAAAGATTGAGGACGAGTATCAGGAGAAGGTGAGGCTCATCGCCTCGTTAAAGGAACTACTGTCCCACCCCAAGAAAATGTGGGAAGTGATCCGCAAGGAACTTATTGCCCTCAAGGCAACCTATGCTGACGAGCGGCGAACTACCATTGTGCCGCAACCGGTGGGAGAATTCAAAGAGGAAGATCTTATTCCTGATTATTCGACGGTAATTGTGCGTACGGAGAGTGGCTACGTAAAGCGTATTCGCCCCGAACTATTTAAGACCCAGCACCGGGGAGGGAAGGGGCTCACCGGCATGGTTACCAAAGAAATGGATGCGGTCGTCGAGGTAGTCGCGACTTCCACCCATGCCGAACTACTACTCTTTACCAACCGCGGCCGCGTCTTTCGGCTTAAGGCATATGAGATACCAGAGGGAAGCCGTGTTGCCAAAGGCAAAGCGATGGTAAATTTCCTTGAGTTAGCTTCCGAAGAATACGTCACCGCCCTCGTGCCCAGTACGAGTAAAGGCATGAAGTATCTCGTGATGGCTACACGGCTGGGGGTTGTAAAGAAGACCGCACTTTCCGACTTCGCCTCGGTCCGAAGAAGTGGTTTAATCGCGATACGACTTGGTGAAGGAGACCTCCTTAGGTGGGTAATGCCGGTGAGCGGCGACCATGAGATTCTCCTTTCCTCGAAGCATGGTAAGACGATCCGTTTTAGCGAGCGCGATATTCGAGGCATGGGTCGCCAAGCGAGTGGGGTGAGAGGCATGAAACTTGCTAAGGGCGACGAGCTTATCGACATGGAGGTGATCGAACGATCAATCCCTCAGCTAGAACTTTTGGTAGTAACGAAAGCCGGACTTGGAAAACGGACTAAACTTGCGAGTTTTAGAAAACAGCACCGCGGCGGCAAAGGACTTAAGCTTCTCTCCACGACCGTACGAACCGGAACCGCGGTGACGACCATGCTTCTTTCTGAATCCCAGCGCAACACCATGGACCTCCTTTTGATTTCCGCGCGCGGTCAAACGATCAGGATACCAGTACGCTCGATTTCGCTCCTCGGTCGACAGGCTCAAGGAGTACGCATCATGCGACTTAGCGAAGGAGACTCAGTAGCTTCAGCCACACTCCTTACGAATGAAAACCAAGAACGATAATGCCTCTTCATGACACTCTTTGATTTCTCGCGGATACTTGACTTTAAGTACCTTACCGAGCCGGTACCTCCTTCTCTCGAGCGATTTGCGCTCGCGGTAGGTCTCTCCTTCGGACTTGTGCTTGCTACAGCTATGGTACTGAGCGTCCTCTATAGCCTCACCATGATTCAGAAACCCTATGATCGCCTTGCCCGGAGAGTTGCTGCGATGGGTTGGACAATAGGTACTGTTGGTCTTATTTGGTTTGGCGCCCGCCAAACAGGCATACCCTATGTGGGCTCGAGAATAGTAGGATATTTGGTGACCCTCGGTTTCTCTGTTTGGTCCTTAGTTATTCTCTTCTATCTTTTCGCCCGTTTTCCTCGCGAGCGTGCTAAGTTCATTGAAAACAAGCGAAGGATACAGTATATCAATTCACAAAAATGATGATCCGATATCAATCCGATATAATATCGGATTCGTGAAAAGCATTAAAAATTGCAAAACTCAATGAATCATGTTATTGTTTAAGAATAATCAAACCCCATGGATGATGAATTCCTCTTAGCAATTGAGCAGATCGGCGAGGAGAAAGGGATATCAAAAGAGAAGGTAGTTGAGTCAATTGAGGCAGCGCTGGCTGCGGCTTACCGTAAAGATTACCTCTCCAAGGATGAGACGGTCAGGATTAAGTTTACCTTGGGGAAGGGAATTACCGAAGTCTATCGTCAGCAAACTGTGGTAGAGGGTGAGCCACGTAATGCCTCAGAACTCTCGCTCGATCAGGCCAAAGCTCTCAAGAACGATGCAACTATCGGTGAAGTAATTGAAACACCCTTGCCCCTACCGGATGCAGGATTTGGCCGTATTGCGGCCCAAACCGCAAAGCAGGTGATTCTCCAGCGCCTCCGGGAGGCGGAGCGCGATGTCTCGTATGAGGAGTTTAAGGCGAAGGAGGGTTCGCTGATCACCGGCACGGTACAACGCTTTGAAGGACCCAACGCCACTATCGACCTTGGCCGTCTCACCGCCACCCTCTTTGCCGGTGAGATGATCCCGGGTGAGCGTCTTAGGCCTGGTATGCGGGTCCGCCTCTTCGTGACTGGGGTAGAGATGGGAGTGAAGGGACCAGAGATTTCGGTATCCCGTACTCACCCTGAGATGGTAGCGTATCTCTTCCATGAGGAGGTTCCAGAAATCGGCGCTGGGTCGGTGCTCATCAAAAAGATCGCCCGTGAAGCTGGTTCACGCACCAAGATCGCGGTGGCATCGACTTCCCCCCAGGTTGATCCGATTGGTGCGTGTGTCGGCCAACGAGGGACGAGGGTACAGACGGTCATGAGTGAAATCGGGGGTGAAAAGATTGACATCATTCTCTTCCATGAAAATCTTGAGGAATTTATTAAAAATGCACTCGCACCGGCGAAGGTAGTACGTATTGAGCTTAACCGCGAAACGTACAGCGCCAAGGTATACGTGCATGCCGAGCAACTCTCGCTCGCCATTGGTAAATCGGGGCAGAATGTTCGACTGGCTGCGAGACTCACGGGTATCAAGCTTGATATTCATGAAGAGGGGAAAGAGGTAGCCGAAGCCCACGCAGTGCCTCACGAAGAGAGCGATCTTACGGCAACATCGCAAACGGAGCCTCCTCCTGGAGAACCCGCGTCGCTTGCCAAGCTCGGCCTCTCGGCTAAACTGACTGAGAGACTCTCCGCGGCAGGGTTTACCACGAAGAAAGCGCTTAAAGAAGCTTCGGATGAAACGCTTATGCAAATCGAGGGTATCGGCGACAAGACCCTTCGTAAGATACGCAATATGTTGACCGAAAAGTAACCGGCTATGTCGCTCACCTCCGAAGTCCGTATCCTTCCCAAGTCTCGCGTGGAACTTAGCATCGCAATTCCGCAAGAGCGGATGCATGCCTATCGAATCCGTGCGGCGGAGCGCTTTTCTAAGGAACACCCTGTGCCTGGGTTTCGTCCGGGTAAGGTGCCGCTTTCACTTCTTCTCGAGCGTATTGATAAGGAGACGCTCGAACGCATCGCCCTCGATATTGCGATCCCGGAGACATACCAGGAAGTGGTAACGACTACATCATTAAAACCTCTCGGCGTGCCGGCCATCGAGTTCGACTCGGAATCCTCATCGAGAGAAGGGGAGCTTGCCCCGAGCGTAGTCGAGGGGCCTATCCGCTATCGGGCGGTTGTCGCGGTAATGCCCGAGGTGCAATTAGGGGCATACCGCGATCTTAAGCTTACTCGTACCGTAGTGCCGGTGAAGGATGCGGATATCGAGCGCGCCCTCTCTGAATTAAGAGAACTACACGCCGAACTTCGGCGAGTCACGCGTCCCGCGAAGAACCGTGATATCCTCTCGGTCGACCTTCGTATGTCCCATAATGGCGTACTCCTTGAAAACGGTTCTCTCACAAACCATCCGCTGCGCCTCGGCGATGAGACGCTCATCCCCGGCCTTTCCGAGGCGCTCATGGATCTCACTGCCGGCGAGACGAAGACCTTTACCCTTATCCTCCCAAAAAATTACCGACCCCAGCGCCTTGCGAATGAAACGGTAACCTTTACGGTCACCGTGAGAGAGATACGAGAGATGCTCCTCCCCGAAACCGATCTTACCTTTGCTAAGCGCCTCGGTCTTCCGAGTATCGATGAACTCCGCACGCGTATCACACGTGAGCTCACGCGCCAAAGAGAAGCCGACGCCGACCATACCTTTGAGAGGAGACTCCTTGCGAAGTTACGCGAGAATACTTCACTCGAGATTCCCGACGAACTCATTACCGAGGAGCTACGCCGCATGAAGGATGAGTTGACTACAAGTCTTGGCTCGCGAGGAAGCTCGCTTAGTGAATACCTCGACGCTCTCGATAAGACGGAAAAGGCGCTCCTTATAGAACTTACGCCGGCGGCGCAGGAACGGGTTGCCATCGCTCTCATTCTTAAGGCCATTGCTGACCGTGAGAAGATTACGCCAAGTAAAGAAGAGGAGAAGACGATGGTACACGCTGGGCATGGGCGGGCTCACCTCAAAATCGAAAAAGTGCTACAATGGTTGAAAGAAGTGAATACCTCCTCATGAAATTTGTAGAAATGTATTCGCGGTAGCTCATGAAATTAATGGAAATTCGTTGTACTGCGATCAATTTCTGCACATATTTCAATCAATTTCTATTAATTTCAACTAACATGACCTATCTTGTTCCTACGGTGATCGAGAAATCAAGTTTTGGCGAGCGCGCGTATGATATCTATTC
>JACQLU010000061.1 GCA_016203935.1 Parcubacteria group bacterium | reverse complement strand
TTAGTCATTAGACATTGGGTCATCTTGCTTGGTAACTTGTTGCTAAAATAATGAACCTACTCCTATTGTAGCAAATGTGACAATGATGCCGGCAAGCAGTACCCCGAGGGCGATGGCGGCGATCGCTTTGCGTGGCCGCATACCCGTGAGGAAAGCGACCACGGCGCCAGTATAGCCTCCTGTAAGCGGAAGCGGTATCGCGATAAAAACTACCAGTCCCCAAAATGAGATCCTCTCCATAAAGGCGCCATGTACCCTCCGCGTGCGACCAAAGAGCCATTGGAAGAATCGCGCAAAGAGCGGTGAGTGTGTAGAGAGAAACTTTGATCCCCGTCCCATGAGGAGAAAGGCAAGTACCGCTCCTACAATGTTGGCGATAACACTCACGAAGAATACCATTATGGTTGGTAATCCAAATTTACCAATACCGAGCGGGATGGCTCCGCGAAGCTCCGCAATCGGAAGCAGTGCAGTACCAATGACAGTCAACCAATGAGAGAATTGATTCATGCCTTGCTATACTTATCAAGATATGTCTGCAAAATAAGCTGGGCAGCAACGGCATCGCGAGACGCCTTGGCGACCCCTAGATGCTCCGATTGTTGTGAAGAAAGACGCTCGTCAACCGATTCGATGGGAAACCTCGTCATGGCGCGGAGTCTTCCGATAAAATCTCTTACCAGCTCGGTCTCACGGGTGGATCCGCCGGAGAGATTCAGTGGTAACCCGACGATGATTCTCTCTACCTTGCGTGAAGTGATGATCGAGGAAAGTTGCAAAATCCCATCAGCGTCGTCTTTGACGAGAAGGGTAGTAACCGGTACGGCGAGTTTCGTCTCGGTATCAGCGACCGCCACTCCAATTCTCCGCGAACCATAGTCAAGACCGAGAATCACCATATTTTTACATTTTTGTCAGCAATTCATACCCTTCATCTGTCACGATCACCGTATGTTCAAAGTGGGCTGAATGTAAGTGGTCGGCTGCCTCCACGGTCCAACCGTCGTCTTTGAAAATCACCTTGTGTGACTTCTGTGTTACCATGGGTTCAATCGCAATGACCATGTTATTCATAAACTCCATGCCCTCCCCGCGCCTGCCATAGTTGGGAATCATGGGAGGTTCGTGCACGGCGTAGCCTACGCCGTGCCCTACAAGATCACGCACCACTTGAAACCCGGCTTCCTCAATCACCCCCTGAATGCGGTGGGAGAGATTCCCGAGCGGTACGCCCGCACGAATTTCTTTGAGTCCCTCATCGAGGGCTCGTCTCGTAACCTCGATCAACTTCTCATTCTCTTTACTGATAGCTCCGACTCCAATAGTCACCGCCATATCAGTAAAGTAGCCGTGATAGTTTACGCCGAGATCGAGTCCCACGATATCACCCTCCCGCACCATGCGACTTCCCGGGATACCGTGCACCAATTCTTCGTTGACCGAAGTGCAGAGGGTAGCGGGGAAAGGTTTCCCCGGATTATCCATGTGGGTATAGCCTTTGAACGCAGGAAGTCCACCAAGTTCGCGAATCCGCTTTTCGGCAAAGAGATTAAGTTCTTGAGTCGTGATACCGGGACGAACTTGGCCTACTACCTCGGTAAGCACGCGGGCAAGGATGGCGCCCGATTTTCGTAAATAGGGAAACTCCTCGGGAAGTTTGGTAAGTCGATACGCAGGATGAGCACTCTTCGTTCCCTCCTCGTGGCGCTTCAGTGCTCGCAGAAGACGTCCAGAAACCTTTTCGACCGGTCCTTCGCCATCGATTTCAACCAGGCGCCCCTGTCTTCGGAAATAATCAACCGCCTTAAGGGTTTCGGCATGGTACACCTCGAGCCGATGGCGCATGACGACCTCATTATCATCAGACCGCTTTATCAACCTTCCCCCACAGCGGCGGCACACAGTCTCTCCCTGAGACGCCGTGGCGTCGGCAGGTGCGTTACACTTCTCACACAAAAATCGTTTCTCAATACGCCGCAACACCTCTTCGTCGCTCACCTTGATAAGTACGGCAAGGAATATACGCTTAAATTCCTTGGCCAGCGTATCCACCGCGAGCACCTGTTCGTAGGTGCGTCCCGGGCCATCAATCACGAGGCCATCCGTAGGATTCAACTTCATGAGCGCCTGACGCAGTACATGATGAAAGAAATCTTGTGGAGCAAGCTCGCCACTATCGACGTAGTGCTTCGCTTTGCGGCCGATGGGAGTATCCTCCCCTGCTAACCTACGAAACTCTTTACCGACGTCAATATGGGCAAGCTTAAAATGCTCGGCAAGGAGCCTCGCCTGCGTACCTTTGCCGCCACCCGGGGGACCGTAGATAATATAGTTTCGTTTTCCTGCCATATCTCGACAGCTCACTCGCTAAAACATCGCTATCATAAAACGATACTCATGGATACTGATAGATATTTGCTCGTCGCCTCTTCGGCGACTTCGCGATACTCGTTGATATTCATGGATATTCATTGCACGTGCAACGAGTATCTATGAGTATCGGTCGCGCGAGAGCGACCAAGTATCTACGAATATCCTTTCAGCGCGTCGACGATGCGCTGATGCACTTCCTCTATCGTCCCCTGCCCATCAACGGTAATGAGCCTTCCTTGCGAACGAAAGTAGTCGAGGGCTTTACTCGTCTCTTTATGATAGATGGCAAGGCGCCGCGCTACTTTACTATCCTCCGCGCGCGTTCTTTTCTCCGCACGCCTCGCAATCTCTTCTTGAGGGAGCGTGAGCTCAATCGCGACTACGCTCCTGCCATACGACGCCATCAACAGGTCGAGCGCCTCGGCTTCTTCTCGTTTTCGTCCTCCCCCTCCACCAAATACGATCCCTTCGTCTTGTTTGAGTTTTCTTATCTCCTCGCCTACCAACTCGGCAACGAGTTCACTTGGTGCTAGATGTCCGGCGGCCAAGGTCGCGGTAAGTGCTGTACCGAATTCATCCGGTGTATTTGCGCGTTTTCTCAAGAGCTCGCCGATATTGACGTGCTTTAGATCAAAACGCTTTGTGAGGAGTTCCGCCTGGGTTGATTTGCCCGAAAGCGGCGGCCCGTAGATGATGAGATTATAGGGCAACGGAGAAATTTAAAAAGCTTCCCGACATTAAAAGTATAACAAACAAAATCCCGATCGCCCAGCACGATCAGGATCCAATGGAACAATGAATATCCATCAATATCTATGAATATCTACGAGTATCAGTATAATTCATACTCCCTCACCACCAGATTGGCCTGGATCTGCTTATAGATTTCCAGTGCTACCGAGACGACGATGAGGATCGAGGTGCCGCCGATGGTGAGATTGGTAGAGGGAAAGTAGCGCTGCACGAGGATGGGGAAAAGCGCGATGGTAGCGAGGAAGAACGCGCCGGCGACGATGACGCGATTGGTGATGTAGCTTAAGTACTCGGCGGTGGCACGGCCCGGGCGAATACCGGGAATGAAACCACCCTGCTTTTGGAGATTTTCTGCGATCCGTTTTGGCTCAAAAACGATATAGGTATAGAAGAAGGTAAAGGCAAAGATTAAGATAAAAAAGATGAGACCGTAGTAAAGCTGATTTTGAAAGAAGGTAGTAATGGCGGTACCCACGTTGCGCAGGGTTTCGCTCCGTGCGCTCACCAAAAATCCCGCGATCAACGTAGGAAAGAGAATCACCGAGGTTCCAAAGATAATGGGAATCACACCCGCCTGATTGACCCTCAAAGGAAGATGAGTAGAGCTTCCCCCATAGAGGCGATTCCCTCGCACGCGCCGCGCATAGGAGACGGGGATATTCCGCTGCGCCTCGGTAATGAAGACGACCGCTCCAATCACGGTGAGCGCCACGAGCCCAAAGATGACATAGGTGACAAGCTGCGAGGGATTATAGTTCACCAGGAATTGCTGGGTGAGCTGCGGAAAACGCTCCAGGATGCCGGCGAAGATGATGATGGAGATACCGTTGGAGATGCCGTATTCGGTGATAAGCTCACCGAGCCACATAAGAAAGATGGTACCGGCGGTCACCAAAAAGAGGATGGTAAGGATATTCGGAAAGCTCGCATCGGTAATTATGGGATTCGCGCGGTTTCGATTAAGCAGCGAGAGGGTCGCGTAGGCTTGGACAAAGGCGAGTGGTACTGTCAAGATGCGCATGTACTGATTGAGCTGTTGCCGATTGGCTTCGCCGCCTTCTTTCTGCAGTTCCTCAAGCCGCGGGATCACCATCGTGAGAAGCTGTATGATGATGGTCGCGGTGATATACGGTCCCACGCCCAACATGACGATCGAGAGGTTGGAGATGCCGCCTCCCGAAAAAATATCAAGGAGTCCAAAGATCCCCTGCTCGCCGATCACGCGGCTAAGATTAGTGCGATCCACCCCCGGCACCGGGATATGCGCAACCACGCGGAAGACCACGATGAGCAAGGCGGTGATAAGGAGCTTGCGCCTAAGTTCTGGGGTCTTCCAGATTTGGAGTAACCACTTCGTCATAGCGAAAGATCAGAATTCAAAATTAGGGTTTCCCTTCGGAACGTTTATTATTCTTGCTTTTCGTTATCATTTTGAATTTTGCTTTTTTCTTGTCAGGGAGAATAGTTCCTCCTGCTTTTTGTATCGCTTCACGGGCGCCGTCAGAATAATCATCGAGGTGGAACGAAAACGTCTTAGCTACGCTATTGCCAATCAGTTTCACTGGGATGCGGGGATTACGGATGATGCCGAGCTTGGCAAACATGCGCCGATCAACGGTCGCTCCTTCTGGAACCTTAGCCTCAAACTCGGCAAGGGTAACGGTTTGATAACTCGGCATTCTTCCCGTAAAGCCGCGCGCTTTGGGAAGTTGCCGAAAGAGGGGGGTGCGTCCACCTTCAAACCCCGCGCGGGGGGTTCGCCCGGAACGCGCTTTCTGCCCCTTTATTCCCCGGCCGCTATAATTCCCGCGGCCCGAAGCATTACCACGTCCCACGCGCTTACCGCGATAGACGATCTTGGTGAGATTTGATAGTTCATTCGCCATACGAAGAGATCAGTGATTGATGTATTGAGGTGACTGGATCGTCTTGACTACCCGCATGCTTTTCAGTGATTCAGGATCCCGCAGCATCGAGAGTGCTTTAAAGGTAGCCCTTAAGTTATTGATCTTATTTTGGGTGCCTAACATCTTGGATACCGCATCGGTCACCCCCACGAGTTCCATCACCGCGCGCACCACCCCGCCGGCGATCACCCCCGTGCCGGGTTTGGCTGGTTTTAAGAGCACCACTGCCCGATCCCACCGCGCATCGACTTCGTGGGGAATCGTCCCGTGAACGAGGGGAACGCGTATGAGGTGGTTTTTGGCATGGCTCACCGCTTTGGTCACCGCGTTGGTTACATCGTCCGCCTTGGCGATTGCCATTCCCACGCGTCCCTTGCTATCGCCCACCACCACCGTCGCGCGAAAGCGAAAGCGCTTCCCGCCGGCGACGACCCGGGCGACGCGTGATACCTCGATGACCTTCTCTTTAAATTCTTTGTCTCGCTCGGCGCCGCCTCGGGGGCCGTCGTTATGGCGACTGCGTTGATTTCGTAGCATAGAGTGTATTAAAAAACGAGTCCCTCGACGCGCAATTGTTCGGCAAATGCTTTTACTCGCCCGTGATAGGCGGATCCGGCGCGATCGAAACGGATACGGGTCACTCCTCTCGCTTTTGCTTTGGCCGCCAAATGGACGGCAAGTTTCACCGCACGCTCGGTCTTAGAGAGCGTACGTTCGGCTTTGGAGAGTTCGCGCTCATACACGGCGATGAGGGTGGTGCCGCTGGCATCATCAATACACTGCGCGGAGAGGTATTTGAGACTTCGAAATACCGAAAGTCGGGGAATCTCGGCGGTCCCTAAAACCTTATGGCGAAAACGCCGTTTGCGTATAATCCGTGGTGAGATGTCGTGCCTTGTCATAGTATGTCTATTACCTTTATGCGGCTGCCCCTACTGACTTTACTACCTTCCCCTGTTTACGCCGGATCTTCTCGCCCGCATAATAGACTCCCTTACCTTGATACGGGTCGGGACGGCGAAGACCATGGAGCCGCGCGGCGAAAGCACCCGTGAGTTCCTTGTCAATCCCTTTGATAATAATCTCGTTCTTATCTACGGTTACCAAGAGCTCTGGCGGGATAGGGATAACCACCGGATGGGAAAAGCCGATACGGAGAGTAAGCTTTCCCCCACCCACCTCGGCCCGAAAGCCAATGCCGCTAAGCTCAAGCCGCTTCTCGAAACCGTTGGCCACCCCTTGAACCATGCCCGCAATGAGTGCTCGCGCAAGACCCCAGCGAGCGGGGAGGCTTTTTTCGTCCTTGGTATTGCCGGACGTATCCACCGTAAGCACGTTTTCTTTGAGAGACGCACGAATACCATTAACCAAGGAACGCGAAAGCGCCCCTTTAGGACCCTTGATAGTCACTGAAGTATCGGTAACTTCCGCGGTAACTCCCGCCGGAAGCACAATAGGTTGTCGGCCAATGCGAGACATATACATTAAACAAGATTATCTTTTCGTGTCAATTCGTGTTCGTATTCGTGTTGATTCGTATACAAAGTCCTTCACGCGGAACCACGCAGAACTATACGCGGAACGACGCGGAAAGGATACTATTCTATGGTATTACCATACCGCACAAAGGAGTTCTCCCCCCACCTTCTTCGCGCGCGCCTCACGATCGGAAAGTACCCCGGCCGGCGTCGAAAGAATAACAATCCCGAGCCCTTGACGAATACGGGGGATGTTCCGATAGCCAACATATACTCTGCGCCCTGGGCGGCTTAAGCGTTTGAGTCCCACAATCACCGGTTCCGTCCCCTGGTAGCGGATGGTGAGGGAGAGCTCTTTCTCACCATTCGCATGGTGGGCTACCGCATCCACAAATCCTTCTCGCTGCATAGCCCGGGCTGCTTCAGCGACGAACCGCGAATAGGGCATAGTGAGCGAACGCGCATTCACCATGCACGCATTGCGAATCCTCGTTAAGAAATCGGCGATCGGATCGGTTACCATAGTAAAACAATTTTCAATTCTCAATTTTTAATTTCCAAAATCAGCGTTTGAAAATTGGAAATTAAAATTTGAAAATTGTTCCGTGTGATTACCACGACGCTCTCCGCACACCCGGAACTTCGCCCCGCCGAGCCATTTCGCGAAAACAGATACGACAGATGCCAAAATCACGCATATACGAACGGCGGCGCCCACAGCGAAAACAGCGACGCACTCTTCGTGTTGAGAACTTCGGTTTCTTTAATGCTCGCATGATTTGGGACGTTTTGGCCATATATGGACTGATACTTGTAGATACTTATAGATATTTGCTCCTCCTCGACAAGCTCGGACTCGTGATATTCATTGTTACGTACGATAAGTATCTATGAGTATCGGTCGCCATAGGCGACCAAGTATCTACGAATATCAAGATTGTTTTCTTTGAAACGGAACCCCGAGGAGTGAAAGCAGCGCCTTGGTTTCCTCTTTCTTTTTCGCGGTGGTTACCATAGTCACTTCAAAACCGTGGACCTTATCCGTACTTTCGAATGTCACCTCCGGAAAGATGATGTGTTCCTTGAGACCCACGGTCAATGCTCCTCCATTCAGCGCAGCTTCGGCGATACCACGGAAATCACGCACCCGGGGTAGCGCTGCTTTGGTGAAACGCTCGAGGAATGCCTCCATGCGTCTCCCCCGCAGCGTTACGCTAAGGCCAATCGGCATGCCGCGGCGTATCTTGAAATTGGCAATGGCTTTACGCGCTCGATTCACAACCGGTTTTTGCCCGGTGATGCGCGCAAGATCATTTACCAACCACTCATACGATTTGCCTTCACGCGTAAGTTTCCCAATGCCGGCGCTCACCACAATCTTGACAAGCCGCGGCACGGCCAGTGCGCTTCGGTAGCCAAACTCACGCTCCATGGTGGGGATGACCGTATTCATATAATACTCGCGAAAGGGTGACATATCAGCGTTACCATTATTGCGTGGGCGGCGTCTATACGAATACTGCCTTACACTTTTTACACTGCCGCTGTCGCCGCCTTTTTTCATCTACATGGATTCCGATCCGCGTTCGCTTGCCACAGGCGGGACAGAGAAGCATCACATTGGCTACATTCATAGGCGCGGAAAAGGTGATCTTTTCTCCCTTCGGACTTTCACCTCGCTTCTGTCGGCGTTCGTGGCGCCGTAGGTGCTTAACGGCAATATTAAGTCCTTCCACCACCACGCGTCCTTCCTTGGGAAATACCTGGATAACCTTACCGTGTTTCCCGCGATCTTTCCCTTTCATTACCGCAACCATGTCACTACGGCGAATGCGCATGCTCATAGTACCTCCTCCGCGAGCGAAATGATCTTCGTAAACCCAAGATTGCGCAACTCTCTCGGTACAGGTCCAAAGATGCGCGTTCCTCTCGGCTCAACGTTATCCTTTCCAATGATAACGACGGCGTTATCGTCAAAGCGAATACCGGAGCCGTCGCTGCGCATGTAGCCCTTGCGCGTGCGTATCACCACCGCGCGCACCACTTCTTTCTTACGCACGAGCCCCGTCGGTTTGGCATCCTTGACCGAAGCGGTGACGATATCGCCGACGCGGGCGTACCGTTTCCGTGACGCGCCCAATACCCCAATGACCCGGATGATCCGGGCGCCGGTGTTATCTGCTACCACTACATTTGAACGTAATTGTATCATATACCTATATCGATAGGGCGAGTACTTTCCGCGTTATTCTGCGTATAGGTTTGCGTGGTTCTGCGTTAAAAATTCTCATCGCAGAAAAACGCAGAATCGGACGCAAAACTACGCAGAAACTTGATTATCCTTACTGCCTTTCCTAACCACGATCCAGCGTTTACTCCGCGAGATAGGCCGACTCTCCTCTATCGTCACCCGTTCACCTACATGGGAGCGACCCTCGGGATCGTGGACATGATAGCGCTTCGTGACACGGCGCTGTTTCTTATATTTCTTGTGCTCCTTGAGACGCTCCACTTCCACGACCAGCAGCGTGGGGGTCTTCGCCGCTACGATGATCCCGTCCCGTGTGCGCCGCTTTAGTGGTGAGTCGCTTGCTGCCATACAAAATATTATTGGGTATTTAACGCTCGCGCTCCCGTAGGAGCGTCTCTATCCTCGCCATACGTATACGAGCTTTTCTCACCGCCCGATGATTTTTAAGCTCACCGGAGGCAAGCTCGTGCCGAAGCTTTATAAGGGTAGCTTCCTCCTCGTGCTTCGCGCCGATAAGCTCCTCGACGGAGAGACTACGGAGCGGCGTGATAGAATCCTTCATGCCTTTCTTATTAACGATACAACTCCCGGGTAATAAATTTGGTTTTTACGGGGAGTTTAAACGCGGCTAGCCTCAAAGCCGCACGCGCCATCTCCTCTTGCACGCCCCCCATCTCAAAGAGTACTTTTCCGCGCAAGACGACGGCGACGAAATGATCGACGGTGCCTTTCCCCGCACCCATGGGCACCTCGGACCCTTGTTTGGTCACGGGTTTATCGGGGAACACACGCACCCAGATCTTGCCGCCGCGCTGTACAAAACGAGTCATCGCGCGCCGTGCCGCCTCGATTTGCCGTGCCGTGAGCCAATTCGATTCCAAGGCTTTGAGCCCAAAATCGCCGAAACTTAAGACACTCCCTGAGGTAGCAATACCCCTTCGCTTTCCACGCCGGTGTTTACGGTGCTTCATTTTCTTAGGGATCAACATACATCCTCCCCTACCAATGACAAATATAAATAATACAAAACTTGGGTCCTTCTGTCAATGAAGATCGGATCTCACCGGCGGTCGCTTGGCATACGCTCGAGGTGGTAGAGACTCCTCGGCTCTCCTCGTTTCCGATTGACTTTCCTTCGGTTTCTCGACAAATACTTCACCCGTATACACCCACACCTTGATGCCGATCGCGCCATAGGTGGTACGCGCGGCTTCCTCGGCGTAGTCAATGACCGCACGTAGTGTATGGAGTGGAATCTTACCCTTGGCGAGCCACTCCTTGCGAGCAATCTCGGCACCACCAATGCGTCCTTCAATCTGTACTCTGACACCCTTCGCGCCCGCAGTTAAAGCGGCCTCAATGACTTGTTTCATGATTCTCCGATGGGGGATGCGCTTCTCGAGCTGTTCGGCAATTGTCTGCGCCACCACGCTCGCGTTAAGCTCGGGGGTTGCGATCTCTTCCACCTCGATGTTGATGGCGACATCTTTCCCTAATCGCTCTTGCGCGACTTTACGTAGTTCGTTGATGCCCGCTCCCCCGCGGCCGATGATCACTCCCGGTCGTGAGGTAGCGATTGAGACCTGCACGCGTCCCGCCGAACGGGCGATGGTAATCCGCGCCACCCCCGCGCGCTTGAGTTTCTCCTTGAGAAATGTCCGCAATTCATAATCTTGCTTAAGCAACGAAACATAAGCATTCTGTGAATACCATTTTGACTGCCACTCTTCATGCAGCCCTATCCGTAAACCAATAGGATGTACCTTGTGACCCATATGCTATAAATAACTAATGTCTAATTCCTAATGTCGAATGATCATTTCCTAGTATATTAGACATTAGGTATTAGTCATTAGAAATTAAACATCTGAACCTTTACGCTTATGCGATGGTTGTTTTCTCGATCCTTGCTGCATCGTTTCTCGCAATACTACGGTCAGATGGGTGGTTCGTTTCATGATGGGAAAGGCCCGGCCACGCGCCCGTGGCATACTGCGCTTAAGGCGCGGCCCTTCGTTGGCGACAAGCGTCGCGATCGCAAGCCGCTCGAGGGGAATATTATGATTATGCTTGGCGTTGGCGACGGCCGAACGAATTGCCTTCTCGATTACTGGTGCGGCTGCCTGAGGAAAGAAGTGAAGTTCGTTAAGAGCCCGATCGAGGGGGAGATCGCGGATAGCATCAAGCACGAGTCGCATCTTCCGGGGTGCGACCCGTAAGTATCTCGCATGAGCGGTTATAAGACGGGGTTCAGACATACTTTCAATAATGACTAATTTACTAATTTCTAATGACTAATCAATGTCTAATGCTGAAATGCCTACCTTGATCATTAGTCATTTGGGGTTTCATTAGGCATTACGATCCGGACATTATTTCTTTTCTTGTCCCTTTGGTGCTGGCGCTGGCGGCGCCGGGGTAGCCGCGGCTTGTGCCGCTCCCGCCTTCGCTGCCATCTCCTCCTCTCGTGCCATGCGGCCACCGTGCTTCACAAACTTGCGCGTAGGAGCAAACTCACCTAATTTATGGCCAACCATATTTTCAGTGACAAAAACCGGGATATGTTCTCTCCCGTTATGCACGGCAATGGTTTTACTCACCATCTCGGGGAAGATGGTGGAATCTCGCGACCAGGTCTTGATAATCTTTTTATCACCCGGTTTTATTTCCTTTACTCGTTTGAGTAACTTGGGATCCACAAAGGGACCTTTCTTGAGAGAACGAGACATGTATGAAATTCCTAATTACTAATTT
>JACQLU010000002.1 GCA_016203935.1 Parcubacteria group bacterium | reverse complement strand
TGATTAGAAATTAGTCATTAGAAATTAAGTCATTTGTATGTCTTCTATCAGAGAAAAGATTCGTCTCGAAGAGTTATTAAACATCGCCGCAAGCCGCGACGCCTCTGATCTTCATTTCGCGGTGGGTCATCACCCTACCTTGCGCATCGATGGCGAGCTTGTGCCGCTTCTCGAGAAACCGCTTCTGGAGCCCGAGGATACCATGGAAATCGCCCAGTCATTTCTTAGCGAGGCGCAGCGCGAAGAGCTTCTGCGTGAACGTGAGATCGATCTCTCCTTCGCTTTTAAGGAGAAGCTAAGGCTTCGTACTAATGTTTTTTTCCAGTCAGGGTTTGTGAGTATCGCGTTTCGCTTCATTCCCAAATCAATCCGCACCGTCAAGGAACTCAATCTTCCTCCTGTATTGAGTTCGCTTGTCAAGCGTTCTCAAGGACTCATCTTGGTAGTAGGGCCGGCCGGGCAGGGGAAGACCACTACTTTGGCCGCGTTCATCGAAGAGATCAACACCAGTCGCACCGAACACATCATCACGATCGAGGATCCCATCGAATACGTCTTTACCGATCGAGAGTGCATCATCGATCAGCGTGAAGTCCATAGCGATACCCTTTCGTTTGCGCGAGCGCTTCGCTCGGCACTACGGCAGGATCCGGACGTGGTACTCGTAGGCGAGATGCGCGATCTTGAGACGATCGCCTCGGTGGCGACTTTAGCGGAGACTGGGCATCTTGTGCTCTCTACACTCCACACCAACGACGCTCCACAGACCATCGACCGTATTATCGACGTCTTCCCCGAGTATCAGCAGGATCAGATTCGGGCACAGCTGGCTTCGGTATTAGTGGCAATTGTTTCCCAGCGTTTAGTTCCCCGAATTCAAGGGGGGCGGGTGCCGGCGGTGGAGCTCCTCGTGCAGACGCCCGCAGTTGCGCATATCATCCGCGAGGGCAAGACTCATCAGCTGGGGAACGTGATCCAGACGAGCGCCGATATGGGAATGATTCCTTTGGAACAATCGCTTGCGCAGCTCGTACGGAGCGGCCAAATCACCCTTGAGAGCGCCAAGATGGTGGCGGTAGACCAGAAGAGCCTTGCCACGTATTTGGGAGGATACGCAAAGTAAATTCAAAATTCAAAAGGCAAAAGTCAAAATTATGGTATTGCCCTCGGCAAAATCTGCTCGTTGACTTCAATCCTATATTGTCATTTTAATTTTGAATTTTTACTTTTGAATTTTTGTAATGCCTACATTTCACTACACCGCCGTTGACCGTGCGGGTACGCAGCTTAAGGGCACCATTGATGCGCTTGACCTTCGCTTGGCACGGAATGCGCTGCGCGATCAAAGACTCATTGTGCTCGAACTCAAAGGCGAGGAGGGATTCCTAGCGCGCCTCGGGATACGAATGCATTTTGTCCAGCATGTCAGTTTTCGCGAGCTCGTGCTCCTCTCGCGGCAGCTTGCCACCATGATCGACGCGAGACTCCCCGTGGTGCAGGCGTTTCAGGTGCTCGCGGAACAGAATCACGGGTTTCTTGCGCGCGCCCTTACCGATATCGCCGAGCAGATCGCGGGCGGCAATCAAATGTCGGTGGCACTTGCCCGTCACCCTACAATCTTTTCCCGGTATTATATCTCCATGGTGCGTGCGGGTGAGGCCTCGGGGCAACTTGAGGTGGTATTAATCAAACTTGCTGATCAACTCGAGCGTGATTATGAATTACGGGGTCGGGTGCGCGGCGCGCTTACCTATCCCGCGGTGCTCCTTATTGTCATTGGCCTCGCCGGCTTTCTTATGACCACGTTTGTCATCCCGCGGTTACTCGCGGCGCTTGAAGATCTCAATGTAGAGCTTCCTTTGGCTACCAAGATCCTTCTTGTAATTTCAACGTTTTCGCGGCGCTTTTGGTTTATAGAAATCGCCATCGTCGCGGGTCTTGTGATTGTCCTACGGAGATTTCTTCGCACCGAAACCGGAAGACGATTTTTTGACACGAATATCCTTAGGGTGCCGGTCTTGGGCAAACTCTTTCGCAATATCTTCATGGCGCGGTTTAGTAAGACCTTAGAGACACTGCTTACGGCAGGAGTTGCGATTTTGGAGGCGCTCGCGATCACCGGCGATGTGGTAGGCAATAAAATCTACCAAGGCATTATTGACGGCGCGATTCGCAAGGTGCGCGACGGTAAGAAACTGGCCGAGGCCTTTTCGGGGCAGAGGGAATTCCCATCCCTCGTAGTACAGATGATCAATATCGGCGAGCGCACTGGTCGACTCTCGGACGTGCTCGATAAGATGAATACTTTCTATACCCGCGAAATCGACGCCACCACCAAAACGTTAAGTACCCTCATCGAACCGATTCTTATGATTATTATTGGGTTGGGGGTAGGGTTTATGGTGATTGCCGTGCTGATGCCGATCTTCAACGCCTCGTCGGGAACGTTCTAGAAGCGATCCGAATGCTCCAAATTACATCCGAATGATCCGAATA
>JACQLU010000064.1 GCA_016203935.1 Parcubacteria group bacterium | reverse complement strand
TCAAACTCTCAAAAAGAAAATTGTTCCTGTCACTATGTAGTTGGTAAAGAACTTTCTAAAGCCAGCACTCATTTTGCTCTCGAAAGAGGCTAAGACGAGATCTCGCTTAGATTTTATCTTTCGAATAACTTGAAAGTTTCTTTCGATGACGAAAGAGGTGCTTTCGAGGAATTTTAAGAGCAAAATTAGTGCTGGATTGCTACTTCGAATGTCGGTTGTAAGTATAGGTAAAGAAGTCCTCTCTGTCAATTCCTAGGAGCTAAGCAAATCAGGCCGGTTTTTTCTTGTTTTGGCAAGAGAAGCTTCTAGCCGCCATTTCGCAATCGTCGCATGGTTGCCCGAGAGGAGCACTTCCGGTACCCGCCATTCTTCGCCCTCGTCGGTCACGAAGGCCTCGGGGCGGGTGTAGTGAGGGTAGTCGAGAATACCTTTGGACTGCTCGGAGGTCGGAGGTCGGAGATGTGGGTTCATGGAAGGAGGAACAGTAACTCCGAGCTCCGAGCCGCGAGCACCGAGCCCAGTAGAGAACGATTCATCCTTCGTTGACTCCTCGTTCCCTACTACTCCAGGGAGGAGCCGTATAACCGCATCGATCACGACGAGCGCAGGAAGTTCCCCTCCGCTCACCACGTAGTCACCAATTGAAAGCTCCTCGTCGATAAGATGTTCGGCAACACGTTCGTCGACACCTTCATAACGACCACAAACAAACACAAGTTCGCCATATGCGGTCAGCTGTCTCGCATTCTCTTGGGTGAAGAGTCTTCCCTGTGCGGAGAGGAGAATGACGCGTCGTCGCAGTCCGGAGGTCGGAGGTCGGAGGTCTGAGTTGAAATTCTCCGAGCCCCGACCCCTGACCTCTGAGCTTTTTAAAGCACGCAGTGCTTTAAAAATGGGTTCCACCATCATCACCATGCCCGGGCCGCCGCCGTACGGAGCGTCGTCGGTGGTCTTGTGTGCGTCGAGAGTAAAATCACGAAGATTCACCACCTGCGGAATCAGGATTTCTCTTTTGACCGCGCGTCCAATTACCCCTACGCTGAAGTACGGAGGAAAGAATTCTGGAAAAATGGTGAGCATCGAGACCTTCATGGAGTATTAAAACAATTCACCCAGCAGAGGGCGGTGTACGCCGGCGCTGGGTGAAACCGTTCAATCAAAGTACGAGAGAGATAGTCAGGATGCTAGAGATTTAAATCATCAACCGGAGCCTTTGGTGCCTCTTGTGGAGAATCCTGAATACTCCGATCACGCATCACGTGCGTGGATCCCGGAGGTTCCACGATTTTTAAATTCACACGCGCATTGTTTTTGGCGCCGATCACACGGAGCAGGGTGCGCACCGACTTCGCGGTCTGGCCGCTTCGCCCAATCACCTGACCCATGTCTTGCGGGTGCACTTCGAGGGTAATGAGTACCCCCATCTCATCGATCTTGCGATCAGCCTTTACGTCGTCAGGGTGGTCGACGATTGACTTGATCACATAGTCGACAAACTCGAGATCTACATGTCGTTCAGCCATACGGTTAAGAGGTTATGAAATAAACGGTAAAGAACGATACTCCTTTTTCCTTACGCTACCATACTCTGCGGGATCTCACAAGATCTCTATTCAAAGCGAAGCGAAGTGAGGGCCTCCGCGGGGAGATTAGTGAGAATTACGGTCCACTGGCGGTGCGTGAGGAAGAATTTTGACCACCTAAATCCACTCTGGGTATTCTCCTTCACCACCTCGGTAGCCGGAATTCCCGCGACGGTGGTTGGTTTCCTCTCGACGATCACCTGATTTTCATTCTCGTCAACAATGCTGCTATCCTTGGCGATCTCTTCGTCAACCGTACGGTCGCTCACTCGTATGCTGGCGATGAATGTTTGCGAAGTCTCCTTACGTATTCCGACAAGGCGGTCGGGTTCCTTGTCCCCTATCTCACGGATCACATAGTCGCGAGGCAAGGTTACCAAGAAATCAAAGCGAGTACTGCGGTACGTCTGCGTAGTCGAGGTAACCGTGAGTGTGCCGAGGAGGGTGGGGGTAGGTGAAGGGTGGGTAGTACCTAGGCGAGTACGTGATGATGCTTGGTTGACAAAGGCGGCTACCGCGAGGAGTAACGCTACTATCGCCGCGAAGATAATAAATGGAAACGGACGTGTGGTACGCCTTGCGAACGGCGAGGGAGGGAGATTAGATGTTTGGTATTCCGACATAGGTAGTATGATGTAGGTTTAGGATATGAATCCATACTATAACGTGTTTCTCCTTTCCAGTCAATAAAAGGAGGGTATTCTTGCTTGAGGTGAAGAATATCCTCCTTACGATAGGAAAATAGTATCTCGCTTAGCGTTTTAAGAGTATCTGTACAGCAGCTGAAGGCACTGCTCCGCGTTTGATCCAAAGCTCGGTACGTTCCTTATTAAGCTTAAGTGTTTTCTCTTTACTTCGCGGTTGATAGTGCCCTAGGAGCTCAATAAAAGTACGCTCTGGAGCTGCGCCTTTCTCGAGCACGACGATTCGGTAACTTGGCTTACGATTTTTGCCCTGCCGGGCAAGACAAATTTTTAGCATAGTTTTTGATACCTCCTATAGGTCTTATAGGACTTATAGGGTTTATTAGTCAAGTCGAGTAGTAGCGGCGTCTCTTTCGCGCATGAGAAATTCTTTTGGTAGTTCCTGCGCCGGCTCGCCGTCGAGTTTGAGCGATACCAACTTTGATGACCCGTCGTGATCCAAAAGGACTCCGTACAGCACCTGCGATTCGTGCATGGTGATTTTATTATGGGTGATGGCAATGATCTGCGATCGCTTGGTAAGGTCTTTGAGAATCGCCGCAAAGCGCACCGCATTTGCGTCGTCGAGGGCGGCATCTACCTCGTCTAGGAGCAAGAACGGCGGCGGGAAGATCCGGACCATAGCCACGAGCAGCGCTACCGCGGTAAGCGTCTGTTCGCCTCCCGAGAGTGCTTTGATGCTTCGTAAGCGTTTTCCCGGTGGCCGCGCTTGAATGCCGATGCCTACCGAATGCGTTTCGGTTTCATCGTTCTCTTCGTCCTCGGTAAGCCCTCCTTCATTGGCGGTAGTGGTGGGGGTAACCGGCGTTTCCTTAGTCATGACGAGCGACGCTTCGCCGCCGTGGAAGAGTTCTTGAAAGGTGTGACCGAATTCTCGATTAAGTTCATGGAACGCTCTCTCAAAGCGTGTTGCGATCAACCGATCGAGTTTCGCGGTGAGTTTCGTGAGCGCCGCGTGAGCGTTGGTGAGATCTTCGTGTTGCGTCTTAAGGAAGGTGATACGACTCGAGAGTTCCTCGTATTCTTTTGTGATGAGGGGATCAACTTCGGGGGTGGCAGCAAGTCGTCCCTCGAGGCGCGCAATTTCGTGCGCGACCTCTTCAGGATCGTGCCCCTCTGGTATCTCGAGGTTGAACGTTTCCTCGTAGGCTTGACCGAGTTCGGTCGCCAGCACTTTACTACGTACGATAATTTCAGCCCGCCGTGTCTCCATGTGGGACAACTCTTCACGGAGGCGCGCTTCTCGCACGGCAAGCTCAAGGAGTTGTTCGGTAGTCGTCTCTTCGTGCAGAGGCGGTGTATTTCGCTGCGTTAAGAACGCGTCCCGTTCAGCCCCGCATGCTGTAGCTTCTTTGGTGAGTTCCTCGGCGCGTGCGGTACATTCTCTGTAACGATCGTGAAGTCGGGCGGCTTCGTCACGTGCGGCGCCACCCTCGGTGCGATGCGCAAGGTAATGAGAAAGTTGAGCTAAACGCTTTCGTATCTCTTCCCCGCGATGCTCAAGAGCACTCGTGTACCCCAGTTTATCAGCGACGCGGTTTTGGAGAGTTTCGCATTCTCGTTGGAGCTTAAGGATTTCGGCATTGATATGCGATGCAGTCGGTGTCTCGGGAGACGATGAAGGTAAAAAGTTTTCCAGAATATCCTTGGTATGCTCGACAAGTTGAGAGCATTGCGTAATGAGATGTGTTTGAATCTCCTTGGAGGAGGCATCTGATAGTGCCGCAAGGAGTGCCTGCCCTTCTTGATAGATTTCCTCGAGGCGAACCCGCAGCAGGGGTATCACGTTTTGAGTGGGGGAGGCGTTCGAGGAAGATACAGCGTGGGTGGTGGTGAGGGCACGCAGTGTTTCAAACGCACGGGCGAGATTGGTTCTCAATACTCGTACTTCGTCCTCTCCCATTTTGCGCGCATGGGTAAGCGCGGTTAATTCCTCTTCCAGTTGGGTGACCTCCGCCTGAGTTTTCTCCGCGTCACCCGCCGCAGGATCTATGGTAAGAGCTCCCAGCTTTCGTTCGATGGTACGCAGTTCCTCGCTTAAGGAAAGTCTTGTAGCCTGAAGCTTCGCGTGACGTTCCTCTAGGGCACGAAGACGGATCTCATAGGCGGCCGCTTCCGCGCGCGCGTGCTCAACCCGTAACGCCGCGGCTTCGCGTGTGGTGGAAAGGGAAGCGAGGGTATCCTTGAGGGTAGCGAGGGAAGTGTCGAGTGTGCTCCGTTCGCGGTTAAGATGAATCAATTCAAGTTTGACCCGCTCGGCTTTGAGTCGATCAATGCGGGCGATAAGCTCTCCGCGTTCGGCGATACGCTTTACCTCCCTGCCTAATTCGTGGGCGCGCGGCGTAAGTTCGTGGATGGCCCTATTTACTTCATCCATGTGAGCTTGGGTTCGAGCGAGACGGCGAAGCGCCCGATCACGCTTCATTTGATAGGGTAAAATGCCAAACGCGCGATCGAGGAGCGCTTTACGTTCCTCGTCGCGTACGGTGAGTACCGAGGCTACTTCTCCCTGACCGATGAGGTGAATACCTGAACTTGCGAGACCCACGTGTCCTAAGGATTCCGTGAGTTCGGAGAGATTGATCTCTTGACCGTTGAGTAATACGCTTCCGGTACCGTCGCTTAAGAGCCGTCGCTCCATCGTGACGTGCCCCTCTTTGGTTTCGGTAAGAACACCGTCGCCTTGGAACATAAGGGCGCAACGGAGCATGCCGCGCCGCGCCGCCTTGGTACCGCGAAAGAAGAGGTCGTCAAAGCGACTGGTACGAAGTTCCTTGACGCGCTCTGTACCGAGCGCAAAACGCACCGCGTCGGCAATGTTCGATTTGCCGCAGCCATTAGGTCCCACAATGGCGGTGATACCCTCCCCGATCATGAGCGTGGTGGGACGGGCAAATGATTTGAAATTGTCGATGAAAATTTGGCGAAGCTGCATCAATAAAAATGCAAAATTCAAAAATCAAAAGGAAAAATTATTTGTCAAAAGGATCCATCGTACACCATCACGTATCGAGAAGTGGAGTAAGTACTACAATATCGGTACCTTCCTCGCTGGGGTTCACCGATTTGAGGGAAAGTTTTTTCTGCGGCTCTGCCGCGGAGGCTCCCACCTTTTTGAGAAAATCGGAGAGCGGTGTCAAGGCGGGTAACCCCGGAGTACGCACATGGAGCGGTACCGCGATCGCCGGCTCAATCTCATTGATAAGTTCAATCGCTTCGCTTGCCGAAAGTGCGTCGTGGCCGCCGACAGGAAGAAAGAGAATGTTGATATCACCAAGAAGCTCCAACTGTTCCTTAGAAAGGGGACGACCGAGATGGCCTAGGTGTCCTAGCTTGATGCCTTCAAAGAGTATCTGAAAGATGGTAAGTGTACCTCGCTCGTTTCCCCCTTCACGATCGTGAGTTGCCGCGATACCACGGATCACCATGCCGCGCGCTTCATATTCGCCGGGAAGATCAAATACCGAGAGCTTCGACGAAGAGCTAAGCGGCTTCTTGGTATCATAGTGGGTGATAAGCGCGAGCGGTGGGTTGAGGCGAGGGAGGTCCTCGCCATAGACGTCAACGGTACACGACGTCTCTTTTCCTCGTACCAAGATTCCCGTGTCACGGATAAGGGTGATTTCCATACCTCTCATAGTAAGAATAACGCATATTCTTCATAGCATAGTTTTTTGTCTTACGGAAGCGGTCCCGAGCGAAGTCACGTCATGACGCGACGAGTTGAGGGCCGATCCTTGCCCGCGAGCGATTTCTCTGCTACTATTTTGGGAATTGAGCTATAGAGAGGCTTAGTTGAAACAATGACACTTTCTAGGCGAAGTACATTCCTTACGGTACTACTTGCATTTCTCGCTGTTCTTGAAACACACGCGGCTATAGAGTTTTCTCCACCAATCGTAACCGCGGTCAACGAAGAGACGCGGCGCCTCACCGTGCGGATTCCCTTGGAGGGAGTGCGTGAGATTGGCTCGGTGGACGATGATACCTTTTCCCGGGCGGTCGATTTTGCGGTTGCTTTTGGTACGCAGGAGTTATTGAATCGTTTCGTAGCAGGACGAAAAGACGGAGAAGAACCACTCACGCGGGTCGTAGCCAAACGCTTAGAAGAACGTGCCGACGTAGGGGTTGAGGTCGATATCGAGCTCATCATGCCTTCGCCCACCCCTTCGCCTACCCCATCGCCTGCCTCACGTGCCGCCGCGCTTGCTCCTTCTTCCTCCCCCACCCCGACTCCTTCCCCGGTGCCCACCATCGAAGGAGGGGTACCTACTGGTCCGTTTGATATTATCGGGAGCCTTGTCACCACCGGGAGGATCGCAGGCTTTTCAACCGAGCGCACCATTCCCGCCGTAGTGGGAATTATTCTTAGGTGGGTCTTTGGCATTATCGGTATCATCGCCTTTATCACCATCGTCGTATCGGGCTTTCAGTATCTTCTGTCCGCGGGCAACGAGGAGGCCATCGCGGTAGCGCGCAATCGCATTCTCTACACGATTGTGGGCATCGTCATTATTGCGGTTGCCTGGGTAGTTACCGCCTACGTGATGGGAGTATTCCAAAACGTGC
Organism: Parcubacteria group bacterium; assembly: GCA_016203935.1. Lineage (GTDB taxonomy): Bacteria > Patescibacteriota > JACQLU01 > JACQLU01 > JACQLU01 > JACQLU01. The sequence continues at coordinate 20,161 of JACQLU010000064.1, read as the reverse complement.
GTTAGATCGCAGCGCATTACTCACTCACCTTCCTTCTTGAAACAATGAGGGAAATACTCTATTGTAGAGAAGCGTCATTTTAGATAATTTCTCATGGAACCAATGGCATTAAGAAAAGAGAATACTGATATCGGCTCATCCATGGAGTCGCTTCTCACGAGCAGTGAGGCTCCTTCGATTTTAAAACAGGGCGACACGGTGAAAGGCAAAGTGGTCTCGGTATCCTCAACCCGGGTCTTTATTGATTTAGGGGGTCTTGCGACCGGCATTATCTATGGCGGCGAACTTGAGGATGATTTGGGGAATTCTATTGAGCTTACGCATGGACAAGAGATTAGCGCCACGGTCTTAAATCCCGAAACGGATGAAGGGTACGTGGAACTTTCCTTTAAGCGCGCGACCCGCGAACAAGCTTGGCAACATGTACATCAATTGCTTGAGACCGGTGAACCGGTCACGACGACCATTCTGGAAGCCAATCGTGGAGGGCTCATGGCAAAGATCGAAGGGATCACTGGTTTTTTGCCGGTCTCGCAGCTCACCCCGGAACATTACCCACGGGTGGAGAATGCCAACAAGGAACTCATTCTCCACCGCCTCGCCGAGTATGTCGGGAAGAGTTTTACGGTACGCGTGATTGGTGTCGATCGGGGCGAGGAGAAACTCATCGTTTCAGAGAAGGCCGCCTATGCCGATCAACAGCGTGCTGAACTTGGTAAGCTTACCGTGGGTGACGCAGTAGAGGGATCCGTCTCCGGGGTTATGGACTTTGGTCTCTTTGTGCGGTTTGGAAGTCTCGAGGGACTCGTGCATATTTCGGAAGTGGCATGGCAGCGCATCGACGATGTGCACAAGGTGGCGCGGGTCGGTGATCGTATCAAGGTACGCGTGATCGGTATCGAAGAGGGGAAGCTTTCCCTCTCAATGAAACGTCTTACCCCCGATCCATGGGAGAACGCCAGTACGCGGTTTAAGGTGGGTGATCCTGTCAAGGGTATCATCACTAAGGTGACGCCGTTTGGAGCGTTTGTGAAACTTGATGATGAGATTCATGGGCTTCTCCATATTTCCGAGATGGGGCCGAATCCCGTCAAAGATCCGAATGAAATCGTAAAAGAGGGTGAAGCCTATACCATGAAGATTATCTCGTTTGAACCAGCCGAACATCGCTTAGGGCTTTCGATGAAAATAGAGGTAGTCAAGGAACCTGCCGCTGCCTCTCTTCAAGCCTCGTCTCAGCCTGAACCAGGGGAAGCTCAAGTGGTCGCAGTTGAACAAACGAAACCAAAAGTGACCACACGTAAAACTTCCTCGAAAAGCACTGCTGCCAAAAAGACAACCGTCACTAAGAAACGCGCCGTACGCCCGAAGAAAGAATAATTTTCAATTTAGTATGATACTTCCGCGTATATCCGCGTTTTGATCCGCGGGTATCCGTCTCTATAGGTATGAAACGAACCTTTTCTCGCATTGGCGTACTCGCCTTCCTCTTCATTCTCTTCACGGTCGCGTATGCGTTCGTGCGACTTCCTAATGCGCAAATGAAGCAAGGTACCTTTAGTGATATCGTGACGGCGATCAGTGATGGTAAGGTGGTGACTACCGAAGTGACGGGAAGCCGCGTAGTGGTAACCCTTACCGACAAGAGTAAAATCGCCGCCCAAAAAGAGGGCGAGAGTTCTCTCACGGAGTCACTCACCAACCTTGGCATTCCGGAGGAGAAGATACGAGCCGCCAATATTGTGATCCGCGACCAGAGCGGGAGCATTTTCCTCTTGAGTGTACTCTTGCCGATTGTACTTCCCATTCTTCTCATCGGCGGCTTCATCTGGTTTATGTCGCGGCAGGTGCAGGGAAGTCAAAACCGCGCGCTGGGGTTTGGACAAGCACAGCCGCGTCTTTCTGATCCCCGCGAGAAAGAGAAGACCACCTTTAAAGATGTGGCGGGGAATGAAGAGGCCAAGACCGAACTTATGGAGGTGGTGGAGTTTCTCAAATATCCGAAAAAATTTGCCAAGCTTGGCGCCCGCATCCCCAAGGGAGTACTCCTCGTGGGTGCTCCAGGAACCGGCAAGACGCTTCTCGCGCGCGCGGTCGCCGGCGAAGCGGGGGTCCCTTTCTTTCATATTTCTGGGTCAGAATTTGTGGAGATGTTCGTGGGGGTGGGCGCTTCGAGGGTACGCGACCTCTTTCGCAAAGCGCGCAAGTACGCCCCCTGTATTCTCTTTATCGATGAAATCGACGCGGTAGGCCGTCAGCGCGGCGCCGGACTCGGCGGATCGCACGACGAGCGTGAGCAGACGTTAAATCAAATTTTGGTCGAGATGGATGGGTTTGACGCCCATACCAACGTGATCGTGATGGCGGCAACGAACCGACCCGACGTGCTCGATCCCGCACTTCTCCGTCCCGGGCGCTTTGACCGGCGTGTGGTGATTGACCTTCCCGATCGCAAAGATCGCGAGAAGATTTTGGCGGTCCATGTTCGAGGAAAGCCTTTGGCCGAGAATGCAGATCTCGATCAGATTGCTGCGCGCACGGCAGGATTTTCGGGTGCGGATCTTGCCAATCTCGTAAATGAAGCGGCTATCCTTGCGGCGCGTCGTGACAAAAAGGAGATCACCATGGATGAACTCCGTGAGTCGATCGAGAAAGTAATGCTCGGTCCCGAGCGGAGAAGTCACGTCCTCTCCAAGCGCGAAAAGGAGATCGCGAGCTATCACGAAGGCGGGCACGCGCTGGTAGCCCATGTCATCCCCGAAGCCGATCCGGTACAGAAGGTTTCGATTGTAGCGCGTGGCATGGCCGCCGGCTACACCATGAACGCGCCTACCGAGGATAAGCATATGCATTCGAAGAGAGAGTTCCTTGCCGATATTGCCGTGGCCATGGGCGGGTACGGCGCCGAGGAGGTAGTGTTTGATGAATTAACTACCGGCGCAGCCAATGATCTTAGGCGCGCCACGCAACTCGCGCGTAAACTTGTCACCCAATACGGTATGAGCGAAAAGATTGGGCCGGTGACCTTGGGCGAGCGCGAAGAGCTCATCTTCTTGGGACGCGATCTTTTTGAACAGCGTAACTATAGTGAAAAGACCGCTTCCGATATTGATAATGAGGTGCGTCGGTTGGTGCTCGAGGCCAAAGAGCGTGCAATCAAGGTACTGAAGGGGCATCGCAAAGAGCTTGATATGCTTGCCAAAGTCCTTATGGAGAAGGAGACGATCGAGAAAGAGGAATTTGATCGATTGATGGGTGGACCCAAGCGGCCCGAAACACCGCCGGAAGATGGAACAAAGATAGAGGTAATTCCCGAACCAATTAAAGTGGAAGAACCAGCTTCCGAACCTGTGCCCGAAGCCGAACCAGAGCGGAAACCCGCTCCCTTTCCCCACCCCAAGCCGGTGCCCGAAGAGGGAGGAATAATCACGTAGGATTAAGTGACCAGTTGAACAGAGTGACCAGTGAAAGGAAGACCAGCCCGCGAGGGCTGGTCTTGTCTGGGGATATAAAAAATGTAACCCTCTCTTCACAAGTGTGAGAGAGGGTCAGGATGGGAAGATATGATTAGCCGGCGAAGGTTCTAAAGAAATATGGGGAGACGTTGGTACTGGTAACGGTAGATGTATCAACCAGAGGTTGAGATCTGCCGTTTGGATGGCGGGCTCATGTGATTTCACAAATCGCCATACCAGCCACCACGCTTTGATGCCATAGGGCGGCAGCGGACATTTATAATCATATACCCCCTTTGCCATCTCCATTGCCGTCTCGATTCCATACGTACTGGCTTTGCGTATGAAGATGGCCAAGAGATTCGTCGCCTGTCGCTGGAGATCAGAACTTCCATCCCTTGAGAAAGAAAGCCACTCTTCATTAAGTTGAGTTACCCTATCCATACATCCCTCCAACTGCTACCTCCAAGCGTATGATAGTATATGAAATCTTTTTAGTAAACAAGGAATGAAGAACCAGTCCGTGGGGACTGGTTTTAGTCTGTAGCTTAAGGTGAAAGAGGTACAGGAGGAGTTACGAAATCCCTTTCTGTTTCGCCGCGTTTACAAAACGAACTACCGCGGTTTTATCCTCTTCGTCGGCGAACCACCATGGGTAAGCATCGAGGAATTCCTCAATGACTTGAGGAGAGAGATCGTCAAGTTCCTTTAACCCCTCTCGCGCTTTTTGCTCAAAGTCGGGATCATGAGGCAGAGTGCGCTTCGCAAGTTTTACCACTCTTTCTGCGAGGTGATCGACCATCTCCGCTTTGATCACCCCTCCTGATTTCACCTCCACCGTTTGACCAAAAGTAGTGGTGGGAAGCAATTTACGGATGAGGGTCTCTCGTTCATTCTGGGGAAGTTGCTCCCATAGTGCAAGAATCTGCTCATAAAGATTGGTCGTCGATGCTACTCCATGCCGTCTCTCCGTTTTCATATCCTTCCCTCCTATAAGGGCATTATTTTGACTTTAGCATACTTTTAAGATTGTGTCTGAGAGAAGGTTTGAGTTTTCTTTGTCTTTTTATAACCACGGCCGTGAGCTGAAAAGGGTCAAGAAAAATAGTTAACGCACAACTATCGAGGTTTAGCCTCTATAGTAGATAATCTCTTCAGTAAAGTATTATTTGTCATTCCAGCGTATGCTGGAACCCAGAGTAAAAAATGAAGCCCCACATTCCAATTTAGGAAGGGGGCTCTTGATGCTATTTCAGGCGAACTCTGACAGCGTCTCCTCTCTCACGGAAGAGGGCGTCGTCAGTTTCCACCGAGGCCGTCAGGGTGACTGTGGGCTCGGTCACCTCCGAGAGGTCAAGCGTCGCCCTGATAAATCCACCCTCGGGTTGCACCCCCAGCCTCACATAGTAAGGCTTGCCCGAATACGGCGTGAATGCCGCAATCTCTCCTGTTCCTACTTGATTCGCGATTACTGCGACCACCACAGCAACCGCAGCAGGGTTGACGAGTTCGTCGTCAATAGGGGAGACAATCTTCACGGCAGGAAGGTTGCCATTCTCCAGTACTACCCGCACCTCATCGCGGGACGTGTGGTACTCGACGGGATTCGTCCCTTCTATCGGCGACCAACCGATAGCTTCCAGTACAGCAAGATCGCCGCCGAGCTCGGGCAAAGTGTCAAACATGTAAAAAACTTGCCCGAAATTAGCCGTCGTGTGGGTGGTATCGATGGTGACAACCACGAGACCACTCTCGGGAATGACAAGCCAAGATCCCACGGTGGGATCAAACCCATACGCCGAAAAAATCTCATAGTTGTCGTCCAGGGAAACCTCTACGGAGGTGATCGCCTCACCCACAGCGACACGCACCTCTACCATTCCCCTAAGGATATCCCTTTCGAGTGGGGTTATTATCTCCACTCTGAAAGGATCCTCCGCCGGGGGGATCGGGCCAAAAGGCATACATCCTGGCAGTATCGCTACTGCCAAAAAAATCCCTAAAGTTTTCATCCCTCCTCCTTTCTCTCGAGTTTTGATATAGGGAACTCGAGAGAAGCTAGCGCACTTATATCACAGTATCGGCAGATTGTCCAGCAGTTTAGGTTTTCTCCGGCATTCCGATTTTACTTTTTTCAACACACGGCCGTGAAATGGAAAAAGCAAAATGGTTTTTACAAGCGACGGCCGTCCATTGGAAAAAACATAATCAGAAAAAGGAGAACCAGCCCTAAGGCTGGTCTTTAATCATGTGTCCTCCCTTCTCCTAGAAAATGAGACCGAACGTCTTCTCTCCTAGGATTCCGATTTGTTTCTCAACGAATTCTTTTATTTTACTCCATACCTCTCTTTCTTCCTTCGGTATATCGTATGTCTGAACTTCCTTCATGAATTCTTTTGCTGCTTGCGCTCCCTCATTGTGCCAAATTTTCATGAGGGTCTTAAGGCACCACCGGTATTTCCCCTGCCACTCCTCGGGTGCTCCTCTGACGATTTTCTCCCAGTCCTTGTAGGCCGCGAGAACAAGTTTCCCTCCTTCCATGATGGACCTCCTTTAGTTATGGTGTGATTGCACTTATACCAGAAGGTAGCGTCATTGGTCAAGAAAAAGCTTAGTCGATTCTCTTTTTAGCACTACCCTAATACAACCCCTTGACAAGTTTTCTTAGAAGTGCTTACATAGTCTCGTATTAACCCCCTGCCCTCCCATTCTGCTGCCCTACGGGGCGGGATGGCACGGCAGGCTGGGATTAACACCCCGGCGTCCGCCTCCGCTCCCCTTAAGGGAGCTAATCAATCCCTCCGCTTCGGCTACAAACCCAAGCGGAGTTGTGGAGGAAAAGGAGAGCGCACGCCGGGCTGAATACACCCTGACGTCGTCGCCCAGAGGGTGATCACGTCGGGTGAGAGTCACTGGCTGGTTCGCGTCAAGCGGCCAGCCTTTTCTTTTTAACAAAAAAGAACCGCCAGCTGTCTGGCGGCCTGCCTGGACTCGGAGGATTAAGAGCGGTTGCTCTTTTTCCTCCTCGGGTTTTTCTTTCTGCTGGTTCCCCGCGCGATTTGCTCGCGCTCCTTCTTCGCGAGCTCTCGCCATGCCTCTATGAAGAGGCGCATTCTTCCCGGTTCGAAGAACCGGATCCTCCGGAGGTGCTCCACCAATTCTGGACTCACCTCCACTCGGGGGATTTTTCTAGTAGTGGTCATTTTTCCCTCCTCCCTACCTAGAGGATGAGGAGCGTTTGCTCCGCTTCCTCGCTTCTTGGGCAAATTCTTCGATCTCCCTGGCGAGCCTTGCCTCCTCCGGGCTCCCAGGAGTGGTCCGAAACAGGCGGATGATCCGCCGTTGCTGTTCCGGCTCGAAGAATCGGAGTTTCACGGCGAGTTTCACAAACTCCGGGTCCACCTGCGGGACCTTTTGCTCCTTTTTCCCCTTTGCCATGTTTTCTCCCCCTTTTCCCTATTGGAATTTCTACATAGATATAGCAGGTCGTTAATTCTTTGTCCACTTTTCGTATAGTTCACCCTTAGAGGTATATCTTCCTTTCGTTTCCCCTTTTACTATTTACCCAATTCGCGCCGTGAGCTGAAAAGGGTCAAGAAAAATAGTTTAATGCACAACTATCGAGGTTTAGCCTCTATAGTAGATATTCAAGCCAAAGATTGGGCATAAAAAGAGATTCCCCGCGATCTTGAAAGACCGCGGGGCGGTGTCCCCTATTGGGAACATCCAGTGTTAATTTAGTGGTATCCCGCGCTCGTAGTTGAGCTGCGGGAGGGCCGGATGGTCAAGACGGCTGCGAGGCGAGAGCTCGGTCCCTAAGTTGAGACCGATGTAGTCCCACCCGATTTGGGTCCCTTGTTTGTCAAAGACGTAGACATCGAGGTAGGTTGACCCCTTCGACGTTATCCCGGAAACATCAATGTCAGCCGTGAGCTGACTCCCACTGATCGTTCCGGAGAAGTGGAAGGCGTGAAAGTCAGCCGGATCGTAGATGACGAAATCGGCAGCGACTACGCGGTTGGGGTCGAAGTTCGCAACGGCAACAAAATTTCCATCAATCAGCTCGCCGTCGCTGGGAGCGGTGATCTCGACCGGTGGGCCGTTCCCGTTCGCAAAGAAGACGTCTGTATAGTCAAACCCCGTCTCCTCATAGATTGGGCTGCCGTCCTCGAAGTAGCCGTAGGCATCAACGAATGCGACGCCCATAGGGCTAAACTTCGAGTCGGTGAAGGCGGCGGTGTCGACGTCGAGGATGACGTGGCCATCGACGGGGACTAGCTGCTCAAAGAACTTTGCGAAGAACCCGTCGTAGACCACGATGTCAACGGAACCGACGAGTCGGTTCGTTTTGACGTCGACGGTCATAAATTCCGAGACAGTTGCCAGATCCTCGGGCGAGAGTGTCCGGACAAAGAAATTCCGGATGTTGACCGCGGTGCGGTCTGTGGCCTCGTTGCCGAGGTTGTCGGCAACCGCCACTTCGATGACCGCTGGGCCATTTTCGAGATTGAGAGTGTCCAGCAAGAAGATGAACTCCAAACTACGAGTCTGGAGAGGGCTTGCTGGCACCTCGGTCTCGAAGTTCTGGACCGAGACTCTGACCGTCGCCACCGGGCCGGTGGTCTGGAACCGAATGGCCACGATCTCCTCGACCGCCACACCTGTGGTCGGCTCGAGGACCTCGACCCCGAGCGCCTCTGGCACTGCAGGCTGACAGGCGGCGAGCCCAATCAAGGCCACCACTAACAACGGAACGAAGTTTCTCATTACCCTCCCTGTCCCCCTTTTGAATTAGCCAAGATGGCTTTGGGAGACAAACGTGCACAATTTACTATATTTGCTTATATTTGTCAATGTTTCTGCTTTTGTGCACGCCATAGATAGTACGATCAGCCTGTGGAAAAGTAACGATCATTTGACTAGATTTCTTCGGTGTGGTTGAATTATTTTCTCATATTATTTCAAGAGGAGGGTTGCATGGAAAGGTACGAATACATAGTCGATCTTGTTCTTAAGGAGGAGGGGCCGGGTGGTTTACAAAATCGCCTGAATAGCTGGGGGAAAGACGGGTGGAGGCTTTTACATATAAGCTTCCTAACAGGAGGAAAACCGCCGGTCACCTCTTGGTTGTGTATTTTAGAGAAGAGGATAGTTTCTTCTTCGCGGACCTAACATAAGTGAGAGATACGGGACCCACGCATGGGTCCCTAAAATTTTGAACGTAACAAAAAAGAGGGTTGGACCCCTCTTGGGAATCAGTAATGGCCGACTAAGATTACAACCCCGTCGTTGAAGCGGAACCACTCCCCGCTCCTTCATAGGGAGCGAAGGGATCGCCGCGGCCGAGGTTGAACTCCTCCGGCGGTGGCGGTGTATAGACTTGGAACGCCTCGAGGTTCTCGATGACACGCTCAGCAAGTGATTCTGAAAAAGTGACCTCCTTTCGCAATTTTTCCTTGAGCACTTCATCGTTGGTCGTCTTCTGCGAGAGCAGCGATACCACACTCACCCCGAGTGCGAGATACCCAACTAATCCCACCGCGAGCACGAGGTAGGTGCCGTTGTGAAGTAAGAATAGCCCGAGCGAGCGGCGGGATCGTTTGCCTTTTGATTTCTTTTCCACTCTCGTTTTTCGTTTAAAGAATAACATGGTTAGATATTATTGGCGGATATTAGTTTCCTTGTTGGGGATCGAAATCTTCGCGGTTGAGTTCCTGCGGTTCTTTGGTGGTTTGAGAAGTGGTCGCGTTCTTACTCGCCGCAGGCGTGGGGGTGGGTTTGCCCAGTGATTCAATAGGATTAGTGAACCCCTCGGTTTTAAGGGCGATCTCGTCAAAGTACGCGTGTGCGGCGACGATCGTATCAATCACCACTGGACCCCCACCACCCGCCAGAGTGCGCGCCCGCTCGGCTTCACTATTGATCTGAACCGTCACCCGATCGACGTCGGTGATAGTGAGCAGATTTTCAAGCCGTGAGAGGTATTCGATCACATCGGGGAACGCCCCGGTAAGTTTAAGCTGGTACTTAAGCTCAAAGGGATCTTGTGCCGTTTCTTGCTTCTTCGCTTTGCTCTTGGTTTTAGGTGCTTCAATGACCGGCTCAAACAAAGTGACTTCTTGGGTTACTTTGGTTGCCGCCGCGATACTCTCGAGCTGCCTCACAAAATCGACGATCCGCGGTTCGCGCAAGAAGACGTGGTCAAGGAGATCCTGAAAAGCGGCGAACGGCTCGAACTGGTTTTTGAGGAGCCGTTGGGCCTCGGCGCGCTTACTTAAAACCGCGATAAGTTCTCGTTCGGTACGGAGCGCCTCGGTTTTTTGAACGACAGTGCCATAGAGCGGCCGAAGTCCAAAGAGGAACATTCCGGCGGCGAAGAGGAGAAATCCAATGATACTGAGAATGAGACGTTGCTCTTGTTTTTGTTTCATGGGTTCTGGTAAGACCGATAAGCCCTATAAGACCTATAGGTCCTATAGGTCTTTGGTGAGGGCGTCTTCCTTGAGGAAAAAGGAATAGCTAAATTCGATGTCGCGTTCGGCCTCGAGATTGGCCAAGGGAAAATTAGCGCCCGTAAAGAAGGGTGACCCTAAGATATTGGTACGGAGGGCGAGCACCTCATCGCGCGTACGTGCCTTGCCGCCAAGGTTGATGACGCCCGTTTTAGTCTCGGCATCGAGGCGGGTAAGCTGGATTCCCTCGGGAATGCGGTTCGCAATATCAGCAAGGATACGCGACCATGCGGGGTGAGCCATAATGAGTGCATCGATCCGTTTCAAATAGGCATTAAATGTGGTGACATCCTTCTCAAGCGCCTGAACCTGGGGAGTCTCGACGAGTGTTTCTTGCGCCTCTACCATCTCTTTTACGGTGCGCGTATGGAGGGTGAAGAAAACTTGCATGGCGAAAAGAATGATTATCGCGCCAATAATGAGTGCGGCACCAGCAAAGAGTATCTGATACGCATAACGGTACCGCTCGGCGATGACGCGTTCAGTTTTTTCTTGCGGGGAGAGGAGGTTGATGGTGATCATAGCGGTAGGTCAGAGCTCAGGGATAAGCGGTCAGTGAGGGAGATAGTTACGTAGATCTCTCATCTCTGACCTCTGAGCAGGAATCAGGTTTCCTGAAACGGTCTTAAGGCAAGGCCGATTGAGGTGACATAGCTTAAAGCGTCAATTTTCGAAAGGGGGGTGAAACGACCCGAGAGGAGCGGCGTTGCTTTCAGAAAAGGATCACCAATGCTGGTAGGGATGTCAGTAGCGAGTTCAATATAGGCCGGAAGATCGGTGAGGTTAGCGACTCCGCCGGAGAGGAGTACCTCGGTAATCGTATGCTCGGCTTGCGAATTTTGTCGCCCCACATATTCCACCGCTTTTTTGATTTCGGCGACGATCATATCTACCTCGGTCTTGATGAGCTCAAATACCTCGGGATCCTTCTTTTTGCGTAATCCCACGCGGCGCACGAGCCCCTCGGCTCGTTTCGTATCCAGTTTCTTGGCTTGGGCGACTTTCGTCACGATACTCTCTCCCCCGATATCGATGCCCGCGGTAAAATCAAGGCTCCCCTCGCGCACCGCGGCGAGACTCGTCTTCTTTGCTCCCACGTCGGTTAAAATAACCCCCTTAGTAGCGCTCACCGTTTCTGGTTTCACCAGTGCGCGCATGATCGCCGCCGGTTCGAGTTCAAAATAAGAGGGGGCAAGATGAGCTTTCTTGAGAATCGTGGTGTAGTCATCGATCATCTGTCGTGGTGCGGCCGCGAGAAGCACGTGCATCTCCCCCGAAGCGTGGCGATCAATAATCTGTGAGTCAAGATAGACCTGATCTTGGGTAAGGGGTATATATTGCTCGACTTGATAGGCGACCGCATTCGCCACTTCCTCCTCATCCATGGCGGGTAGTGTCACCGTGCGTACGAAGAGATTCGTCTCGGGAAGGGCCATAGCAATCGAATGACGCTTCGCGATATCTCCCCGCGCATCGGGGTGCATGGCAAATAACTTCGTGAGCGCTTCGGTAAGCGCTCCGGGATTGGTGGGAAGGCCGTTCGTCACGATTGAGGGACCCAACACCTCGGTGCCATAGGAAGTAAGTACCAGAGCACGCTTACGGGCGTTCACCTCTACGTACTTAATAGCATGGTCATTTATCTCGAGGCCGATGGAAGCACGAGGAAACATACCATAGAATTCCTAATGACTAATTTCTAATAACTAATCAATAACTGATGCTAAAGATTCCAATTTACCATTGGTCATTTGGGTTTGATTAGACATTAGTCATTAGAAATTAGTAATTCAGGATAGACTCAATCGCTTAACCTTTCCTTTGCATTAAGTATACCATAGTAACGAACGCTGTTCTCATTCTTAGTTGATCTCTTCGAAGCTAATCCGTTCGTATTGTCCGGTCGTGGGAAAGTGGGGCGGCGGCCCAAAGAAGAGGTTGCCGTCGAAGGTATAAAAAGTGAGCTCGTAGCCAGAGATTACACCTCCATTCGCGGCAAGCGCCTTGAAGTAGGGTGATTCGCTCGAGAGAATCGATCCGTATACATGGAGTTCATCTTTGAGGGTACCGCTTCCCACATCATAGAAGACCTTGCCGGTCTGGGCGAGCATCACTGCGTCTATAAAGAGAATGTCTGGTGCGTTGCGTCGCACCTGCACATTGCGTTGCGCGATGAGCCCCAAGACATCACTGCCGTCGCGCTGGGCGTAGAGGATATTGTTATTAATGATAATGTCAGGATTGCCACCGGAGGGAAGTTTCGCGGCAACAATGGTAAGTCGCCCGTCGATGGTGCCGTCTACCCAGACGTCATCCTCAAAGAAGAGAAGTTGAGTTGCGGGATAGGGAAAATTGCCGAGAAAAGCCTGCGTGCGGATCGTTTTGGAAGAATAGATACTGTTTACCTGCCAGAGGTCGAAGGTACTGTCGGTTCTAAGCGTCACATGGTAGCCGGGTTGGGAGATCGTTCCACGGTAGAAACCCTCGGCTTGGGCCAGGGTTTTCAATTCCGAAAGGTCGGAGGTTACCGCGGCAAAGTCAATCGCCGGCACGGGAAAGCGGAAGAAACTCTGTGGTCCGCCACTTCCCCACACGCCAGGCTTCTCTTGCGCGGGATTACACCCATGTTGGGGAAGACATTGATAGGTTGCCACTGCCGACTCGACGAAATTATCGGTCACGCCGTCAAAGCGGATGCCACTATTGGAATGAATGGTGCCGGAGACCGTAGCGGTTGAGGAGAAGGCGACCGCACCATTAATGAGAAAGAGGTTATCGGCAAATGAAGGAATACCAAAGAGTGCCTCTAGGGTACGCTTTTTGGTGAGCGCATCTAAGAGATAGCCTACCGAGCGGACGCGGACGATGGTAGAACCATTCCCGGGCGGGGTGATGGTAAGTTCAAACCTGCCAATCGTGACGCCGCCATTATCTTTGTAGCTATGGATATACGGGCCCGGAGATGTTCCCGGGTCATTGTTGTCATAGTAGTCCTCGGGGTCGTGGGCAAGATGCCAGCGATAGTAATTGAGTCCCGCTTCGGCAATTTCAAATGCCTGAATGAATTCCTGTCGCTGGGTTCCCACGCGAAGCTGGGTGGTGGTCACCTGAGCAAGGCCCGCGAGTAGCAAACCAAAGACAGCGACGAAGACAATCGTGATAATCAGTGAACTTCCTTTATTTTGCCTTTTACCTTTTGAATTTTGAATTTTTCTCATATATTTCTCGGCCATACAAGCGTTCGCAATTGGAAAGGGGGCGGGAGCATGTTTGTTACCTCATCGATGATGAGCGAAATCTCTACTAAGCCGATAGTGCTTACCGCGACCGGTTCGGCAAGCGGAGGGTCACCGGGATTTGCCCCGCGCGCGTAGTAGGTAAATACTGCACCCTCCTCGTTTCGTACATGTTCAATCACGAGTTCGGTGGTTCCTGTCCCGGTATACTCTAAGGGGTCACCAGAAGGTTTCAGCACCGTTTCGGTAAGCGTTTCGTTCGTGATCTCGTAGGTCACGCGTTCGGTAAGTTGGTCTCCGTCCACATTGGAGTAGAAGGTAAGTCTCGCTGCTTCTGCCTCGGCAATAGGATAGGAGCCGATGTCGGAGGGTCGCGCGGCTCTAAGCCTCTTGGTAAGACGGGTCACCACCTTTTGAGCCTTGTCTTGGGCGATCAAGCTATCGATTGCGTGACGCTGGGAAGTGACCCCGCGCACAATGAAGATGAAGACGACTCCAAAGGTAAGCGCGATAATCGCCACCACAATGAGAAGTTCAAGGAGAGTGAAACCTCTTGGCGATTCCCTTAAGCTTTTAAAGTTGACTCTTTTTAAGGATAGCATAGTGGTGTATACCGGAATTTTCACGGAGTTAGGGAGCCATGGTTACCGTCGTGAGGGTAAAACCACTCACTTGAGTCGTATCGCTATAAGCCGAAAACCCGGCCGCGGTGATATCGAGGGTAAAGGTGAGTACATTAAGATCCCTAAAGAACGTCTGTCCCCAGTCGGTGGTGGTAAGCGTTTTTGTGTAGCCACTTCCTGATTCAGAGAGGGTTACCGTAGCATCTATTACCGGTCCTCCACCCTGATCGTGTACGGTAACAATGAGTGAGTGGGTGCTCGTGGGCGCCAAGCGAAGCGAGAGCGCGGTAGCGCTCGCGGGTGGTACGGTGATAGGATAGGCGGGCGTAAAACCGCTTACCGTAAGACCAGTTCCTCCGCTTGGCATGGCGCTATACTCATCCCATTCGATGTCACTCAATGTGAGTACACCGTTAGCGTCACTAGAGGCTGAAGTGGTGTACTTATAGAGTGGTGTTGGCTCAGTGCCTTTGAGCTTCGCTCCATGAATATCAAGTGTGACATCGGGGTAGGGATTAAGATCGTCTGCGAGTTCTCCGTTTTGGAGCGTGCGGTAGGTGGTGATGGTGAGATCAGCGACTTCGTCAATAGCAAAACTCGCTTCGGTCACCTCTCCATCGATAGAGGTAAGATCGGGCTTTGTCGGTGCCGGGTTATTTATGGGATCAACCGGATAGGTGCTATCGGTCGAGAAACCAGTTTTACTCACCACCACGTGGTACCCCCCATCGTCGGGAGGGAGAATTACCAAAATCACCTTGCCATCGACATCGGTCGTCGTAGAGATGTTAATCCCTTCGTCGGGGTTTGTGACTGTTACCGAAGCGCCAGCAACCGGCGCCCCATCGGCGTCGAATGCCGTAAGAATGAAAGTACCTCCGCTTTGCTGACTTTCGAGTCCGGGAGGCACTACATTAGAAACAAGTTTAGGCGGAGCGACATTACTAAAACCTTCCCAGTTCACGGTAAGTGCAATGCGCTTGTAATCTGCAGGATAGGGATCGGGGGTAGGGTCGGTAACCAATCCATCGAAGGGGTCATCAATATAGCGGACGTCGGCGTTTATAATGAAGGTGATCTCTTCCTCGAGTACCGTTTCCGTCGAAGGAATGGTTCCGCTCGGCCAGCCGAAGGTAGTACCGATATCGGCGTAGTCCATCTGTTTGATACGTTCCATGCGTTCAGTGAGGAGTTCCAGTGCCACCACCCGGCTGCGGTTTACCCCGACCACGCGAAATGTCGTGATGTAAATACCAAAGATCGAACCCAAAACAATCCCCAGGATCGCAAGGGTCATTAAAAGCTCAAAGAGGGTGAAACCCTTAGACCCATCCGAACGGATCCATTCGTAGATTGGGATCGGTTTATCTTTCATTGTACCTGCGTAATGAGAGTATAGATCGGCTGGATAATGGCGAGGGCAATACCGCCTACCCCGAGTCCCAGCATGAGGGTCAGTACCGGCTCGAGGATCGAGGCCATGTTCCGGAGTATCTCCTCCACCTCGGCTTCATAAAAATCGGCGAGGTCGTGAAGTACGGTTTCAATGGTACCCGTCTCCTCGCCTACCCCCACCATCTGGGTGACGAGAGGAGGAAAGAGGAGCGGATGTTGACTTAAGAGCGAGTGAAGATTGGTGCCACGCTTCACTTCGGTTGAGGCCGTAAGGAGTGCTGCGCGGTAGGTGACGTTCCCCACGACACCGCTACTTACTTCGATCGCCTTTACAATCGAGATGCCGCTTCCCAGAAGCGAGCCCATGGTACGGGCGAAGCGAGCGAGGTTAATTTTACGCATGATCTCTCCCACAATCGGCATACGGAGCGCGAGCAGGTGAAAGGTACGCTTCCCTTTATCGCTCTTAAGAAGTGCCACAAGACCGATAATCACGGCTACGGCAACCAATGCAACCCAAAACCCATACCGGCTTAAAATCCCGGTGATACCCACCACCATCCGTGTCGCGAGCGGTAGTTCAATATCGCTCTCTTCGAAAATAGTAATCAGTTTGGGAAGGACTACGGTGAGCATGAGAATCGTGACGCCGATGAGGGCGGTGAGGATGATCGCGGGTAAGATAAGTGCGCCCCGCACGCGGCGCTTAAGTTCGAAGTCTTTCCTCATTTGAATCGCCACCTCCTCGAGGTTCTTTTCAAGGTTACCCGAGAGTTCCCCCACCCCTACCATGGCAACCGCAAGCTCAGGGAATATCGAAGGCCGTTTAGCCATACTGGTAGAGAGCGACATACCGGAACGAACCTCTTCAGTAAGTTCGGTGATCACCTTTTTAAAACTTCGGCTCTTGGTTTGGAGAGAGAGGATGGACAGTGCTCGCGCGAGCGGTACCCCCGCGCGGATCATCACCGCAAGGTACTTCATAAACAGCAGTTTCTCGAGCACCGAAACGCCCGTGAGGGTAAAAAACGGGGCTTTCGTTTTAATGCGTGGTACGGCGTTCGTCACTGTGAGGCCCCGTGCGCGGAGTGTCCGCGCGAGGGCATCGACCGACTCGGCCTCTAACGTATCCTGTTCGATTTTTCCTTGCGCGTCACGCGCGGTATAGGTGAATTCGGGCATAACAGAAATTCAAAATGCAAAATCCAAAGTGCAAAATGAGTAAAGTTCTCTTCGAGAACATCGATACCATTTTGAATTTTCCATTGTCGTTTTGAACTTTGACTTTTACATTTTGATTTTGTGTCACTCTTTGGTGACACGCAACACTTCCTCAATCGTAGTAACTCCACTTTTCGCCTTAATGAATCCGTCCTGCGCCATGACGAGCATACCTTCTTTAAGCGCCGCCTGGGTAATCTCGTCGGAAGAGACACGTTTCAAAATTAAGGCGCGGATGGTATCGGTCACTTCTAAGATTTCGTAGATGCCAATTCTTCCCTTGTAGCCGGTGTTGCCGCATTGTTCGCACCCTTTGCCCCGGTAGAAGAGGAGACTCTCCAGACTCTCTACTTCGGTGAGAATAGCATTCGCTTTTTTCAGCGCGTAGAGAATGTGGTCGACGTCGATCTGTTTTTTGAGTTCGGTGATGGCTTCTTTGGAAAGGGTATAGCTCTCGATGCAGTTACGACAAATCTTGCGCACGAGGCGCTGTCCTATAATGACATTCACCGTGCTCGATATAAGGAACGGCTCCACATGCATATCTAAAAGCCGCGGCAGGGCCGTGGGGGCGTTGTTGGTATGGAGCGTCGAGAGCACAAGGTGCCCCGTGAGTGCGGCATTGATCGCGATATCCGCGGTCTCTTGGTCGCGAATCTCCCCTACCATGATGATATTAGGGTCTTGCCTTAGGAGTGCTCTTAGACCCATCGCAAAGGTGAGTCCAATCTTGGGGTTCACTTGGATTTGATTCACCCGTTCCATGCGATACTCGATCGGGTCTTCCACGGTTGAGATATTCACCTTGGGAGTGTTGAGCTGCTTAAGCGCGGTGTAGAGTGTCGTAGTCTTCCCCGAACCGGTGGGGCCGGTCACCAGGATCATCCCATGGGGGCGTTTAAACGAGCGCTCGATAGTCTCTTGGAGATTCCCGATAAAGCCCAGCTGTTCGAAATCGAGATTCTCCCCCTCTTCGTCGAGGATACGCATCACGATCTTCTCCCCATCGAAGATCGGGATCGTAGATACGCGGAGTGAAATTTTGAATTCTTTGGTTTCGACTTTAATGCGGCCGTCTTGCGGAAGTCGGTGCTCATCGATCTTAAGGTTACTAAGGATTTTGATACGCGCGACCACCGCGGGATGGATCTCCCTAGGGAGGGTCAACATCTCACGAAGTACGCCGTCGATCCGATAACGGACCAACACGAATTTCTCGCTCGGTTCGATATGGATATCGGAAGCATCCTCAAAGACGGCGTAGCGGATGAGGGTATCGACCACGCGCACAATCGGGATATCTACCGCGACCTCTTCGAGGCTTGCCCCCGTACTCGCCTTCGACTCTTTGGCACTCTCTTTGAGGATGTGGTCAAACTCGGCTCTTAGACTTACTCTGTAACTCGCGAGTACGGTTTCAAGTGCCTTCTCGGTGGTGAGGTAGGGTTTCACCGTAAATCCGGTCTTCTTCTTGATGAAATCGATGGCGGTGAGATCTTTGGGATCCAGCATGGCGAGGGAGACGTTTCTCCCCTGTCGCTCAAAGGCGATAAGCTCGTAGGTGCGCGCAATCGATTCTGGGACTAACTCAAGCACGGAGCGATCGATACTCTTCTTGGTAAGATCAACGTATTCCACTTTGTGGTACTGGGCGATCATCTCGGCAAGCTGATCCTCCGCCATGAGGTTGCGGCTCACCAACAGCGATCCTAAGAAGGTTTTATTTTTCTCCGCTTCTCCCAAGATGGTTTTAAGATCTTTGGCAGGCACAAGCCCGCCCTTTTCTACCATCTCGTAGAAGGTTTTGTTGGGGATGGAAAGCATACTACTGATATTGATAGATACTCATAGATATTTGGTCGCCTACGGCGATCGACCAAGTATCTATAAGTATCGACTATTTATACAATTTTATTCTATCATCTTTCCATTCCTTCCGCATGTGGATTGTTTGACCAAGGTGCCATTTCGAGATATAGTTTGGATACTATTTCGGGCTGTGGCTCAGTGGTAGAGCGCTCGGTTCGGGACCGAGAGGTCGGCGGTTCGACCCCGCCCAGCCCGATAGAGAAAGGTGTAGAGACTCCGTAGCAGTACGCGGGATTCGTACAATGGTAGTACGCCACCCTTCCCCGCCTGCCATAGCCTAAGCGGGTATCGTATAACGGTATTATGCCACCCTTCCAAGGTGGAGAAAGGGGTTCGATTCCCCTTACCCGCTCTGGTGATGGCGGGCAGGCAAGGTTGAGATAGGTCAAACTAAAAGACAGCTTCTTAACTGAGCTGTCTTTTAGTTGTTGAAATCGTGGCAGTAGAGAATTAGCGTACCGCCTCCTTAAGCTGTTTGCCAGCCTTGAAGCGGGGAACACGGAGGGCGGGGATGGAGATCTTCTCGCCGGGATTTCTTGGATTGACACCGGTACGTGCTTTGCGCTGAGAGCGCAGGAAGGTGCCGAAACCGGAGATCGTTACCTTCTCCCCTTTCTGGAGTGCCTTCGTAACTTCGTCAATAAAGGTATCGAGCATGTCGGCTGCTACACGCTTCGAAACATTGAGTTTGCCTGCGATGGTGTTGATTACATCTTGTTTAGACACCATACTCACCTCCTTTCAATAGCGATCCTAATCTACAAGTGACATAAGTGCGATCCGAATACTACGGATTACATCCGAATGACCCGAATAATTCGGGTCGATGTGCTTATTAAGTCTACGTCCCACGAAAGAAACGTGTCAATAGAGCCGCGATTCCTTGATATTTATAGATACTTATAGAGTATCTACCAGTATCTTGCAATTATACCTCCGTTTCTCTCAAAATCTGCTCAATCCTTTTTGCCTTCCCGGTCGCGCCATCAATCTCAACGGCTACGGCGCGGACCACTACCTCTCCATGTTCGGCAATCGTGTGTTCGACTGGCATATTGGTGAGAAATTTGTTGAGGATTGGTTCCGTATCAACTCCAATCACCGATTCCTTAAGCCCGCACATTCCCACGTCGCTTATATAGGCCGTCCCTTTGGGGAGAATCCGCGCATCCGCGGTGGGTACGTGGGTATGGGTGCCTACCACGGCCGCCACTCGACCATCCAAGTAGTGACCCATGGCAACTTTCTCGGAAGTCGCTTCGGCGTGGAAATCGACGAACACTGCGGGTCGTTTACCCCGACTTGTCCCGAGAAATTTTGAGGGAGCGAAGTCGAGGGGCCCTTCATCCTTGAGGAGCGCGTCGATCGCGCGGAAAGGATCGTCATATTGATCGTGAAAGAAAACGCGACCGATAAGAGAAACAATCAAAAGTTCATATGCGCCGACGGTGACGCTAAGAAATCCTCTCCCCGGCACCCGTGGCGCTGGAACCATGCACTCTGCCGGCAATGGCATGCTGATATTGACCGGCCTTATTACCTTGAAACTTGGATCATCAAGTACCGCGAAACCCTCGCTTTTAGCGAAACTGTGATTGCCGCCGGTCAAAACGCTCATACCGACGTCACGCAGTTCACTCACCGTCGAAGTGGTAATGCCTTTGCCGTGGGCGAGATTTTCGCTGTTGGCGATGACAAGGTCGGGTGCGTATTCGCGTTTAAGCTCGGGGAGGAGTTTTATTACCCCTCGCCGCCCGGGACGACCAACGATGTCGCCGAAAAATAAAATATTCATTTTGAATATTGATAGATATTTGGTCGCCTACGGCGACCGATACTCGTAGATACTC
>JACQLU010000063.1 GCA_016203935.1 Parcubacteria group bacterium | reverse complement strand
TTCGAGAGCGGTGAGGACGCTTGCGAGTTGCGAATTTCTCCCCGCATTCGCTCCGGCGGGTGGTTGTGCGCCGTCGCCCTGTGGAGTCGCTGGGGGTATCAGTACGCCGCACTTGTAAATCTGACTCGTGAGATCGGCCCAGAATACCGATGTCTGGAAGGAAAACGGCTGCCCAAAATTGGCACGTACGAAGACCGGCTCCCCTTGCGGATCACTCATGTTAAGGATATCGCATGTCGCACACCCACCGCTCTTGATATCGTCCTCGTTCGGTATCGTAAAGGTCGGATTGACGAGCTCGCAGTGGTCCTGCCCGTGCCCCGCGGTATCGGCGATCTGATAGTACGTACCAGTTTCGCTGTCACTCATGTAGAGTTTGTACTGATCATCCGTGACGTCGTTGCAGGAAGCTGCGCCGACCCACTTTCCATACTTTTGTGAGTACCCGACGTATCGACCGCCGAAACAGTGCAGCTTTCCGTTGTATGCCGAAAAGTCATACTTCTTCCACGTCGAGACTGCTGCAGGCCCCGAAGGTTGTGTTACTGAAACTGTTTTCGAGCACGTCGCGCTCTGGCCATCAGCACCTACAACTTTTAGCGTCACATACGGATTACCAAGAACACTCGCGCTAATGGGTTGGGATCCGTTTGCAGCGAGCTTATCTCCGGGAACTGGGAGATTATCTTTCCCGGACGTATCTGGCACAAACACTGCATAGTTTGCGTTTGTGCTTGTCCACTTAAAGGTTATCATTTCGCCGTACGAATAGGATTCTTTGTCGGAATAAATAGAGCATGAGGGAGCAGACATCGGATACGCCCCAGTGCTTGAGCAACGCACCTGATAGACGATGCCATCCGCGGGAAGGTAGTCCGGACGGTCTTCTGCGAGCGCCCAATCAGAACCGACAAGCCAGTAGAAAGGCGGGCTCACGCACCGGCTCCCCGTGCAGCGCGCGTCGCGCCTGCTGACAATATCGTAGCGGTCGACACCGGCAAAGTAGCGACAGATTCTCGAAGCATGATCGGGATGCACCCAAAAAAGTTGATCGGATGCGCTCGTGATGGTGAAGGCATTGCTTGCGCCCACATCGCGTCGCTGTCCTCCCGCCGCATACCAATAGCCGATAAGGCGGTACTTGCCGGGCGTGAGGCCTCCCGGCACTTGCAGCGTATAGTCTTGCCCGGCGCCGAGCGCATCGCGCCAGAATGTGCGCTGCTTGGTGTCGACGTTTTCAAACTCGAGACCCTGTGCGTCACCATTGGTCCACCTAACCAGTATACTCTGACCCATCGAGAACGTTTCACCGCCGACGGGCGAGGTGAAGATGATCGGCAAAGTAGTTGGACTTGAACACGTCAGTGGAGAGCCGAGTTGAACAGGGTTCTTCCCAAATTCCGCGATAGGCGTAACTGTGGCCGGACGCTCCGTTGAATAGATGTCACAATATTGCCTGCTCAGTTTCTCTATGCCTCCATACTTCTGAAAACCGTCGAGTGCCTTCGCTTTACAAATCTCCGCGCTTTCAACTTGTTGTCCTTGGGGATAAAGATAGAACTGCTTTTCTGTGCGATTGGAGGAGGAAAAAAGCAGATAGCCATCGCATGATTGGGATGTCGGCGGGGGCGGGAGTGTACCGGAACCCGCATACGGGACAAAAACGCTCTGACCATCGGCAAATTCCCATCGCTCCGCGCCTGCTCGCTTCGTTTGCAACTGCACCCATGCGCCTATCGGTTGTGGAACATCCGCATTGCGATGGTAGGAGTAGGTGAATGATTCGGACGCTGACTGCATCGGGCTATCAGCGGTACAGCCTGTGTCTGCCGCAGGACGCGATACTACCGTTGAAGGCTCTCCCGTCCGCGGGTAGCGTACTTCAGAATCCCCCCACGAGAGTTGGTAGTCGAAGCATGAGTTGGGCAGAAGAATATTCATCTGCACGGTAACGGTCTTTTTCTCCACGTTGTGCGTCTCTGAATTCTTATAGAACCTGGGCTGCTTGATTACAAACGGCGCAGAGTCCGCGTATGCGACGGTGCGATACCCGCTGCAGGGCGCAATCGAGGTCGCTTCTGCCGTCGAAACACCAAAGAATTTTTGGATTATATTGAGCAAGAATATTTGCCTTCCTGCACAGACACTCGGATCTTTGATCGCAAGTGTTACTCGCGCTTTGTATCTGCTTTCGACGTTTTTCGTCCTTGTCGAATCATTCCACCAACCACCATGTGGTGCCGGGAGAGTTGTAGAAAGAGAACTTGCAGGAATATTGGCTCCATAGGCGTCTTGACCAATGACGGGCACGTAGTCTCTGCCCGCATCGATCGGCAGAAGTTCAGCGCGCACCGCATATGGCCCAAGTGCATCCGCGGGAATACCGCTCACCCTCCATCGGATTCCGATAGAGTCCCCCGGCAGATACACACCCGTTGGTGATTCAATAGAGATTGAATCTGAAGACGGGCGGACTTGGTCGCTGACTACCACTATCGTGCTGGCAAGTACCTGTCTCACCGCCGTGCAGGTGATTCCACCTGGAGCAGAATCGCAACCCGGCCCAAGCAGGCGCACGGTATAGGTGCCAGCTTTGTGGTAATCATGACGACTGTTGGTTCTCGTCGTATATCCGAGCGCACTTCGACTTCCATCGCCAAAATCAACGATCTCACCGCCTACCGGAGTGTAGTTGCTTACATTAAAATCAACCCATAGTGTCGGCGTTCCGTAAGCTGCAGAGAGAACACCAGAAGATGGAGAGGCCATAAGAGTAACGTTACTCGTTGAACCGGGTCGACACACTGGAGGTCGCTGACAGCCACGCTCATCTACCCCCTGACCCACCAGGATCTCTCCATCGCGACAAAGGGGTGGGCTGTAAATGGGGCATGCTATAGGAGGCACCGCATCGCCGCCGCAGACCCTCCCTATGGCTGCTCTCGTAAGAGAGCCGACGATGCCAAAGGTGGGGAGTCCTTGTTCACGCTGGAATTGGATGACGTATCGTTCGGTTGTCCTGCCAAAGTAGCCGGTCACGACATCTTCGTCGTTCAGGTTGTAGCGGTTTGCAAGGAAGATTTGGAGTTCGGAGACTTGTCCGCCCATTGTCGCATCCCGTGCGCCACGCTGCATGGTGACGGAGAGATTGGGACAGGTGTTTCCGGGAGTTGGGGTCGGATAGTCGTCGCCATTTGGAGGTAGCGGTGGAGATGTCTGCTGCCCTTGCAGAGCAGCAATCTGCGCAAGAAGTGCTTGGACCTGGGCTTGGAGGTCGCTTAAGAGATCCGCTGAGGCGACGAGAGGAGAGGCAAGGAGGAGAAGTGTGGTAACGGTGAACGCGATTTTGGTGCGCATGAACGAGAAGGAGTTATGAAGTAATGAAGAAATAGTGGCACATTTTTTCATTTTGTCCATAGTATTTTGGACAAAATGGGGAAAACCTCCGGCTTCTACGTGAGCAGTTGCAAATATCCCGATACTTAACTAAGAAGTTAAGTATCGGGATATGCAGTAAGCGGAGGGATGTAGACTTTTCCCGGCGTTATTTTCTCGAAGCTATTGCTTCATTCGCCACGTTGCGGGAACTGCGATTTTCTACGCCTCGATTACTCGGCATGAAAATCGGGAGCCTTCGGTGAGACTTCGCAGCTGTGTGGTGAATCCGAAGAGCTCGGAGAGCGGCGTTTTATGCGAGCGCGGGAATTGCGAGCGACTTCCTTCCGACAATGACTCTGCCGAAATTTTTGCGCCCGATCTTCTCGCTCGCTCCTATAATTTCAAACGAGAGCGTGTTTCCTTTTTTGTCCACATCAACGTAAATTTCAGAACCAATTTCCAGCGTTTTTGCCACTTTGCCAGAGCGCAAGATCACATTCAGCGCATCAGCTCTTTTATCATATGAGATTTCCATGCGCGAAGAATATCACGCAATGTTTCGTTCGCGAATTTTCTGGTGCAAGTGGTTAGTGAATTCGAGCTTCACACAGCCATCGTACCACTTGCTCACCTACTTTCGAACTTCACCGCATTAGCGCCGCCAGTCTCCCTTTTTTCCATAGTGCCACAG
>JACQLU010000059.1 GCA_016203935.1 Parcubacteria group bacterium | reverse complement strand
TCAAGATGAAGCTCGCCCATACCAGAGAGAATTGTCTGTCCCGTCTCTTCGTTCGTAGAGATGTGAAAGGTGGGATCCTCCTCGGAAAGCCGCACGAGTGACAACCCCATTTTTTCCTGATCGGCTTTGGTTTTAGGCTCGATGGCGACCGAGATCACCGGTTCGGGGAAGATGATCTTCTCAAGGAGAATAGGCTTTTCTGGATCACAGAGCGTATCGCCGGTCGTGGTGTTCTTAAGTCCCACCGCCGCCGCAATATCGCCGGCCAAGACTTCGGTGATATCTTCACGGTGATTGGCGTGAAGACGCACGAGCCTTCCGATGCGCTCTTTTTTACCGGTGGAAGCATTAAGAATGTAGGAACCGGCCTGTAACATGCCCGAATAGACACGGAAGAAAACGAGTGTACCGACAAACGGGTCACTCGCGATTTTAAAGGCGAGGGCGGCAAATGGTTCGTGGTCGTCGGTCTTGCGGGTAAGTTCGGTACCATTCACCGGATCGTGTCCACGTACCGGTGGAATATCAAGCGGCGAAGGAAGGTAATCAATGATAGCATCAAGCAAGAGCTGAATACCCTTATTTTGTAACGCCGCGCCGCAGAGTACCGGTACCAACTGAAATGCCAGAGTTGCCTTGCGAAGCGCCGCGCGAAGTTCTGCTTCTGCTACGGACTTTCCGGCCAGGAACTTCTCGGTGAGCGCATCGTCGGTTTCGGCAACTCTCTCCACGAGGGTCGCGTGATATTTTTCAGCCTCGGTTTTTAGCTCCGAAGGGATCTCTGATTCTTCGAACTCCTTTCCCAATTCGTCTTTCCAGATACGGGCTTTCATGGTTACGAGGTCAACGATACCGCGGAAGTTCGCTTCGGCGCCGATCGGAAGTTGGATCGCGACCGCGTGGGGGGTAAGCCGCTCATGGATCGCGGCGAGGTCCTTATAGAAATCGGCACCCATGCGATCCATTTTATTTATGAAACAGAGGCGCGGTACCTGGTATTTATCCGCCTGGTGCCAGACCGTCTCGGATTGCGGCTCAACACCGGCAACACCGTCAAAGACGACCACCCCGCCGTCGAGTACCCGTAGACTTCTCTCTACTTCCGCCGTGAAGTCAACATGGCCGGGCGTATCAATAAGATTAATGCGGTGCTGAATATTGGGGAAAATACCCTGGGTGGGCTTCCAAAAACAGGTTGTGGCCGCCGCGGTGATGGTGATACCGCGTTCCCGCTCCTGCTCCATGTAATCCATGACTGTCGTACCCTCGTGCACCTCACCGAGCTTATAGGTCTTGCCGGTATAGAAAAGAATGCGCTCACTCACGGTAGTCTTACCCGCGTCGATGTGGGCGATAATTCCCATGTTTCGGATGTGTTCGAGAGGATATTCGCGAGGCATACACAAATAAAGCGATCCGAATACTACGAATTACATGAACGCGATCCCAATCTACGAATCGCATCCGAATGATACGAATTATTCGGATCGGACATTCGTAGATTCGGATGACATTGGGGGCATTCGGATCTCATTCGTAGATTAGGATCGGGTAGATTAAAATCGAGCGAAGTGGGCAAAGGCGCGGTTCGCCTCGGCCATCTTGTGCACGTCTTCACGCTTTTTGATGGCGGCGCCGGTACGATGGTACGCATCGAGCAGTTCAAGTGCGAGCCGCTCGCCCATCGGCGCACCCTTGCGAGTCGCCGCCGCGGTGAGGATCCAACGGAATGCCAAAGCGTATTTCCGATCACCCACCACCTCGATTGGAATCTGGTAATTAGCACCGCCAATCCGCCGTGGGCGGACCTCTAAAATTGGGGTGACGTTGCGGATAGCTTGATCGAAGACCTCAATCGGATCGGCTTGCAGCTTCTGCGAGATACGCGCCAAGGCATCATAGACAATGGTTTGGGCAACGCTTTTCTTTCCCTGCTTCATCACCACATTGATAAATCTGCCAAGTAACACACTCGCATACTTGGGATCGGGGTTTATCGCCTTTTTTTTTGCACGGGCTCGACGCATAGCGTAAAAAATGACTGATGATTATAATTTCTAATTTCTAATGCCTAATTGAAGAATTAATCCATTAGACATTCATTTAGACATTCATTAGATATTAGAAATTAGTCATTAGTAATTCGGCATTTACGACTGCTCTTGCTGCTTTACCTTCTTCGCCCCATAGAGGCTTCGCCCTTGCTTTCGGTTCTCTACGCCGGTGGTGTCATAGACGCCACGCACAATGTGGTA
>JACQLU010000057.1 GCA_016203935.1 Parcubacteria group bacterium | reverse complement strand
GTTAACCGAAAGTGAGAGGCTTTGGCCTCAAACGTGACCGGCACGAGCTCATCGGCGGCCAAAGGCGCCGTGATCTCGCGGATCATGGGAGCGGCTTCCTGAAGGGTATTAAGGCCAGTACCAAAGGCGTTCGAAAAGGCGCTTAAAATCTCAGGGTCGCCCGTTGTGGCGTTAAATACTGTGTCGTTTAAGGCGCTGGCTGATCCCTGGATCTTTCTTGAAATGAGATTGATTAAGTTTAGGATTTTAAGCCGGCTGATCTGGCGCAGCGATATCGGGGTGTCCGCATTAGGCGCGAGCGCGATCAGATTTGAAGCTCCAGAAATATCCTGACTGAAATTTAAATCGGTGACCGGTCTTGCATAGATCTTATCGCAGCCCGAGGCTTCCACAAGATTCGTGGTTTCTGTATACTCGTTAGCCCCCGCCGCCCTCACCTGTTCAAAAGAGTAGGTCGCGTTCACGGCAAGCGACGCCGTCATCAGCGCGGGTGTCAACTTTTTCCCGTCTGCGCCCAGCGCATAAAGCGAAACGCTTGCTCCCGAGCAGCTCGCGGCAAAGGCGGAAGGAATGAGCAGCGAGGAAAATAAAACCTCACGAGGCAAGGCTTGGGAGTTCTTGGCTAGCAAACCGATGAACGGAAACGCCGTTCCGGAAATGACGTTAGACGCCTCAGCGTTTGAAGAGGATTTCGTTTTACTTAAGTCACGGAGGAGTTCTGGTTGCAAGCCACATGAACTAGTGAGAAATGCCAGCGCAAGCACTTCGCAAATGAGGAGATTCTTGGATTTAAAAAACATCAATTCCCCTTACGTTCCGCAACGCTCCACTCTACCCGGAGCACAGCCCTCGCTCACGCGCAGTGGCGTGACCTGGCTTTAATGATCTCCGTTAAGTATACCAAAATAGTCAGGAATCACAATGCATCTCTCTCTTGATTGCGTTACACCGAATTGCTCCAAAATATCCGAGGCTTAGCTGTGATGCGGCATTTTGGTGTTTTAGTCTGGAGGACGTGTGGCTTCAAAAGCTGTAATACCAGGCGCTTGACACGGCGAGTTATCTTATGCTATGAAACTGAAGTTATTAAATTCTAAACAGGAGACCGCGTTATGCGTAGAGTTATCTTTTTGATTGTTCTGGGTTTTGCAACGATGGCCAATGGGTTCGCCCATGAAACATCGATGCGGTGCATAAGCCAGGAAGAGTTCCGCCGCTCAGACGGCCTTAGTGAGTATGTTGCGCTTGTTTCACACATGAGAAACCCTCAGCAAACCAGCATGATCGTCGCTGCCCGGCCGATGAAGATGGGCTTTCAGGAAGCGCTCAAGACAACAGGTATTAAGGCCACGTGGGTTGAAGCCAACGGTAACCAGTTTATTGGCTTGCTTTATAATCACGACGAACTCTACCGCCTCACCCTGGGTCAGGAACTTTATAACAATTCAGAAATCCGGGAAGCCAAGCTCAATGTGCTTGCGAGATCGCCCGTTGAAAAAACGATGATTTGCTTCATCGAGAACTGAATATGATATTCTGGCTCATGCAGCGGCTTGCTCCGTGTCTCGCGGCACTGACCGTGTTGTCTGGATGTTTTTTTCCAGGCGGCCGTTCGTATTCTTATTACTGGAATCCCGAGAATATTCTCAGCATCGGCCGTGAAGCGCTTGAGACGAATAACGAGTATCGCTGGACAGACGTTCTGACCGGACATGCGCTCTGCCAGTATGGCGACGAGAAAGGAATGAATTCCATCCGCAAGACGCTTGCGAGCGTGCCTGAACTGACGCTGGACGGCCCTAACCTGGTCAAGCACCAGTGGCTTTCAAAACCCGGGTACATCGGTTTTTTCACCTACTACCATGAAACCTACGAGGCGAGCTTTAAGACACCGGCCGGCAAGACCGTGCTTGAGACCGTTATCGGTTGCCATTTCGGCTTATCCGAGGAGGACCCTTCGCTGGTCGGCTTGCCAGTCTCGAAGTACAGCATTCGTACCTGCAGCATCGCGAGTATCCGTGACCACGTTGGAACGCCGCCCGATAACGGCGGAGTCTGCGACGACCTCCTTCGGAAGTAAGTTCTTCATCAAAGCCCTGCCAGGGTCTTTCCGAAGAACTCACGCCAGTGCAAGCACGATACGCCGCCAATCACGATGGGCTTTGGATCGCGGGAAACAAAAAAGATTTTCTTACAGCCTCTTATGTCTTGCGCGAGTGTCTGAAGCGCATTCACGCGATCGGGATCGACACGCCCGGATGATTTGAATTCCACAGCGAAACGATCCCTGCCTCGCGAAAGAATGAGATCAATTTCCGCCTCGTTCTTTGTGCACAGGTAGCTCAATTCAAAACTGAGTTCAAAGTACTCGTTGAGTTTTTGGCACTCCTGAATCATTAACTGTTCGAACGAAAGTCCAAAACTTGATGTTCCTTCCACGACACGATTCGTCAGTTCATTCGTGAAGGAACGTTGAACGCCAGCATCGAAGAAATAAAACTTCGGATGTTTCAACTGACTTTTGCGCACGGACTCGTCGAATGCAGGCAGTCTGAATCCGATAAAAGTGTCTTCCAGTATGTCGAAATAAGATTGGACCGTCTTGTTTTCCACGCCGAGTTGCTTTCTGATTTTTTCATAATTCAAGATGTGGCCCGACTCGAATGCGGCGGTCTTGAGAAAGTTCCTGAACGGAACCACGTTTCTCACCAACTGCTCGATCAAGATCTCCTCGCGAACGTAAGTCTGGGCATAGGAATCAAGAAAGCGTTTCTTGTCGGCGTGTTTTTTCAGGCTGAATATCTTAGGCAGCATCCCCCACTGAAGCGCATCCTGCAAATCGAAGCGATCGCCTAATTCCATTATGGAAAAAGTGCGCATCGAATAGACGAACGCGCGGCCCGCCAGAAGATTCGCGCCCGCGCGTTTTAATTTGCGGGAAGATGAACCAGTAAGTATGAATTTTCGCCGGTCGGATTCAATCAGCGAGTGAACGACGTCGAGCACTT
>JACQLU010000062.1 GCA_016203935.1 Parcubacteria group bacterium | reverse complement strand
GACGGCGTCGAAGAAGGCCGGCGCGTGTTCACCAACATCGTCAAATACCTGAAAGCCACGCTGGCCTCTAACTTCGGAAACTTTTACGCCGTGGCCGCGGCTTCGCTGTTCATCGATTTTTTGCCGATGCTGCCGCTGCAGATACTGCTGGTGAACCTGCTGTCGGATTTTCCGATGATGTCGATCGCCACCGACACGGTCAGCCCCGAGGATCTGCGGCAGCCGAAGAAGCAGCGCACCGGCGAAATCATCCTGGCAGCGACGATCCTGGGCGTCGTCAGCACGATTTTCGATTTCGCGACCTTCTTCATCTTCAAAGGCCAGGGCGAACAGGCGCTGCAGACGAACTGGTTCATGGTCAGCATCTTCACCGAGCTGCTGCTGTTATTCTCCATCCGCGCCGCCGGACCGTTCTGGAAGGCGCTGCGGCCGAGCAGCTCGGTCATCGGCCTGACCGCCGCCGCGATGATCTTCACCGTCGCCTTCCCGTTCAGCCCGGTCGGCCAGCAGCTGTTCCACTTCGTCCGGCCGACGCCGGATCAATTGACGATGGTGTTTTTGCTGGCGGCGGGGTACTTTGCCGCCAACGAACTTTTGAAAAAGTGGGTTCATAAGATGAGAGTTCCGGCTTAACTCGAAGATGAAAGCTCCGGCTTGATGCTATGGTCGCCGTGCGGCTGCCGACATTTCACGAAGAACGCGCTTTGCTGGCCGCCGGCTTTACGATCGTGGCCGGGGTCGACGAGGCCGGGTGCGGCTGCTGGGCCGGGCCGGTTTTCGCCGCCGCGGTGATTTTGCCTTTCGATTCGCGGATCGGGCTGATTCGCGATTCCAAGACTTTGTCGTTGACGCAGCGGCTGCGGGTCGTCGAGGACGTGAAACGCGAGGCGGCCGCTTGGGCCGTGGGTACGGCCTCGGCCGCCGAGGTTGATTCATTGAATATCCGCCGGGCCGGAGCGTTGGCGATGCGCCGGGCGGTCGAGGGATTGGCGATGGCGCCGCAGTTCGTGCTGATCGACGCTTTTGCGATTCCCGGCTTGGCCATCCCCTCGAAAAACATCGTGAAGGGCGATCTCAAAATCAAATCGATCGCGGCGGCGTCGGTGATCGCCAAAGTGGCGCGCGATCAGCACATGGCAGAGGTGGACGCGCGCTTCCCCGGCTATGGTTTCGCCGGTCACAAAGGCTACGGCACGCGGCAGCATCAGGAGGCCTTGCGGCGGCTCGGACCTTGCGCCGAACATCGGATGTCATACGCGCCGATCAAGGCGTGTATGCAAAACGCGCATCAAAAAACCGAGCCGTAGCTCGGTGGTGTGTCGCTTCATCTCATACGGTCGATGATGTCTTTGGTTTTCTTGACCCGAGCGGCTTCAATTGCCTGCTGGGCTTGCCGCTCGACCTCATGCTCGTCGATGAGCCTGACCAAGCGCTCGGCCAGCTGCGCATCCGTCTCGCGGAATTCCGCCAGGACGGCCTTGGCAAAGTCGTAGGTGTTACCGGTGCATCGAAACGGGCCACCGTTGTCATTGTTGATGAAAACCGCATGGCGTGCATAACGGCGGCGGAGTTCGCGATGCTGGTCTCCGGCCAGATACGCCCAGGTCTTAGCCATGGCCCAGCCATTGATCCGAAGCTTGACGTCGGAGAAGCGCATCAGACAGTCGATCTGGGAGCGGAAGAGGTCAGGTGCGTACTTGATTTTGCCGTTGATCAGCGGCAATTGAATGTGATGCGCATAGCACGCGAGTGCGCCTTCCCACTCGGCACGCGGTTTCGCCCACCCTTCCGATTCATGGAGAATCCGGCGCTGCATCAAGAGATCGCCGGCCTGTTTCCAACACTCGGGCACCTCCTCATTGAGCAGCTGGTAGAAGGGGTTGTACCCGGAGCTATCGTCCATGTCATAACCTTCCACCGGATCGTTGAGCTGGTAGCGGCCGAACAACCGGGCGGTCAGTTCATGATCCTCCGGCAAAACTCCGAGAAGCTTGAGGATGTACCGATTGGTATCGTCGAGCGGTCGGCGCGCCTCGCGATCTCCTGACGGCAAGATGCGGTCGACGACCATGATCAACACCTCGGCGGCGAAGGCTTGCAGCGCCGGACTGATTTTGGCTGCGTCGAACCCATGAATGCCGAGGCAGCCATGGCCGCCGGAAAAATAACAGGGCGCGGGCCGATATTGTGGCGTCAACCAGATGGCGATCGCCCGGGCCTTGAAGGCATCGCGGACGCCGGATTCGATCAGCGCCTCCAAGACGTCCCAGCGGGCGCCACGATCATCGATCCAATCCTTCCAAGTCTCGGAGTCCTCCAAGTTGGAGTGGAACATCTTTGCGATGAGCTGGGAAACCCGAACTTCAAAATCAGGCGAATCGGTTTTCATGATCGACTCCTGTACTGTAAAGGAACGGGCCCGTCATTGGGTCCATCATGGGATAACAGAAAAAACGACGTCGGTCAAACCGCTGACAAAAACAAAATGAGCCGGCAACGAAATATTGCCGGCTCATTTTTGGTGGAGATGGGGAGAGTTGAACTCCCGTCTGGTGAGGCGTCCCGCGACGTGTGTACAAGCGTAGCCCGCTTGTTGGTTCGAGACCGCGGTAAGAGCGGGCCAAACCCGCGATCCCTATCCCCTGGCCATGTCGGCAGCGGCGTCAGAGGCGCACGCCGTGCCCAAACCGATGTATGACACCCGGATCCGGAATATCGGTGTCATCCGGGCGGATGGGTTCTGCGCCCTTAGGCGAGAACCGGCGCGAACGAAGGAGCAAACGCTTTCGCGAGTGCGGCCTTCGCGCGTGAGAACAGATTGGCAGTTGTTCAGATTGTCCGGTGATTCGTGAGGTAACGGACGTCCTCATCTTGCACGTCGTGAAAAGTACTCCCGGCGATGCCTGGCATCCCCTCGAAGTTGATATGTTTGCCCGCATGGCTGGGCTAGGACGTCCAGACCCTTCGACAGGCCGCACGATCAGCGTCCGTAGGAAGGGTCTGGACGTCCTCCTTCGCACGCGCTCATTTACATATCGCCTTTGAGTGAACGTCTGACTTCTCTATCGAGATCGCGCTTGCGGATCTGGGCGCGTTTCTCGTATTGCTTCTTTCCCCGGGCCAAACCGAACTCGAGCTTGATGTGGGACTTGCGAGTATATACCGAAAGCGGCACCAAAGTCAATCCTTTCTGGAGCACCTGGCCGCTCAAACGCTTGATTTCGCGCTTATGCAGGAGCAGTTTGCGCGAGCGCTCCGGGTCATAGCCCGGCGTGGGACCGGCCGGCTTGTAGCGCGGAATGTGGGCGCCGACCAGCCAGATGCCGTCGCTCGCCACCGAGACGTAGGCGCCGCGGAGGCTCATCGAACCGGCTCTGACCGACTTGACCTCGTGGCCGAGCAGCTTCAAACCGGCATCGAATTTCTCGAGGATCTCATAATCGGAGCCGGCGTGTTTGTTGACCGCAAGCGAAGGCATAAGATGTCCCGCTACTGTACCATTCCGACGCCCCTTTACAAATAAGGCGGCAATGGCTTAGTATAGCCACAGATAACCCTAACCCCCACTGCCTTGCGAATCTCCCGTCGACGATTTCAACCGAAGAAACCCTCCGTCGTGTACATGGTCAACGAGAACATCCGGTTTCCGGAGGTCCGCGTGATCCACGACACCGAAGGCCACGTCGGCGTCATGCCGACCGCCGATGCGCTCCAGAAGGCGCGCGAACAGGGTTTCGACCTGGTCGTGATCCAGGCCAACGCCGTACCGCCGATCGCCAAGATCATCGACTTCGGCAAATACAAGTACGAGAAGGAAAAAGAAGCCCGCAAAGCCAAGGCCAAGGCCAAAACGGTCGAGGTTAAAGGCATCCGGTTGTCGGCCCGCATCGGCGAACACGACCTGATGGTCCGCAAGGAACAGGCTAAGAAGTTCCTGGAACGCGGCGACAAGCTCAAGATCGAAATCTTCCTGCGCGGCCGCGAAAAGCGCCACGGCGACCTGGCGGCCAAGATCATCCAGGAGTTCGTCGCCGACCTGAACAAGGAGATGCCGCTCAAAGTCGAGCAGCCGGTCAGCCGGATGGGCGGACAGTTGACAAGCATAGTCGGAAAAGCGTAATATCGTCGGGTATGAATGAGGCGGTTTTTTACCCGCCTTCGGCCTCTTATGAAGACGAATAAAGCGATCGCCAAACGGTTTAAGGTCACCAAGAAAGGGAAGGTCCTCAAGCGCACCGCCGGGCAGGACCATTTCAATACGCGCGAACCCGGCAAGGTGACGCGGATGAAGCGCCGCGACCGGCAGCTCTCCGAATCGTTCACCAAGACGGTCAAGAAACTGCTCCAGCAGCAATAAACGTATGCCTCGAGTCAAACGCGGAGTAATGCATTCCAAGCGCCGCCGCAACCTGTTGGCCCAGACCAAGGGCTACATGTGGGGTCGCAAGAGCAAGATCAAGCTGGCCAAAGTGGCCGTGCTTAAGGCCGGCGTCAACGCCTACCGCGACCGTCGCCTCAAGAAGCGCGACATGCGCGCCCTCTGGGCACTGCGGATCAACGCCGCCGCCCGCGAGAACGGCATGAAGTACAGCACGCTGATCGACGCCATGAAGAAAGCCGGCATCGTCCTGGATCGCAAGGTCCTCTCGGAGCTGGCGGCCAAGCACCCGGCGGTGTTCGCCGAGGTGGTCAAGGCGGCCAAGAAATAAACGTAAAAAAGGGCGGCCCTGTCATTGACACGGCCGCCCTTTTTTGGTATATTGATCTGTCTCATTTTCCCCGAGAGACACGCACCTTCCAACCGCCCGACGGGGACGGGCACGAGGTATTCCATGAACAAGCCATCCAAGTTTGAGATCCTGCTGGCAGTGATCATGCTGCTTCTGCTGCCGCCGGTTACCTTCCTGATGGTCCAGCACTTCAAGGGCCCGCAGGTCATGGACACAGCGGCGGCCAACGCGGACGAAGCCAAGACATTGGCCGCGCAACAGGACCGGCGTGTCACCGAAGTCAGCCAACGGCTTGATCAGGTCATCCTGCAAGTCAAGTCCGCGCAGTCAACCGCGGAGAACGCGCTCAACGCATTCCGCGACCAGGTCAGGGCCGCCGCCAACAACCCCCAACCACAAAAGGAGGCCGCCCATGCGGACCAGCCGCCACCGCCGGCCGATGAGCCGGCTGCCGCGGCCCCGGCCGCGGATGATCCCAGTGGCCCATGCGGCCTGGAGGACTTCGACGAAGCCGCCCTCCACGAAACTCCGGCTCGTCTCCATCGGCTCCGACCCTGCGGCCAGCCCGCCGCCGACAAGTGAGGTGGTCACCATGTCAGAAATCAAAGTACATGTCGCCACTGGCTATGACCAAGCTGTCAAAGTCGGCGAGGACGCGGACTTCACCATCATCCTCACTTTCACTGACGGCGGCGTTCCGGTCAAAGACCGACCGTACCGCTACATGCTTCAGGAAGGCGAAGGTGACCTCCGCAACAAGGGCAGGAAGACCGACAAGGACGGCGCGGCGTCGGCGACCTTTACCCCCAGCAAAGCCGGGCATTTCAAGATCCTGGCCTTCGCCGAGGGCCTGACGCGGCCGATCGGCATTTTCAACGGCGAGGCGATCGCTGAAGAGAACATCAATCTGACGGATGAGGACCTTGAGGACGCGCCGACGCCGGTCGCGGCGGAGAAACCACGAACCAGTCCACCACCTCTTCCGTTCGAAGCGGCGGCGGGTCCGGCAGGGGAATTCTTCGCCGCCGGGGAAAAAATGCAGGGTCGCGCGCTGGAACCCTGGGAACCTGCGCAAGTCCTCCCTTTTCCGGTCGTACGACCGCCGCCTCGGCGAAAGTTCGCGGTCAGCTACAACATGCTGTTGGCGCTGATCTTGGCAAGCGTCTTGGCCGCGGCGGCCGTGGCGCTGCTCACCTGACCCGCTTCTCTACGAAGCGGGTTTTTCAATTTTAAGCGGCGCCGATCCGACCCTTGAAAAGAAAACGCCCCTGACGTACACTGTCCCCATCATCATGGGTCCGTGGTGTAGCCCGGTTAACACGTCTCCCTGTCACGGAGAAGATCGAGGGTTCAAATCCCTTCGGACCCGCCACAAGGAAGTCATCGTCTCAAAATCGATGGCTTTTTTGTTTGTTGAGCCATCTTCCGCGAGTTCTAACCGCTTTACGTCCGCGTAAAGCTGTTTTGAGTGTTTTGCGAATATCTTCCACAAATTATCGAGTTCTAACCGCAGGACGCGGTTCTGAAGCGTCAGCTCGGTTCCCAGCGTGGTGAGGACGTCGCGCCGTTCAGCGAGCGAACCTGTCTCGAACTTGTCGTATGCAGTAACGGCGAAATCGAAGGATTGCTCCATCCGTTCGAGCCAGTTCATTGCCCGTTGTTCGGTATCAGCTAATTTTTCCTTTACGTTCTTTTGCTCCCCCAGCAAACTCTCTTTCTTGGTTGCGTATTCCTGATCTGTCAGCAGCTCTTTGAGGCGCATATCGGTGAGCCGATCCAACTTTTGTTGATTGTCTTCGTATACCTTATGCAAGGTCGCGAGCACAACCGAACGGTCCTGCACTTCATTTTCATGCGTCTGTTGTAGCCATGTGAGTGACCAGTCCTTGAACCTCAAAGGAATGCGAATTTTCTCCAGTTGCGCCGTTATCTGCTCCTCTAATTCCTTGAGTGGCACCGGCGGATTCTTACAGACGATGGTTTTGTGACGTCGAGAGCAACGGTAATAGATATACACACGACCGGATTTCTTTGTTTTTTCCTCCGCCGTGACCATGCAGCCACATTCACCACAGCGGATTATGCCGGTGTAAGAGAATTGACGTTTTTGCGGTCTTGGAGCAGGTCTGCCCATCATCCGCTGGGCGCGCCAATACTCTTCTTCGGTGATCATTGACTCATGGCTGCCTTTGTACTGCCGCTTTTCGCCATAATCCATGCGCTCGATCAAGCCATAATAGAACGGCGACGTCAGCATGCGGTAAAAGGAACTCTTTGACAGTGGACTACCGCCGCGGCGTTTCCTTTTGTAAGTCGTGAAGCCCCATTCTTCGTTCGCTTTTTTCAAAATGGCATCCACGGAATGTCCTTGCCAATAAAGCTCAAACATCTTCCGCACCTGCGGGAACCTTTCTTGGTCAGGGACAATAGTGTGATCGTCGAGCTTGTTGATGTAGCCGATGGGTGCCTCCCCCGGCAGCCAGCCGAGTTCGAGTTTTGACCTGTTACCTCGCTTCACATTCTTTCCTAGATCATCGATATATTTTTGCGCCATGCCGAATTCGACATACATGAGGATCATGTTGTCGTCCCCGGGGGAATATGTCTGGCCCGGTGTCACGATCTTCAACTGACTATTTTTGATGGCCCAAATGATGCGGCCGCCATCGACAGGATTGCGGGCGAGACGATCGAGTTTCCAGCAGAGGATGCCGGCGACTTCCCCGGCTTCCGCACGTTCCATGAGCTTGTTGAAAACCGGCCTTCCTGGAGCTTTTGCAGACATTGACTCCCGTAATACTTCGGCGACCTTGAAACCGAGCCGATCGGCGATCGCTTTGAGTTCGTTGATCTGGGAGTCGATGGACAGCACTTGGCGGTCCTCGCTCTCCGTGCTTTTTCGAGCGTAAATGACGAATTTTTTCATACGCTGTCGCGTTTACAGTAACACAATGGCGGAAATGCTTGGAAAATCCAAGCTATGCCTGCCTTAGAACCATTTCCCCTTGTTCTCCTCCCAAATCTGCATAGCGACAGCTCCCCGGCGACCGATCCTCCCCGCCTTACGCAGCAGCCGCGCATACCGCTTCGTTGGCTGTCCTTTCCAGAACCTTGTGCGCATCGCCATCTCCTTCTCTTCCAACTTGTCCGCCCCGAAGACGGCATCGAGCAGTGAGCCGTATCGGCCACCACGGCTTTCCTGCTGGCTTTGGTAGGCAAGGTCGTAGCACCGACGGCAGCCGGCGTATTTGCCGGCAATGTAGAGGACGCCGACCCGTCTGCGGCAATACGCACCATTTCGTACCAGGGGGCAGACGAACCAATACCGTTTCCCGCCGAAATGGCAGGGCGTCGATGCCAGCTCGAACTGATAATCAAGGTCGGTTTTCTCATCCCATGAACTCGTGTGCGTATAGATAAGCCGGATGCGAGGGAATCCGGTAACATCGGCGATCATTCGGATACTGCTCTGGTCTCCCCAGTTCGATGTCCACGTGATGGAGCCCGATGTCCAATCCTCAAAATACCCGTGCTTTTTGAGCCACGGTATTTTGAGGGCGTGGGCGGTTTCGCAGACGTTCTTCGCCATAGCAATCGAAATCAATAGGACTTCGTAAGGATAAATCAAACAATCAAACGTGGCTCGTATATCTTTTTGCGAAACGAACCCTACCGATATTCCGACCTGTCCATGGTCACATCGACGATGGCAGGGGGAATAATGGGTACGCCGTTACGCTCCGCCTTGAGGCGCTGGATTTCATGGAGCGAACGGAACATCGAACGCTCGATGGCGATCATGTAGCGCATGATCCTTTCCATATCATCGTTCGTGACCATATACGTCTCCGCATTGAGCGCGATTTCCTCTTTGCTCCTATCGAAAAGGAATGTGACATTCGTCTTCGCCCGCATCCTATTGGCTTCCATTGCATTGGTTTCCGTTTGCACCGCCCGGCGGAACCGCCACATGTCCACGACGATGCGTTCGACCAGGAACGATTCCAGCTCGCCCTGCGGGTCGAGTTCCTGATGGAGAGCTGATCGCAACGCTTCGAGCGCCGCCGAATCCTCTCCCTCCAGCACGGCCGCCTTCGTAAGAAGGCCGTGCGTCACCGCGTTCAATTTGCTTATCGCCTTCCCTTCATCGGTCCTCGGACCTCCAGACGTTTTTTCCTGCATAGCTTGATGAGCCGGCGCACACCGCCGGTTTCCGTTAGAGAATTATTTCGGCTTCATATCCCGCAACCGCTTGCATTCCTCGGAACAGAACCAGGTGAACTCCGGCCTGATCGTCACGATCCTTTCCGGCCGACCCGCGTCGTTCGTTGTCTTCACATCCTGCGTCTCCACGATGTCGAGGATGCGCAGCGTTTCGATTTCCTTCAAAGCCGTCGGGTTGCTGCAGCCGATGGCCCATTCGACGTGCGCCGTGCCTGCCGTACCGGCGTTCTCGATGAGGACGTTGAGTAATTTGATGCGGTTGTATTGCGCCGAATTGAACGCCGCTTCAATCACCGGCCAGATGTCCTCCTCGGTGATCACCGTCCGACCGCAGGAGAGCGCATGGCCACGTGCGAGGTTATAGAGTAGCTGGTTGATGCGGATCGGCTTTTCGATGACGACGTTCGTATGGTGCTGCTTGCTGCCGTCCTCGTCGTCGTTCCAGACGTTCACTGTGCCGCGCAGATGCGCCAAGAGCTTCGCGCATCTTGAGATGACCGCCCGGAGTTCTCTCGGGTCGCTTTTCTTCTCCCAAGTCACGCCGTCCGGATGCCGCGCCCAAATCGTCAGGATGAGTTGGCGGGTGGCTTCGCGGCATTCCTTTTCCTTGCGCTTAAAGTCGTTCTGAACGAGCAGATCGGCGAGTTCCTCTTCGCTTTTGTCGGTGACGTTCATGTTGAGGAAAAACAGCCGGCTCCCCAGGTTCCCCATGAACTTCCAGACGCGGGGAGCAATGGGCGTCGAACCGGCGAGGAACATGAAGGTGTAGTCGCCTTTGTAGCCGCGTTTGCCGTGGACGCCGCTATCGGATTCGTATCCCTCGCCATCGAAGACACGCGTGAGCACACCGAGATTCTTCAAAAGATTTTCCTGCCGCTCGGCAAACATCGGCGCGAGGTCGCGGACGACAAGCATCTTGTGACGGATGCGGGGAAGGAGGTCGATTTGTTCCAGCGCTTCCTTTTTTCGATTGGAGGCGTGGGAGACGAGTGATGCCGGCGAGAACGCGTCGGTCGAATACGCCAGCTCGTCGATGTCGCTAAAAAAGTTGAGCGTGATCGTCTTGCCGGCGCTCGGCACATCGACGTAAACGAGGCCGAACGGATTCCTAACATCGGCGATGAGGAGCTGGGTAATCACCGCGACCCCGACTTCAGCCGCGGCAAGGCACTCGGGGAACTGTGCGGCGATAACTTGCCGCCACATGTCGATGGTCGTCGGCATAAGCGGCGCGGGGAGCGATGCGAACCGCTCTCCCGATTCCATGATATCTTTCGCCGTCCGCCCCGTTTGGAGCAGCTCCCAGAGTTCCTGCGGCGTCTTCCCGAGACGGACGAGGAAATCCGTGACGTCGCCATGGTCGCCGACCGACGCGGGGAGCATGGCGATGCGTGCATGCGGGATGCACTTGCCGACTTTGAGGGCACCTTTTTT
Source organism: Parcubacteria group bacterium (assembly GCA_016203935.1). Taxonomy (GTDB): domain Bacteria; phylum Patescibacteriota; class JACQLU01; order JACQLU01; family JACQLU01; genus JACQLU01. The sequence continues at coordinate 10,876 of JACQLU010000062.1, read as the reverse complement.
TCCTGCTTCGTCGTGGTCGTAGATGACGAAGACTTCGGGAACAGCCGCGAACGCTTTTGCCCACGAGTCCTCAAAGGTGCCCGCGCCGCCGGTCGAGGAAACCGACAGGAGGCCATTGCTTCGCAGGTTGAGCGCGTCGAGTTCGCCTTCGCAGATAACAACGCTATCGGCGTTCTCCAGAAGTTCAGCGCCGTAGAGCGCAGCCTTGGCGCCGGCGGGATACTGGTACTTTGGACCCGTGCCTTCCTTGCCGGGCGGCTGCCGACGCTTCGCGAAGAACCAAGTGCCGTTTTCGTCCCGAATGGGTATGATGAGCCGCTCGCCGTCCCAGCCGAGACAGGCCGAAGAGATGACCGCATCCGTAAGGCCGCGTTCTTTCCGCAGCCATCCCCGGATATCGTCCGGAAGCGCTTCTTGCCATGTTCGTACCTGTTCATCCGTCAGCGGTTCACCCTTTTCCTGCGCTTTCTTTTTGCTGACGCGGCCCACGCGTTCGCTTGAACCGTGATCGCGAAACGATCCGGGATCGTCGCCGAGGTGTTTCATCAGGGTGATGAGGTTTCCGGACGCGTCGCACTTCTTGCAGTGGTACAGGCCGTCATCCTGGCTCACGTACAGATGGTATTCATTCGCCCGGCTGTCCTTGTCGCAGTCGCCAAAGAGGCATTTCACGAGCAACTCCTTGCCGCGTTCGTGAAACGGGATGCCTTTTTGGGTAAGATACTCATGTGCGGTCATAATTGGTGGTTGGATAGGGGGAGGGCGGCGTTACTGGCCGCCCTCTTTTTTGCGTCATTACTGTTTTACTGCGGTGAAGTCGGAGACTTTGGCGAACGGCTTGCCCGCCTTGGACACTGCGTCTTTCACAAAGACGATGAGCTTGCGCCCGATGAGCGTCTCGACATCGAACCCATCGCGCTTTTCGTCAGTGGTTAGGAGCCGTCCGAGGGCGGCCTCGGCAAAGGGAAGAAGCCTGCCTTTTGGATGGAGAAGCGGACTCGTCCAGAAAGTCGCCTGCATGCCGGCATTCTCGGAATCAACGGACTCAAGGACGATCTTGAGCTGCATCTTCGTCGCATCGATGGTGTTCTCGACTTCCTCGATGGTTTTCACGGCGACGACGTGCATTCCTGACGGGAGGTACGCAGTCGAACTGGCTTTGACTATGTATGACATACGGATAGTGGTTGAATGTTTTAACCGAAGGAGTAGGATTATGAAAACGCTTTTTCCTTGCAGGGATTGGGCGTGGGACCGCTACGGCGGTCCTCTTATGTTTTTCGGGGGAGGACGGCCCGGTTCAGGTGTCGGTCGGTAGATGATCGACAACATCGTAAGCAGGCGTTCGCCGTATGAACGAGCCGTCGGTTCGTCGAGGTCTTCGCCGTACTCTGCGCGCCACAACGCCTGGAATTCTTGGATTGCCTGTGGTGGCAGCCTCATACGCGGAGTGAATAAATTTGATTCTTGAGTGTTTTGAGCGCGTTGAAATACGCGAGAGCATCGACAGAAAGCTGGCCGGCCCAATATCGAGCCGCGGCCTCTATCGCCTCGTCATCAGTGAAAATAAACGCGATCCGCCTGTCGTCTTGGGCATCGAGTCTAAGCATGGGAATGCCAAAAACCCTCAAGGCTGCGGCAAGCCCGAGGTCGGTAGTAGCTAAGGTCTTCTCGGAGTGTTTAATCGTCATATTTTTTAGTCTTCATCTTCGTACGCGCAGAGCTGGCGATGGTTTGCGCCCCCACCCTCAATGTCGAAAATTCGTTTGGGCACGAGTGACAAAACAAAAAAACGCGCTTTTGTGCGCGTTTTAATACCGAGGTAGATTCGTTTATTTTAGGATGACATCATCCGTGTAGATGAATTTTCATTTTAGGCATCATATGACCCGGCGGTTAGCTCTTTATAGGAATCCTGCAAGTCAGGAATTGCGGCATTATCGGTCTGTATTTTTGGTTCAACATCACCAATTACAAGTAATACCCTTGATCGATAAACACCGTCCCGTTTTATCCATTCTATTGGATCACCTGGAGTTCCGACAAAAAATTCCTTCAATGCATCACAGAGTAGCTGCTTATGTTTGATGTATTTGCTTGATGCGGTCGGTTCATCCCAACCAAGCTCTCCGTGAAGAGTGGCGAACAAATATAGTAAGTCGCCAGGCTTACTACGCCTGCGCGGCTTTGTTTTTCTGTTAAGGAGTCCCATTTCATTCAGATTTACTTCCTTCAGAAACTTGCCGCTCACATAGATTTTTACGTTATTACCATCCACGAAATGCAGGGCTAAATTCTCCCATTGTGTACCCTCCGGCAAAACGATTGCTCCACTTTTATTTAGACCGTGTCTTTCTAATTCCTTGGAAACAGTTAAAGAAATTTTCTGATCTTGCTCTTTTTCCTTTTCGTATTCTTCAACTTTTTTCGTCAGCGCAGCTAGCTGCGCTTGCCGGCTTTTTGCCTAATCCAGCAGCCTTTGTTCTTCATCGGTTAATGATTTTTGAGCCTGCTTCTTCGGTGTCTCTTCAGCTCTTATCTTTTTTGGATAAATTTCAATTAGACGCTTATAAAAGCGCGTGAATTCCATCCGGTCAACAGCGATGGTGACGGCGGCATCCCAACCAATCATTCCATCACGATGAATTTCGTAGTCGCGTATATGCCCGTTTTCTTTAAGATATGCGATTCCTATCCGGCGAAGGGTGCAGTATCGGTCCATCAGGTTTGGGGCATGGCCGGGATAAAGAGCTGGGAACCTGATGATGTCACGCTTGATCGGAATCACAATCTCATTTGTCGGCGTGACTTCAAGACATTCCTGAATATCCATCGTTACATCAACGACCGCAAGAAAATTATCTCCAGAGATTTTTTCCAGACTACCGAAAAATTTGAAATGCGCCTTGTCATAATAGGCGCGGAATGCCTCAAAATTTGGAATATTAATCCAATAAGCATCCTCGTCTCCATCAAGCACGATAGGAGCAAGCAGACCTGGGATTCTTTTTAATTCAAGAATTTTTTCGTCGCCGGCGAGTTTTTGAAAAATTTGCTTCAACTCCGAACTACTCATGATTTTCAAGAGTTCCTTCGGAGAAATCTCGAGCGGCTGTCCAGATGGCGCGATTTCGACCGTCTCCGCAATGGCTTGGATAACCGCCCAAATTTTGTGTTCTGGCGTCATATTAATCTTAATTTCCGGCACCTTAGCACTATTCGACTACATTTTCCAACCGTTTCCGGCCATATGTAGGCGGATTTTTCAATTTTGGGGTACACTTTTCATTGTCTAGACCCAACCCAAACGCAGAGCCAACTTGGCTTTTTTATTCGGATCGCGCGCATTGAGCGGCATCCGGATAAAACAATCCTCGCACGATCCGTGCTTGGGTTGGGCCTAGACACCTCCGGGTGTCGCTTTTATTTTCGGCGCCTGGCCAAACCCTTATGGCCGCACCGCCGCGAGTAATTGCGCTCATCAATAAATTCAAGGCCAATTTTGATTATTATCAATCTCCCAACTACAACGAGGAGCAACTTCGCCAAGAATTCCTCAACCCTTTTTTTGAAGAGCTTGGTTGGGACATGGAGAATAGGTCGGGAAAAGGAGCCGACCGCGAGGTTCATTATGAAAAGCGTATTAAGGCGGGTGCGCCGGACTACGGGTTCTACGTAGGTAACCAACCCCGATTTTTTGTCGAGGCTAAGAAGCCGGCAAAAAATGTCTGCGCTGACCCAGACGCAGCACTTCAACTCCGTTCCTACGGTTGGAGCGCGGGAGTTCCACAAAGCGTGCTGACGGATTTTGAAGAATTTTCAATCTATGACACGACAGTTCGACCCAAGGTTTCAGATCAGGCAAGGATCGCCCGTTTCCGATGTTCCCACTACCTCGATTTTGGCGACCTATGGAACGATATCGCCGAACTTTTTTCGCGGGAAGCCGTACTTGCTGGATCATTAGAACGGCATGAAAAGAAGCGCGTAACACAAACCGTTGACGCTGAACTTCTTGTAGACATATCACGCTGGAGAAAGGCTCTTGCGCAAAACTTTGCGGCCCAGAATCCCAGCCTCACCGAAGAACAGTTGAACTTTGCAGTTCAAGACACGCTGGATCGAATTATTTTCCTGCGCATTTGCGAAGATCGAGATATCGAACCCCGGGAACGCCTACGCGCCACAATCGAAGGAAGTGGCTCCTATAGCAAGTTACTTCGTCTCTTCGACGCGGCAGAAAGACGTTATGACTCTGGCCTATTTCGAACCAGGCAGCAACAGGCTTTACGGCTTGACGATAATATCCTCGGCGAAGTTATATCGGAACTATATTTCCCAAAGAGTCCGTATAAATTCGACGCGATCCCGGCGGAGATATTAGGCCAAGTATATGAGCAGTTCCTTGGAAAAGTTATTCGGCTCAATGCGAGCCATCACGCAACCATTGAAGAGAAGCCAGAGGTTCGTAAGGCTGGAGGAGTCTACTACACGCCAGTCTTCATCGTCGAATACATCGTGCAGAATACCCTCGGGCAGTTGTTAAGGGGAAAATCTCCGGAAACCATAAGTGACCTAACGGTCGTTGATCCTGCATGTGGATCCGGCTCATTCCTCATCGGGGCCTACCAATACTTGATAGATTGGCACAGAGACTGGTACGCGAGTCACTCACCTGACAAACAGGCAAAAAAAGGATTCATTTGGCGCGACGACAACGGTATTTGGCAACTGTCACTTTCCGAGCGTCGTCGGATACTCCTAACGCATTGTTATGGCGTCGATATTGACCGACAAGCCGTCGAGGTTGCGAAGCTGTCATTGATGCTCAAGGCTTTAGAGGCCCCAGAGCAGAAAAACCTGCTGACGGAACAGATGCTCCCAGACCTCGCGAGCAATATTAAGTGCGGAAACTCTCTAATTGGAACTGACTTTTTTTCCGGTCAACTGACGGCGGATCCTTCTGAAAGAGCGAGAATTAACCCGTTCGACTGGCGCAGTGAATTCCCTGATGTTTTTCAACGCGGCGGTTTTGATGTTGTGATCGGGAATCCGCCCTACATCTCATATTCGGGGAGACAGGCTGAAGAGTTACCGGACAATGTTCGAAAATATTATGAGGATCACTATGGCGCAATGCGATGGCCGACCGCACACTCCCTCTTCATCGAGCATTCAATTAGGAATCTCTCAAGACGATACGTGGCCTTCATAGTTCCCGACCAGATCGGGCACTTGGATGGTTATCAGACGATCAGAGAGATAATCTCAACGCATAGCAATCTGCGCGATGTGCGGTACTGGGGTGAGCACGTCTTCGTGGATGCCGTCACGCCGTCCCTGACTTTTATTGCGGACAAGAAGTACAAGGGTGCAACATCAATTTCTCTTTTTGAGCAAGAAACAAAAACACTAAAACTATATAATCCTGACTTTCTCTCCGTTCCTTATTGTCCTTACATCCTTGCCTGGCTTGTAGCCAAGCTCAGAAGCTATCTCTAGAAGAGGCAGCTGCTTTTCATGATTAGATTGAGCAGGAAAGATCATCTCTGGCTTCAGAATCTGGATAAAATCATGAATGTCTTCCCTGTACATATGGCCAGATGTATGGATGTCTGTAAATATCCTGACTGACTTCTTCCTCAGCTTATCTTCCAGCTTCTTCCTGTTTGCTATATTTGGCTCTACTGGAATAGTCTTGCAGGAAAAGATTATGTGATCATGCTTGCCAAAGTTGAATGGAAATATGTTGCTAGTCATCTTTGACAGAACAGAGTTTGGCTCTCCCTGGCTTCCTGTAGTTATCATTATGTAATCATCCTTGCCTTCTTTCTCTATCTTTCTCAGCCTCTTTTTAATTTTCTGGCCGAAGCCAATAACCTCAGCTCTCTTAGTAAAATCTGTAAGATTAATGTTATCTGCTGCAGTTATATACCTTAGCAAGCTTCTTCCTAGAATTACTGGCTTCCTTCCTAGCTTCTCGCTAAAGTCAAGTATGCTTTTAATCCTGGCTAGATTAGATGCAAATGTTGTTACTATCATAGCATCTCCCTGGTTCTCTATGCCAAGCATGACATCTTTAAGCATCTCTCTAGCTACATTCTCTGATGGGCATTTTCCAGGCGTAGCTGAGTATAATGAGTCTGTTATTGTTGCTAGCACCTTCCCTTCCTTTCCTAGCTCATGCAACCTTTCAATATTGTATGGCTTGCCTAGCACAGGATTCTTATCAAACTTGAAGTCATTTGCATATAATATAGTTCCATATTTTGTATGTACAGCTATCAATGCTGTCTGCAATGTAGAATGAGTCATGTTGATGAGCTCTACTTTTATGTTCCTGCTGACTTGTATTGAGGAGTTAGGATTTACTTGCTTTAGAGGATTGCGAAGCTGGAACTGGTCATCTTTCAGTATTGATTTTAAAACTTCTAGTGTATATGGTGTGCCTATGATAGGAGCATTATATCCTGGAGCAAGGAATGGAGCAGCTCCTATATGGTCCAGGTGGCAATGAGAGATGACAATTGCCTTAACCTTATCTCTCCATGAATCTAGCACATGGTCATTAGGAATAGCATCTATTGCTATAAGCTCATCGCGAGATGCAGTCCTCCTGTTGTTGCCTTCCTCTTCGAAGTCAACTATCTTTGGCATGTATAATCCCATATCAAGAATAATAACTTCTTCATCAATCTTCAATGCAGCCATATTCCTGCCAACTTCGTTGTAGCCGCCAACAGGGATAAATTCAATACCCATAATATTTCATGAATATAATGGCTAGTATATAAGTTTATGCTTGCTTTTTCTTCATGATAAGATAAATAAGTACTGTTATTAAAGCAAGAGTAGTAAACATTGCTATCCAGGCCTCTACATAGACAATATTAACCTGGTTGCAGTTTACAGCAAGGCCAAGTATCTGCTTCCTAAGTTCTGGCAATCCTAGTGTATTGCATGATAATTGTATAGGTCTTATGTATAAGTAGAATATTATAAATGCTATTAATGAAAGCGATAATGACGAGATTAATATTATGTCCTTGCTTAAACTGAGATGAAACTGTTTTCTAACAGCACTCTGCTTCTCCCTAAGCATTGGCAGGATTTGCGGAGCCTGCTGTTTTCTATATGTTATGAGGTTGATTGCTTCATCTACATCCTGAGGAGAATAACCAGAGCTTATTAATGAATGCCTGATAAATTCACGAGGCTCATTTCTTTCAAATGCACGCTCAATTGCTCCTAAAAGAGCTCTGTCTATCATAAAATAAAATAGCTTATAAATGCTATATATACATTCTGTAGAGCAAAGTATAATAACAGAAGATAGAAAAATTAACATATGAAAAGATTGAACAATAAGAAGCTTGCTGTTCTTGTCTTGATTCTTATTGTTATAGCAGGATTTGCTATTGCTGTTATTAGCGATGGCGTTACTTACTGCACTAAGAAGTTCTGCGGATGTCAGGATGATAAGGATGAAGTTGAATGCAATACTTGTGGTGTGTATAAGCCTGTTTTCTTCAGCATACTGCTTAATTATGGTAGATCATGCCAAGCAAGAGAGATTGTAGAATGCAGCAAAGGAGAAATTACAGGCAGGAGATATAATATAGACAAGGATTATTGTAGCTATATCTGGAACAGTGCATTTACAAAGAATGGGAATAATGGAATGGTAATATTTGACACAGAGCCTGGGCAAAATTAATGCTGGATAGCATAAATCTTTATAAAATAAGCTTCTTATAAAGAAGCTTAAGCAAGAATTATGCAAGAACTATAATAAGCTTAAGTAAGAAAATGAAATTCGCTCATTTAAGTGATTGCCATCTAGGCAGCTGGAGAGAGGACAGTCTGAGAGAGCTTGGAATAAAGGCTTTCCAGGATGCAATAGATATATGCATAAGAGAGCATGTTGGGTTTATTCTTATAGCTGGGGACTTGTTCAATGTAAGCCTGCCTAGTGTTGATGTGCTTAAGGAAGCTGCAAGCGTATTAAGCAAGGTGAGAGAGCATGACATCAATGTTTATGTTATTCCTGGCAGCCATGATTACTCTGTCTCAGGCAAGACTATGATAGATGTGCTTGAGAGTTCTGGATTATTAGTAAATGTTGCCAGGATTGAAGATGGGAAGCTTAAAGTTTTTACAGACAAGACAGGCATGAAGATAGCTGGCTGGCATGGAAGACGTGGAGGATTGGAGAAGGATGAGTATTGGAGGATAGATGCAAGCAATCTTGAAAATGAAGAAGGAAAGAAAATATTCATGTTCCATACAATGCTTGAGGAATTCAAGCCAAAAGATCTTGATATGGTAGAATGCATGTCTGTAAATAATCTGCCTAAAGGATGCATGTATTATGCAGGAGGGCATCCGCATAGAGTAATACAAGGCAGCTATGGAAATGGCAAGCTGGCATATCCTGGAGCATTATTTCCTAATAATTTCAGAGAGCTTGAACAATTCAAACATGGAGGATTCTATATTGTAGATGAGAATGGAAATTCAAGATGGCAGCAAGTAAAGACAGCTGAGGTAGATAGCTTGCATGTTGATGCTAATAATAAACTGCCAAGGCAAGTAGAAGATGAGATAATAAGGCTAGCAGGAAATAAAGATGGCAAGGTAGTAACGTTGAGAATAGAAGGAAAGCTAAAGGCAGGAAGAGTGGCAGACATAAACTTCAAGAGGATAGATGCTGCTTTCTCAAATGCATATCATTTACTTAAGAACACAAGTAAACTTGAAAGCAAGGATATAGAGAGCATAGATATTAAGCAAGGAAGCGTGGAAGAGATAGAAAGCAGGATTATTAAAGAATATCTTGGGAAGAATAAGATTGATGATTGGCTGCTGAGTGGGTTGATAGCTAGTTTAGACAAGGAGAAAGAGGAAGGAGAAAGCAATAATGATTTCAGCATTAGGATAGTCAGGGATGCTGCAAAAGCAGCAAGATTAAAGGAGCTCGCATGATAATAAAGAGCATAAGACTTGAGAATATAAGAAGCTATGTTGATGAAGAGATAAAATTCCCAGAAGGAAAAGTATTGTTAAGCGGAGATATAGGAAGCGGGAAGAGCAGCATATTACTTGCTATGGAATTTGCATTGTTTGGACTTGCAAAAGGCAGCAGCAATGGCTCTGGATTATTGAGAAATGGAGTAGACAAGGGAAGCGTTGAGCTTAACTTTGAGATTGACGGCAGGAATGTAATGATAAAAAGAGGATTAAAAAGAGCATCTGGAATATTGCAAGATTATGGAAGCTTAATTATAGATGGAAAGGAGATACAGCTAACTGTTCTTGAACTTAGGCAGAAAGTGCTTGATATGCTTAGCTATCCTAGAGAGTTATTGACAAAGAGCAAGTCTCTTATTTATAGGTATACTGTTTATACTCCACAGGAAGAGATGAAGGCTATATTACAGGAAGGCAATGATCTAAGGCTTGACACTTTAAGGAAGGTATTTGGAATAGACAAGTACAAGAGGATAAGGGATAATGCAAAAATATTTGTGGATGAGATGAAGGCAAGAAAAAGGGAAATGAGTAGCGAGATTCTAGACTTAGATGCAAAGAGGATAGAGAAAAATGAGATTAATGAGAGACTAACAAGTACAAGAGAGAATGCTAGCAAGATTGGCAGAGAGCTTGAGAATGTAAATGCAGAGATAATGTACAAGAAGGAATGGATGAACAAGCTTGAAAGCGAGGTAAAAAGATATAATGAAATTATGTCAATGATGGCTGTAAATGATGCTAGAAGCAAAGCTGCAAGAGATAGGCTTGAGGAAGCTAGCAGGGAAGGTATAGAAATCCAGACTGAGATTCATAGCATTATGGATGATTTTGGCAATTTTGATTTTGACAACAGCAGGAAAATTCTGCAAGAAAGAAGCAGCGAGATAGAAGTAATTAGCAAGAGAATAAACGAAATTTATGGCAAGATAGGGGAGGCTAGACTGATAGCAAGCAATGCTAGCAGCAACAAAAGCAGGATGATACAGATTGATGAATGCCCTTATTGCAGACAGAATGTCAGCCATGAGCATAAGGCAAAAATAATAGGAGAGGAAGATAAGAGGATTTTAGACGCTAATAGGATGGAAGCTGCATACAAGAATGAGAAGGATGCTCTGGACAAGAAATATAATGAGATTAAAGATGATGTAAATATGCTTAACGGCAAGATTAACAGCTATTTACTTGCTGTTAATAGGCTAGATGACAGGAAGAAGAGCATACAGAAGAATAATGAGATAATAAAAAATGCTGAAAGAGAGCTTGCAGGCTTAAATGTTGAGAAGAGCATGCATAAAGATAGCTTAGCAAGCTTCAAAGAGTCTGAGCATTCTTACCAGAAAGAGAAAGCTGTAATGGATATTCTTCTTGAAAGCCAGAAGAAGTTAGTTGCTAGGCAAGCTAGCATTAATGCTGATGCAAAGATGATTGAGGAAATAATTGGCAGGATAATGGAGGAGATAAAGAGGAAAGAGGAGATTTCATCAAGGATTGAGAGCATGGACATGATCAGAGGATGGATAGAGCAAGATTTCTTTAACCTTATAGAAAGTATGGAGAGAAGCGTGATGCTAAGGATATATGGTGAGTTTGACAGCATATTCAGGAAGTGGGTTGAGATGCTTGTCAATGATGGAAATCTTAGGATAAGGCTTGATGAGGAATTTTCTCCAAAGATAGAGCAGAATGGCCATGATATTGAGTATGAGTATCTTTCTGGAGGAGAGAAAACAGCTGTTGCACTAGCTTACAGGCTTGCATTAAACCAGGTAATAAACAGCATAATAAGCCAGGTAAAGACAAAAGAGATTATTATACTTGATGAGCCTACTGACGGGTTTTC
>JACQLU010000055.1 GCA_016203935.1 Parcubacteria group bacterium | reverse complement strand
TATTACTACACCGGCTAATGATTGGTATAAAAAGCCAAGAGTAAAAGCTTACCGCTTAGGTTTGAAACTACTAAGGTTAATGGATCAAAAAAGGCCGTTGATTCAGAAATTAACTAATGGATATTTTTTGCAAAGAAAATTTAAGCTCAAGCCAGGTCCTAAGCTTGGCAAAACCATCAACGAAATAAAAACCGCAATTATTTTTGGAAAAATTAGAAGTAAAGAAGACTTAGAGAGACTATTAAAAAATCGTTAATGAATTATAAACAAAAAACGCCTCATAAAAAAGGTGTTTTTTGGCGGGCGCAACGGGATTTGAACCCGTGATCTTCTCCGTGACAGGGAGACGTGTTGGACCGGGCTACACCACGGGTCCACTAATGCCAGTGGGTGGAATTGAACCACCGACCTAACCCTTATGAAGGGCTCGCTCTAACCTCTGAGCTACACTGGCATGGGACCGGGGGCTGGACTTGCACCAACGACCTCCAGGTTATGAGCCTGGCGAGCTGCTACTGCTCTACCCCGGCATACATATAAAAGGCTGGCTTGACGACACACTCCAACCTCTAAAGCAGGATAAATGTACCACCTTTTCTCTTCTCAAGCAAGCTACCTCGTGACAACGCGGTGGTTTTGTGCTATCCTGTGACGACTGCTGATCGCTTAAACTACACCCTATGCGTATCTCCTACTCAACATCGCTCAACGGGCGCCTTCCGTTCGCAATACTCCCCTGCGACGAAACGACAGTAAAAACGGGGCGCTTCCCCAAAAAAGTACGTGCCCTCGTGGGTCGCTATATTAAAGAGAAGCGATTTACCGGTGCGCCCAAAGAGACACTGGTACTTTCCCCTACGTTAGCGGGACTCCCTCGGGAGCTTGCGCTTGTGGGGCTTGGACCGCGCGAGAAAGTAACCTCCGAGATGCTCCTCGAGAGTGGCGCGCTCGCAATGAACCTCGCCCGTGAACGAAAGCAGGTGGAGGTAGCCCTCTTTCTTCCCTCCGAACTTCTTGTCAATGACCGATACCAGTTCTTGATCGATGGCGCGCTGCTCACGAATTACTACGCATCGCTTTACAAAACAGGGAAGGAAGCTTCCGAATTAAAACGACAACTCGTGAGGTCGCTTACCATCGTAACCGATACCCCCCTCACTTCCCAATCGCGCTCACGCATACGAGAAGCGCTCACTACCACGGCAAACGTGGACTATGCGCGTTCCTTAATTAGTCGCCCTTCAAGCGAGGTGACGCCTGAATATTTAGAAACCGAGGCGCGAGAACTTTCCAATCGCTATCCCGCGATGACCCTTACCAGTCTTGATAAAGCGCAACTCACGACCCTGGGAATGGGACTTATCCTTGGCGTCAATCGGGGCAGTACGCGCGAGCCGAGACTTGTGATTCTCGATTGGAATCCGCGGCAAGAAAAGGAACAACCGATCGTCATAGTTGGCAAAGGCATCACCTTTGATTCAGGGGGCTACAATCTAAAGCCAACAGGAAGTATGGAGGATATGCACGGCGATATGGCGGGGGCGGCTACGGTTCTCGCCGTCATGCGCACGGTTGCCGAGTTACGCGTACCGCTACGCGTCGTGGGTCTCTTCCCCGCCACCGAGAATGTGGTAAGTGGAGACGCCTATAAACCCTCGGACGTACTCACCTCATTTTCGGGAAAGACGGTCGAGGTCGGAAACACCGACGCCGAGGGTCGGCTTATCCTTGCCGACGCCCTTGCCTATGCGGTAAAGACGTTTAAGCCGCGCTACCTTATTGATCTTGCCACGTTAACCGGTGCCTGTATCGTGGCGCTCGGCGAGCGGTATGCCGGGCTTCTCGGGACTGATACCGAGCTTATGGAGAAGATTGAACGGGCAAGTAGCATGACCGCCGAAAGGGTATGGCGGCTTCCCCTCGATGATTACTTCAGTGAAAAAATGAAAGGTACGATTGCTGATCTAAGGAATGTCGCACCGGAACTAAAGCGCGCCGCGGGAGCATCGCTCGGTGCCGCGTTTCTTAAAGAGTTTGTGGGTGAAACCGCGTGGGCGCACCTCGATATCGCCGGACCCGCCCTTAGACAAGATAAGACAGCGTATGATCCGAAGACGGTGGGGACGGGGTTTGGGGTACGACTCATGGTAGAGTTCCTTAAGTTAGAGGCGGATCAACGCGGATAGACACGCGGAATATCGCGGAGGTTTCTCGGCAAGGTGGACACCGATTGAGATTTCTTTTATTATGAGGACCGTATGCCGGCGTAGCTCAGTCGGTAGAGCGAGCGCTTCGTAAGCGTTAGGTCGTCGGTTCGATCCCGACCGCCGGCTGATTAAAATCAAAAAGTCGACCCCGTTGGTCGATTTTTTTCTATTAATTGAACGAGTCCTCCGGCGCCAGCGGTTCTTGAGTAGCTTCCTCAATCTTTTCAAAAGGGTTAAACGCAAGCGCGGCACGCACCCGATCGCTCTCCTTACTCCCCGCCATCGAGGTAAGTAGGGTGAATGACGCCTTGCGAAGAGCTTCGTCACGCCACGTCGCTAGCGAAGTCCCCTCGCGGGCGAGCGCCTCATTAAGGAGCGTGCGACGCACTGCTGGTGCTATCAAGAATCGCTCAAAGCTTGCTTCATCACTCTCAAAGAGAGTCATTATGGCTTGGGCAAATCCTTCATCAGTGTAGGATTCCCGTAATGTTTCCATTGTCTTGGTAAGGCTGCTCTCAAAGGCAAGGCCGCGCTTTGTTACCTCGTGGGCAACCACACGATCCTCAACCATGATGCGGAGTGTAGCGCTCGTGATGGTGGCACTATCAAAGGTGGTTCCCCCCAAGGGCACCAAACGGACAAGATATGCCGTGGTGATGCGGGCGTGCTCGGCAACCTCGGCAAAGGAGATGCGCTCCCCTTGGATCATGGCGGCAGGGAGTCGCGCGGCGAGTGCTTGACGAAAAGGCTCATTGAGATGAAACCACTCGGTAGACATAAGGCCCAGTATGGTAAGAAGTATGGTTACCGTTATCCTCACTATCTTCATCGCTCGTTGGCTTATTAAGAGTCGCCGATGATTATTCATAAGGGAGCATCTCACGGGGTGCAAAAAAATAATCCCACCATGCTTTAAGCGGCGGAAGTTCGTCCGTTTCAGAAGGTTTCTCTCCCCCGCTGGTCTCGGTGGTCACTCCCAGAGTGGTAGGTTCGATCTCGGGAAGCACTATCACCCGTTCGCCGGGCCGCTTCACGTTGAGCTGCCGCCTCGCCTCACGCTCTTTGGCATCGTCGGTCTTAAAGTATTCGGTGAGTCGCGCAAGGTCATCGTTCTCCTGGGTAAGTTTCGCGATCTCCTGTTCACGCCGATTGATCTCACGGTCAATGCGCTCTCGCCTCACCGCTTCCTGAATCACGCCGACGGTGAACAATACCGTAAGCACTACCCCCACGATGGTGGTGATTTTGGAAAGTGAGATACTCCTTACCAACGCTTGTAAACCCATAGCGGGTATGACATACTTTTCTCGGTAGCTCTTTTCGTTCGTACCTACCTTACCTCCATGGCCACGAAACGCGTAAGTCCTATAAAACTTATCATCGTGATTATTCTCATCCTCGGCCTCATCTACACCCTTGCCATCCCTTTCTTAGGTGGTGGGCTGACTTCGCAATTCTCGTCCATCATGACGAAGGGCGTTTTAAGAGTTTGAGAAATACCTCGCTCGGAATCGAGACCCGACCGAACTCTCTAAGGCGCTTCTTGCCTTTCTTTTGACGTTCCAAAAGTTTCCGTTTTCGGGTAACGTCCCCGCCATAGAGTTTCGCGGTGACGTCTTTACGCTCCGCAGGAATCGTTTCCCGGGCGATGATGGTGCCGCCGACCGCCGCCTGCAGGGCAACGGCAAACTGTTCATGCGGAAGGAGATTCTTGAGACTTTCCACGAGCATCCGCCCTTCCTTGACCACTACCGTTCGATGCACGATGCGCGCGAGCGCCTCCACCCGCTCCCCTGCTATTAGTATATCAAGGCGCACAAGATCGGCGGGACGGTATCCGGCAACCTCATAATTGAGCGACGCGTATCCGCGAGAGGCGCTTTTTAAGGCATCGAAGAAGTCGGTAATCATATTGGCGAGCGGCATTTCGGCATAGATCATGATGCGGTCACCACCCAAGTATTGGGTGGTGGATTTTTTGACCGTACCACGTCGCTCTTTGATAACCCCATAGATGACACCGAGACTTGTCGCGGGGGTAATGATTTCAAGATTCACCCACGGCTCCTCAAGTTCCTCGATCACGTGAGGTTCGGGAAGCTCGCCCGCGGTCGTGACTTCACGTAAGTCCCCACCCTGCCTATGAAGGTGATAGGCCACTTGCGGGGTGGTAACAAGCGGGGTAACTCCAAATTCACGACTAAGTCTTTCGGTAACGATCTCAAGATGCAGAAGCCCCAAGCACCCTACCCGAAAACCAAGTCCCAGACTTCCTACCCGGGTAGGTTCAAAGGAGAGCGCCGCGTCATTGAGTTTGAGTCGCGTAAGCGCCTCGCGAAGTTCCTGAAAATGTTCGTGGCTTTCAGGAAAGAGCCCGGCAAACACCATCGGTTTCGGCTCGCGGTAACCGGCGATAGCGTGGGCTACTCTCCGTGCTTCGTGGGTAACCGTCTCGCCAACTCGAAAATCACCTATCTCTTTAAGGTCAGTTACAATATAACCTACTTCGCCCGCAGAGAGTTCTGCGACTGGCCGAAACTCGGGAGCATAAACCCCTACCTCAAGAATTTGAGCGGTACCGTCGCGGCGCATGAGACGCGCAACCTCTCCCTTCTTGATTGTTCCATCAAAGACCCTCACCGAGGCCACCACTCCCTTATAGGTATCATAGAAAGAATCAAAGACAAGTGCCGAAAGCGAAGCATCGGGGTCGCCCGTTGGGCTCGGGACTCTTTCCATGACCGTGGTAAGAAGGGCAGTGACATTCTCACCGGTTTTGGCCGAGATGGCGAGGATGTCGGAGGGGGGCACACCGAGGAGGGTAGCAAGTTCCACGCGCGTCTTTTCTATGTCGGCGTTGGGAAGATCGATCTTATTGATCACGGGGATGATGGTAAGCCCATGCTCACGCGCCAAGGAGAGATTCGCAACCGTCTGCGCCTGGATGCCTTGGGTGGCATCCACCAAGAGAATGGCACCCTCGCAGGCTGCGAGACTTCTTGAG
>JACQLU010000053.1 GCA_016203935.1 Parcubacteria group bacterium | reverse complement strand
TTGGTAACCAGCACCCATTTCCCGTCAAAGAGCTCTTCTCCCTCCAGGCGTTCCTCGTCCAAGATCGGTGTAATCCCGTCTTTGAAGGAGAGATATTTTTTGTACCCGTTTTTGACGATCCACTATTTGGTGGGAGTGGTTCTGATTTTTCTTTCAATGAATGCTTTGAAAAACTCCCGTTTGCCTTTGGTTGCTTTTTCCACCCAGGGATTGAGAAATACGAAAAATCTTCGGTTTCTTACATGAGCCTCAATCGTTGGGATATCCATGGTCGGGAGAGGGTTTTTTCGCTTTCCTTTCAGGATCCGGTCAAGGAACCACTCCTTGATGTTTTGTGGGGAAAGATTTGCCACGTGATAGTGGCGGGTAAACAGATGGTCATTGACCTGCTCCATCTCCTTGGGATCAAGGTCAGAAAGGAGTGTCGTTTGGAGGGTCTGCGGGAGAGAACGCATCCTCACTCCCACGATGTAGCCCAGCCCCATCTCCTCCAGGATGAGCAAGTTTTCCTCGCTGACCATCCCCCGGTCGGCAACCAGGATGACCTTCTCGAGCTTGTACTTCTCTCTTGCTGTTTTGATGATGGAAGCAAAACTCGTCACGTCTGCTGTATTGCCCGGGAATACCTCGTGGGCAATGGGGATGCCGGAACTGGTCATGAGGACTCCCACGATGAGTTGCTTCAAATTGCCTTTCCCGTCTTTATTGAATCCGTACTGGAGAAGATCGGCTTGGTCAGACGGCGTCTCTTGTTTTCCCCAGTAATACACGCTTGTCGTATCAAAGAGGACCAGATCCAAAGATTGGGAGAAGAGATCCCGGTTTTCTGCAAAGTATGCCTGTTCGATTGCGTCTTTGTGATCAACCAGGAAATCCAGGCTCCGGTAGAAATCCATGGGAGAAAGGGAGATCTTTCCGGGAGCAAACACCGCATCCGTATACCAGGCATGGGTGGAGCGCTCTGAGGCATCGGAGCGGTTAGCGAGCCGATGGGCAACCATGGCGCCTGTTGCCGAAAGCAGGGAGGGAAGGGAGACGTTGGCGGTATACCGAGTACTGAGGCGCTCGATGACGTTAGTAATCGACGTTTGGGCAAGGACATGCTGGGCAACCAGGAGCGTCCCGTAGTCATAGGCGGCAGATAACACGCCCTCATCGGTGATATCGGTCAAGACGACACCCCGGGAGAGGGAAGCAAATCCCTGTTTGGCAGCAAACGTATCCAGGGCGGAGATGATCTTCTCGATGGTTCCGTCTACCGGGAGTGTTTCCACATCTCCCAAGCAGGCAACAATCGTTTGCTCATGTTTCTTACTGATGGTATTCCACCGGTTGTCAACCAGATAGGCGTACTTGCTCTTTCTGTTTTTTAACTGGCGTTCCCGAACCCGGACAAACATACCACCAGTACATCACTTCTTCCAAGGTATGTCAAGAAGAACTCATGTCCACCATAGGTATTCTTTTGACCGGAACAATTCTGAGGCTGTGGAAAACCCGTGTGAAGCTAAGGGGGGAAGGAAAACTGGTAAAGTTGGGTTAATGGTATTGCAAGAACGGACAAAAATCCTCCGATGCCTCCACTGAGTATATTTCCTGACCACGTGCAGAACTATCTCAGGACAACACCAGAACATTCTCTAGATCCCAACTACTATCCTGGTAACCCTATCCCTTGGTTAAATTTACCTCATCTCTAACTTTTGTCAGGACTGTTCTCCCCAATCACTATTTCCTGTTCTTCGCTATACATTTCTGTCTCCAATTTTCGGGTAGCTTGCCGCAAAAAGTGTTGAGGGTCTGTGATCCCGAGTGGAAAATAAAATCTGACTCTTTTACAAGCTCTTGGAAACAGGCATCTCTTGCGTCCTGGAACCCAGCTCCTTTGCACCACTGGATAGCCTTGTCAGTATTATCATAATCGGTTTCAACGAGTCGGCTTGCCGTCATAGCAAAGCAGCGGCCCGCAAGCTCGTGGGGCAAACCGGTGCAGTATTGTTTCATCGAAGGCAGGTCAAACCTAAACTGCACGACCAGGACATAAAGCACGGAATCAATGCACGCATAAAACGCCTCACCGGATAATTGTCTACAC
>JACQLU010000052.1 GCA_016203935.1 Parcubacteria group bacterium | reverse complement strand
TCCCTGCTTCGCTATCACAATCACCTTTTTGTTTAACGTGAAAGCAATGCCAGCCTCTATGGCTCTGCCCGTCGGTTTGTCAGTCATATCGATCAACAGTGCGTCGGCTTTGCTGATTTCGTCCTTGCTCCGTTGCATTAACTCCTTTGGGTTATTAAATACTTTCTGATAATGTTCTACGTCGCGCATAAAACAGAAATCTTCAAAACCAGCTTGTCGTGTGAGTTCACAGAGGTGCTCAATTTCGTTCTTATTGGCTCCGTTTTGAAAGCTCGCGGTTATGAAAAGCTTCATAGATGCACGTAGACACGAATAGAGTATTGCGGATCTGTGGACCTACGAGAATCGCCCAGACATCCCGTCATACGACGGGACAGGTTCGACTGGTTCCGCCTCTGGCGGAAACTCCCGCCTCAGCAACTTGTCCTCTCACCTTTTTATGGACCCGACCGGACTCGAACCGGCGACCTTTGCAATGCGAATGCAACGCTCTACCAACTGAGCTACGGGCCCATGCAAGGAATCGTGGATCCTTTATCAATCAAAAAATATCACGTTTTACGCTAAAAAGAAAGAGCGGTCGCCTCTGCTAGACGACCGGCTTCACTGGATCGATCTTCCTAAGATAATCGAGCCAAACTTGCGATTGTGACCTTTGATTACTCCGTATCAACGTATCGAGGGTTGCGAGGATCCTCTCCAACGTCTCTTCCGAATCCATCCCGAGTAACTGGGCGATAAATTCTAACCGCTGGTTGCCAAGTGGTGTCAGTACGTATCCTTCGACTTCACCTTTCACGGAGACCTCCTTACTAAACAATTCTCTCTGGATCCCGCGTCGCGACGCGGGATGACACATTACCGTATCGCTCAAAAAATCTTAAGTTGATCCGAGCTCGTAACTATCCCCTGCTCAACGAGCGACGATCCTCCCTTTACCTCCTTCCACTTCACTGGCAGGATAGCCTCGCTCCCTCCGTAGCGTGGATACTTTATTTGTCCTTCCCGCACGCCATATTCATAGAGTTCCTTGGTGATCTCAACATCCCTAAGGCAATACTTGGCAAGCTCCTCGAGGCGTCCCTCGCGGAAATACTTAAGCGCGTCCATCCCGGTTCCGGATTTCTCCTTCCCGAGCGTAACCTTCGCAAGATCGTTAAGACTAATCCGAAACCCCAACTGCTCGACCACGCTATCCATAAGATCGAGCACCGGAATCCTTTTGACATCAATGGTAAGGTACGGTGCGATCACGTTGAGATCAAACCCACGGATATTAAAGCCGATGAGGAGCTGACACTCGCTTAAGACTCTCCCCAATCTTCCCAATTCCGCCTCAAAGTACCCCTCGTAGCTACCGAGATCGTAGCGATAGATACCTACGTAGGAGACCTTAAGATCCTTGAAATTCTGTCTTCCCCCCACTTCTGCAAAGTCTTTTTGAGTCTCGAGGTCGAGAACAATTTTCTTATTCATGATGAGAGAGATTTTGTGAGACAAACCTGTGAATATCTTTTTCGGTTTCGTTCGGGGAGTGTTCGCTTTTTACGACGCGAATCGACGCGAACACTTTTTCAACACGCGAATCCACGCAAATCATTCGCGTCTATTCGCTTTCTCATTAGTGCCTATTCGCGTGTGTACCTGATGGAAACGAGCGACGAGACGGGTGATCTCCTCTCGTTGCTTGGCAGGATCATCGATGGTACGCCGAATAAGCGCCTTTTGACGGCGGATGTATTTGCGGATACTTACAGGAAGACTACTCTTTGCCATAGGTAACACGAATGCACGCGAATAAAAACACGAATCAACGCAAATCTCTGTTTCGACTCGTTGACATCAACAAAGAAATAAGGAATGACGCGCATTCCCTATTCCTATCCTCTAATAACCTACCGGTTTACCCAGGTAAAGTCAACCGTTCGTATCAGTAAATAATTCCTCCGGTGGTTCTTCTTTCCTCTCTTCCCCTGCCTCAAACTTCGCTTTGATCACCTTCACCTTATTCTCTACCTCGGAGAGTTTCTGCCGACAAAACTTGATCAACTCAAGCCCCCGCTCAAACTTGGCAAGTCCCTCGTCTAAGCTCACCGCCTCGCGCTCAAACGCCTCCGTAATCTCGGAGAGCTCCTTAAAGGCCTTCTCAAAAGTCAGTTGATCCTTTTTCATACACCGATCCGAATGATACGAATTAGATCCGAATGCCCCGAATTCTATAACCCGAATTATGTATTCGTAGTTCCATTAGGATCATTCGGATGTCATTCGTAGATTAGGATCGGGTAACCGCAGTCACCTCTGCCTCTAATCCTCCCTCCGCAAGCTTCACGTCTATATCGTCCCCTGCCTCCGCATCACGGGCACGCTTAAGAATACTACCACCCTTTGCCCGCACAATGCTATAGCCACGCTTCAAGGTTGCCTCCGGGCTTACCATACGAAAGGCTCGCTCTGATGCGGTAAGCCGCTCGCCTAAGCTCTTTATCCAATGGCCAACGAGACTACCAAAGAGAGCACTTCGTTCGGTAAGGAGGCCTCGGTTCTGCGATAGCCGCTCCCTGAACCCACGGAGCGCGTGACCAAAACGCATCATGAGTTCCCGAGCCTCCGAAACGCGATCGGTAATATAGTGACTAAGAAACGCCGCCGCTTGATCAATCGAGTTTTTCATCCGGTTTAGTATCTCATCAATTGCTCCGCTAAGCCGAATACTAAAGTGATCGAGCTCGCTTGCAATCTCGCTCCGGTCAGGGACGACCAGTTCCGCGGCATTCGAGGGAGTTGCGGCCCGCCGATCGGCAACGAGATCGGCTAAAGTGGTATCCCGCTCATGCCCTACACCCACGACCACGGGGATTTTTGAGGCAAAAATCGCGCGCACCACCTCCTCGGTATTGAACGCCCATAAATCTTCGAGTGACCCTCCCCCGCGGGTAAGAATCACTACTTCGGTATCGGGATACTCCTCATTAAGGAGCGAAAAAGCGCGCACGATCTCTTTCACCGCTTCCTTCCCCTGCACACTCACCGGCACGAAACGAATGGTGAGTCCGCTCCACCTGTTACCCAGAATCCGAAGTACGTCGGTATAGGCCGCGGCGTCCGGCGAGGTAATAAGCCCAATGCGCTCGGGAAAAGGCGGCAAACGGCGTTTGCGCTCTTCGCGAAAAAGACCCTCGGTCTCGAGTTTCGCCTTGAGAAGCTCGTACGCGCGCTTAAGCGCCCCCTCGCCCACTGGCTCAACCATACTGACCCGAATGTGGAAACCGCCACTCTTTCTAAAGAGCGAGGGCACGCCCGTGACCCGCACCTCCATGCCATCCTCAAGTGGCGCCGAGACTTCCCAGCGAAGTGCAAAACAGGTGAGCCGCCCCTCGTCATCCTTAAGTTCAAAGAAGATGAATTTTCCTTGCGTGAGTCGAAACCCCGTCACCTCACCCTGAATCACCACCTCGCCGATCTCGGCGACAAGATAGTCATTCACATGAGAAATGAATTCGGAGACAGAAAAGACCTTGGTCATAACCGATCCGAATACTACGAATTACATCCGAATGCCCCCAATGTCATCCGAATCTACCAATGCCCGATCCGAATTATTCGTATCATTCGGATGCGATTCGTAGATTAGGATCGCTTTTTAGTCATTCTGCGTCACGATCCTACTTTCGACAAAGAAGCGGCGGCACGCTTCGAAAAAAGGGAGAATACTCACAAAATAGTGAAACTCAATCATGCGCTTCATAAACCACGCGAAGTAGCCGGCAAAGACAAACTTCCCTACCTTCGCCACCGCCCACTTGCCTCCCATCGGCACCACAAAGATGGTGGGGCTCACGTGGAAATGTCGCACCTTCCCATCGGTAAGCTTCGCAAAGGCATTGTGGGCGGCGATCTTCCCTTGTTCGATCGCCCCATAGGCACTCGCCGCGATCTTGCCCACCCCCTCCACCACCGCGTTATCACCGATCGCAAAAACCCGACCATCGGCGCGTGCCGAAAGCGAACTATCCACCACCACGCGACCACCTTTATCGAGCGTAAGTCCATGCGAGCGGGAAAGTACGGATGCCGGCCGCACCCCTGCAGTCCAGATCAGTGTCTGCGATACGAGTGTATTCGCTTCCTCGCCTTGTAACGTTCTTACCTCTTTGAGGCGCTCCTCGGTAATCTTGGTATTGAGCGCCACGTGAATACCGAGCTTTTTAAGGCGACTATGGGCGATGCGGGTGACAGAAGGGTCGATGCCCAAAAGAATATCCGGCCCTGCCTCAATGATCCGAATCTCGATTTGACTCGGATCTATGTCATAGAGTGGGGCCAGGTGCCTAAGAAGCCTATGAATCTCGGGGGCGAGTTCAACCCCGGTAAACCCTCCCCCGCCGATGAGAAACCTCAGATGACAATCACGTTCATTTACCGCGCAGGTTTTGGCCCACGCCAGCTGGTTTTGAATGTGGGCGCGAAGGTTCAGAGCATCGTCGATGGTTTTGAAGGTAAAACCATACTCGCGGATGCCTGGAATCCCGAAATCATTTGCTTCGCTCCCCAGCGCGATGATAAGTGCGTCAAAGGCAACCCTACCATGGTCCTTGAGCTCCACTACCCGAGTATTGGCATCGGTGCCAGTGACCGTATCCTTAAGAAAGTGTACTCGCTTTCCGTGTAAGATGCGGGCAATGGGAATACAGACCGTCTTTTGTTTCAGTATTCTAAAGCGCTCCGCTTGATCAATGTGCTCTCTGAAAAACGCCGTACCGACTTCATAAAGATCGGCGTTCACTTGATGGAAGTCATGCTCGTCAATAAGTACCACTTCTATTTCCGGATGTCGCTTCGCGACACGGTCGAGGGTAAGGGCGGCGCTCACACCACCAAAGCCGGCACCAAGAATCAGAATGCGTGAGGAAGACATAACGATTGATACTGATAGATACTAATAGATATTGGTAGATACTCATTGTTATCTTACTACGAGTATCTATGAATATCTACGAGTATCGGGAGTCCGGTCGCCCAAGGCAACCGACGACTGAATATCAGTAGGGTACTTGACATGTTCGGTTTATGTTCGGTACATTGATATTAGATACTCATAGATACTTGCAGATACTGACGGATACTTATCGCCACAATAAGTATTGGTCGGTCGCCTGAGGCGACCGACCAAATATCTATAAGTATCTATTAGTATCTAACTATTGTATGCCCCGTCCCCTCACTAAAAAACAGAAGCAGATTCTCGATTTCATTATCGAGTTTATCAAGGGAAACGACTATCCCCCCAGCTACCGCGAGATCGCCGGACACTTCGGCATCTCCTCGACCGCGACGATCTATGAGCACGTCAAGAATCTCGAGGAGAAAGGGTACCTTAAATCTACCGAGTATTCGGCGAGGTCCTTGGAGCTTATCGAAGATGCGACGATTTTTAAAAAAGCGATCGAACTTCCCTTGGTGGGCCTCATCGCCGCTGGCGAACCGATTCAAGCCATCGAGAACCGAGAGATGATCGCGGTGCCAGAGACGTTAATCCGTGATCCGCGCTCGTTTGTATTGCAGGTAAAAGGAAGCTCGATGGTTGAGGACGGTATTCTAGATGGCGACTATGTCATTGTGGAGCGGAACTTCTACCCCCAAAATGGTGACGTGGTCGTGGCGCTTTTGGAGAACGAGTACGCTACCCTCAAGCGTTACTATCGCGAAAAGAATAGCATTCGCCTCCAGCCAGCCAATAAGAGTATGAAACCGATCTATGTGGAAAACCCAGTGATTCAGGGAGTGGTGAGGGCGGTCATGAGGAAATTTAGCTCTGCGAGCTAAATTTCCTCGGATACTCATGGATATTCATAGATACTCGTAGATATTCATTGTGCAATACAACAAATATCGGTCGCCGGAGGCGACCAAATATCTACGAATATCTATCAATATCGCGTTGCTGCCAGATGAACACTGTCGTGATTGATATGCTCTCCACCATACTCCATGTGGACTTGGACGCGTTTTTTGCCTCGGTCGAGGTTGCGGATAAACCGTGGCTTAAGGGAAAGCCAGTCATTGTGGGGGCGAATCCTCACGAAGGACGTGGCATCGTGAATACCGCTTCGTATGAAGCGCGCAGATTCGGTATCCACTCGGGCATGTCGATTCGGGAAGCGTATCGAAAATGTTCTCATGGCATCTTCCTCGCGCCTCATTACGAACGTTATACGGCTATCGCGCACGAAATCCGCGCCATCCTCTATCGCTACACTCCTCAAGTTTACGTCACCTCGATCGACGAGGCATACCTCGATCTTACCAAGTCGCTTCACCTCTTTGGCACGGCGCGCATGATCGGCGAATGGATCCGCTATGAGATTAAACGGCGATTTCATATTACTACCAGTGTCGGAATCGCGAGCACCATGGAGGTCGCGAAGGTAGCGGCAAGCCAAGCAAAACCTGATGGACTTTTGGAAGTTGCAGCCGGAGATGAAGCCGGCTTCCTCGCTCCCCTCCCCATCCGCGAACTTCCCGGGGTAGGCACGAAGATGGAACGGGAACTTCTCGCCATGGAGATCCACACGATCGGCGACCTTGCGAAGACGTCGCTTTCCGTGTTACTCAAGCGCTTTGGTGCGTGGGGCTACGCGCTCTGGCAGCATGCGCACGGCGTGGGGCGCACCACGTTACCCGAGGAGGTACCTCCTCAACAGATAGGTAAGGAGGTGACATTCTCTAAAGATACAAGCGATCTTCGTTTTCTAAGGAACACCCTCATGCGCCTTACCGATGAAGTCTGTTACGAGATGAGATTACAGGGGGAAAAGGCGCGCAAAGTGACTTTAAAACTTCGCTACGCAGACTTTACCACCTTCACCCGTCAAACCACACTCGCGGCTCCTACAAACGCCACCCAGCTCATCGCGCAGGCAGCACTTCAACTATTCTTTGTTAACCTCCCACCGGGAAGACTTGTAAGACTCATCGGCATGGGTGTGGGTGATTTTGTAAAACGCGCCATAGTCCAACCATCACTCTTTGATCTTCCCAAGACGGAGAATCAACTTTGGCTCTTCATCGATCGGCTTCGTAAGCGGCGGGGACTTACGGTGATCAAGATGGGTTGGTTTCATGCTGGGATACGCGAATCCACGCAAATCTAAAATAAAGTCCTCCCGACTTATGGGAGAACTTTGTCGACTAAATATTCGCGTAGGTTCGTGTTCTGATTCGCGTCTATTCGCGTACGTTACTGGACGGCGGCGAAGGCATTCACCAACCCCGCGCCATAGAGAGTATCTACGCCAGCATCGCCAAGGTCAGTGGCGGTCTTTTCGAGACGCGCTTCAACTTCGTTTGGATCCCACGCGCCATTTCCATCGAGGTCACCGCTCCCCACCGGAGTTGCCAAGAGGAGCGCCGCGACACCCGCAACATACGGAGCTGCCATCGAAGTGCCAGTGAGTTCCAGGTACCCCGATCCCTTGAACGTAGACAGGATACCAACGCCGGGCGCGGCGAGATCAATCGCAGGGCCATGTGAAGAAAAATCAGCGCGCGCGTTGGTTGTGTCGAGCGCGGATACCGCAATCACCTCGTCGTACGCGGCAGGAAAGAATACATCGCCCCCACTATTTCCGGCCGCTGCCACTATCACGATGCCCGCGTCAAACGCGGCGCGGATCGCTTCGTGAAACTCGTAGGTATCCTGAAGTGTCACCACACTCATATTGATCACATTCATTCCATTCTCGGTCGCCCACCGTATGCCCTCAATAATATCCTCCAAGGTTCCCGTGCCGTCAGCGCCGAGCACCTTGATCGCATAGAGAGAGACCTCTGGAGCCACCCCCACGGTACCTTCATTATTGTCGAGCGCACCGATGATACCGGCAACATGGGTACCATGACCATTATCGTCGGTAAAACTCTCTTCAGGATGAATGAGGTTGACGCCGCCTTTGATATTGAAAGCAAGATCGGAATGATCAAGATCGATGCCGGTATCAATAATGCCTATTTTCACACCCGCGCCGCTTCTCCCCAACGCCTGAACCAAATCTCCCTTGATAGCCATAAGCCCCCACGAAGGGTCCTCTCTTTGGATCGTCTCTTCGCCTGACGATGGAGAGAGATCAGCGATAATCACCGCAGGCGCGTCGGATGGCGCTCTCAATAAGAGGCCCGGCAAAATAATTCCCGATAGCAAGATACTAAGTAAGCTTCGCATCATACGTGGTTTTTAAAACAACGTATGATAGCATGTTACTACGTAGATGTCAAATATGACTGACTAAATGATGGGCCTTACGCGTTTCCCCTCTTAGGGTAAGAGGGGCGAGGGGAGTTACGATTCTTAAAACGTGGCTCATAACTCCTCCCTGCCTCCCCTTACCTTAAGGGGAGGAGGATACTAAAGCGAGTCAGACGCGTACGTCCTGCGAAATCAAAGAATCCCCCCGCTTCCTCGGAGGGATTCTTGATTAACGATTCGCGTTAATCGGCTTTCTTATTCGCGTCTATTCGCGTAGGTTATTGTACCGCGGCAAAGGCATTCACCAAGCCCGCGCCATAAAGATTATCCGTACCAGGATCGCCAAGGTCAGTGGCGGTTGCGGCAAGCTTTGCCTGCACTTCGGCCGGATCCCACGCGCCATTGCTGTTGACGTCATAGGCGCCCGGCGCAGTGTTCAAGACAAGCGCTGCGCTTCCTGTGACATGCGGAGCAGCCATAGAGGTACCAGAGAGTGTTGCGTATCCAGTACCCTTGTACGTGGAGTAGATTGAGACGCCGGGAGCGGCAAGATCGACTTCTGGTCCGCGCGAGGAGAAGGACGCGATCGTGTTTGAGCTATCGGTAGCCGAAACCGCGATCGCTTCTGGGTAGGCCGCGGGGAATATGACCGCTCCACCGCTATTGCCGGCGGCAGCGACCACCACGACGCCCGCGTTATAGGCGGCGGTAACCGCGTCATGGAACGACTGGATGTCACTTGAAGTGCCAAGACTCATATTCACGACGTCCATGTTGTTGGCAACCGCCCACTGGATCCCTTCAATCACATCGGAGAGAAATCCCGAGCCATTGGCGCCAAGGACTTTGATCGCGTAGAGGTTGATCGATGGACCAGCACCAACTACTCCTACGGTGTCATTGAGCGCCGCGGTGATGCCTGCTACATGCGAACCATGGCCATTATCATCGTTCCAGCTCCTACGAGGATTGATGGTATTGATACCACCTTTGATGTTAGCTTTAAGATCGGGGTGATCCTTGGATATACCAGTATCGATGATACCTACATTGATGGGGTCAGCGGTATTGCCGGTGGGCCATACTAACTCAGCATCAATTCGATCAATGCCCCAAGGAAGGACCTGAGCTGCTTGGGTATTGACTTTATGCTCAAGCGCAAATACTGCCACATCATCATCTACTCGCAGTACGTTGGGATTCACTTGAAGCGCTCGCTCGGAAGCTTTATCAGAAAGTACCACGACTGCGCCATCGATGAGTGGTAAATCTTTCTCTTTCACTCCGCCGGTGCGGGCAATCAACTGATCGCGCGCTGCTTCGTTTATTCCTTCAGTAAATACTACAATCTTACGTGCCCCTTCCTTCGCCGCTCCCGCCGGGAGTCCCCCGCTCACCAGGGTAGCGATAACCATCGGAATAAGATACCTAATGAATCTTTTGTAGAACATAAAGATTAAGTTATAAGCTTAGAATCATTCTAGCATACCAACATACAAAGTCCTCTTTGTTTTGTCAATACCCCACCGTTATACCCGTGCAAGTACCGTCCCCGCTCTTCCCATCCGCGTGGATCCGCGTTTCTATCCGCGCCAATCCGCTTCTATTGAATTTAATGCTCTGCCTCCTCGATATCCCAGATCTCCTTGCCTACGTATTTCTCTACCCACGCGAGATCGCGAAGCAACTGTTCTTCTTTTGTCTTTTCTTCCTCGGAAAGCGCCTTGGTAAGCTTGGCTTTACGTACCACCGAAAGTTCCGCCTCGATGTCGCGGCGCAAGACCGCAAACCCGCGCCGCACCGAATCCTCGGCTTCCTTGATCTCCTTCATGAGCCGCCTATGTTTCCTACGGCCGTGGTAGCCATGGAAAATCGCGTAGCCCGCGACCACCACGAGTATGGTAAAGAGCACAAGGGTCACCAAAAAGTAGAGGGTTTCGAAGCTCACCCGCGAGGCACCAAACTGAATCGCCGTCTGCCGCACGGTGAGTTGCATCTGCGGACTGGGGGGACTCGTAAGCTCTCCTACTTTACTCTGCGTCCAGAGGAGATAATTACCGCTCGTGAGAAACGTGTGGTGCCTATAGAACCAATCGCTTTTCTTATCCGAGGTCACCGTCTGACTCACCGTCTCCCCGGTCCCGAGGTTCTGAAGAAAAATGATCACCTGTGAATTCGCCACCTCGGTCTTGCCGCCGATATAGAAGATCTCTTCGTTTGAAATGTTCCGCGCGAGGGTCGTCACAAAGGGCGGCCCTAATTCTATTTGTGATGCCTCCTCGGCTTTGACGTGCGCACCACGGAACGCAAGCCCGAGCGCCAGAAGGAGTAACACCGCGATCTTCCCGTATTTAGCGCGGTAGCGTTTCAACTCTTCAAACTGTTTCCGCACGTGTTCGGGAAGGTGTTTCTGTACATGGGTAACGTCAAAATGTCGATGCCAGCGATGAAGCCGCCACGCTAGGTAGGCCGCCGCGACGATGATGAGTCCTAAGAAAAGCCAAAAGAGATACCACGGAATGATGAAGGTGCTTTTGATCTCAAGTCCTCGCTCGCTCACAAACCGAAAGATCGACGTCACGATAGCAAGGCGCTTCACGCTTTCCTGAAAATTACCCGCTTTGTCATAGGCACGCACGATCACATCGTATGAGCCGAGTTCAAGGTTCGCAGTGATATAGGGACTCGCCACTTCAATAAAGAGCGGCTGATCGCCGGCACCCGGTACACTCTGCGCGCGTACTCCCTGAGTAAGAGGTACGAGTTTCAATTCATAATGATCGTTCCCGGAGAGCGCGTCGGTTGTCTCAAACTGTATGATCGGCTCGCGGCGCGACGTGCGCGCCCCGGGGAGAATCTCAATAGGAAACAATGCGGGTGGCAGGGTATCGATGTTGAGCGCATAGTGGGTGATGCCGCCCCACACGCTCTTGCGGAGGGCTTTGATGTGAAAGTAGTTCGTTCCATCCTCGAGGTCGCGATAGACGACCGAATTCGTAAGCCCCTCGGAAATATCGTCGGGGATATCGACCGGCTCTCGACTTACGATGTAACTATACCCTTCCACTTCGGTATCGGCCTCCCACCGGAGGATCACATTCGAGATGGGATACCACCGACTCTGTTCGGGGTGGGTTTCGGAGACCACCGTAGGCCCGGCCGGTGGCGGCAGGGTGAGCTGGAAAATACCACTCCCTGTTTGCCGCAGTACATCGGTCCCAAGGCCGTCATTGAGGAGCACCCTCGAACGATCTTGAATCTTTACAATGGCAGATCCCGTAGATTTAACCCGAAAGACAAATTTCGTCACAAGCCCGCTGCTCGTGGTGATCCCTCCCGGAATCCCTCCCTGTAGTTCAGTCGTACCCGTCTGATTATTAAACTTGGGTTGACTTACCCAGATGCCGATGATCGATTGACCGGCTGAAGGCGAGACGAGCTGGAGTTTATCCGGCGGAAACTGCACGTACGCCTCAATGGTATTGACCGAGTCGCCCTCGGTATTAAGATAGAGCGAGACCTCAAAGGTATTGCCCACCGGGAAGGTACCCGTGCCGGGGCTTAGGGAGAGCACCGCAGCTCTCGCCTTCCCCACACCGAACCACGCAAAAAAGAATACGAAAAGAGACGAAACAAGTATCTTCGCGTAGATTCGTCTGGGTGTTGGTATAGAGGGGGGTTGTTGTTCGGCAAGAATAGGCAAGGCAGTCTCGCCCCAAGGATAAAAGCAGTTATCCCACCGACTGTATCGCGTTGACAACAAATTCCTTAATTCTTCCGGCGGCATCTCGTGCCTCTTGGCACTCGGCCAAGCTAATCTCAGGAAAATCGCCCGGATAACGCGCCTCAATGTAATAACGGTTCAGTAATTCTAGATCGGACTTATGGGCACGAATTCCCGTTACCTCTGGCTCGGCTATGGATGCCAACGCGATGAGGTCGTGTGTCTTAGGAAACGATTTGCCTTCAAACACCAGGAGTGCTTTGAGAAGTTTCTCAACCATTTGTTGAAAATGGAAACAGACCGGCGCGGCAAATTTGGCGGCCTTCAAAAGTTCCACTCCCGCAAACTCATCCTCCTCGGCTTTCTTGCTCCACTCGAGCGCAAGTTCCCTATTCTTCCCTTGCATATAAGACTTTGCCCTTATTAAGAACCTCGTGAATGAAAAAATCACCCTGCTTAAGCCGCCCCGCCACCTGTTCAGGGGTGTACACAATAATGTCGATAGGAGTAGTCCGCCCCCACAGTAATCCATCGATTTCGCGCGCCACCTCTCTGGTCGAACGATCGGTCTTCTTGATGACGAAGAGATCGAGATCGCTGTCACGGCTTGGTGTTCCCCATGCATAAGAACCAAACATGATAACTTTCTCCGGCGCTACATGCGTCACAATGGTATTGATGATCCCTTTAAGATCCTGTTGCATACGAAATGAGTTATTACACTATTAGACTACCATACCGAGTTACTTCTGTCACAAAAGAAAATCAGGGGTTTCTTCGCTTCCATAGGTAAAATATCAGTAAAAGAACTACCACTGCTACCACAATACCCGCCGTATCGACGAATGTCAGTTGAGCCTCGGGTGGCGCCACCACGGCGATCCGTTCGTTGCCCGCTTTATCAATCGCTCGCACTTCGATACCCTGCTTAAACGATTGATCCGCGGGAACGAAGGGACTTACCACCACCCGCCATGCGCTGCTTCCTTCCCGGATCTCGTAATGATCGATCCCCGAGGTCGCGTCAGTCGCGGCAAAACTGATAAAGCGCTTCCCTTCGTACAAAGTAGGGACAGTCCCTACTTGAGCCTCAAATGGCTCGGGAGGTGTCGAGTCCTTGAGCACCTGACGCGTAAGCGTCTCGCCGCAGATACCGCCTACACATTCACGAAGATGAAAATAGAAGACGCCGTCTTCATTGGTCGCAAGTTTAATGTCGCCAACCGGCTCATCTGCTATCTCATCCGGAATTTCATCGCGACTGCGACTTAGTACATAACTATACGAGGCACCCTCCTTCACTTCCCAGTTCATACGGATAAACGGATTCACGTACCATCGGTTCTCTTGAGGATGATCCTCCGAGGTGAGCACGATCTGCGGTGAGCTAGCGGAAGCCACGATCCGGTATTCCGAAGAAGCAAAGGTAAGCTCGCTTTCTGTTCCCTTGCCGTCATGGAGGAGAATTTGGCTCTCGCGCGAAAAGGAGACCTTGGCAACACCCACACGCTCCGCTTGGAACATAATTTTGCCAATAACTCCTGCGCCTGCAAAACCTTGCGGAATTCCGCCCTGAAGCGAAATGGTTCCTTGCGTTTCATCAACGGTTGGTGACTGCGGAAAGAGACTAAAGATTGAACCTCCGGTCACGACGTCAATTATCTTCAATAAACGGGGTTGATACACAAGCTCGATAGTACCGACATTAATAGTCTCGCCTTCTGTGTCAAGGCGAATCTCAGAAATCAACGTGTTGCCAATCCTTATTTCTTGCGAAGCTGGGAAGAGAAAAATCCTCGCTGCCTCTGCTCTCCCCACGCTAAACCACATATAACCGAAGACCACAATACACAAAAGTGATTTTGCGGATAGCGCGCATGGTTTCATATTCGTGGCATTTCGTTTCTCCATACTTCTTTGTTTATCATCTTAACGTTTTGTCATCCTGAGTCCCTCTTTTTGTCATCCTGAGTGAAACGAAGCGCGATGTCATCCTGAACGAAGTCCCGTCAGACGGGACGAAGTGAATGATCTCGAGATTCTTCGGCGGTGTGCCTCAGAATGACATTGAGATTCTTCGGCGTGACCTCAGAATGACATCTTTGGGGGGAAATTTCCTACAGTCTCAAATTACCCCGTCCAATAGAACAATAATATCGAAAAATCAATGATGTCTACTATGCCGTCGTTATTCTGATCCGAACAGGAGTTAGCGCTGCCAAACCAAAAGAGCAAGATACTAAAGTCGATAATGTTTACCTGGGTGTCGCCATTAAGATCGGCGTTTTCACACGTGAGCGAGAGCACGGTAAAACTCCTTTCTTCGCTAAACTCGCTCTGGGCGCCGATTTCGGTCTGCGCTTTCGCCCGCACGCGGTGACTTCCCGGCTTTAAAGCTCCTGCATCCACCTCATACGCCCACACGCCATTGCCATCGGCTCGCGTGTGGCGGGCAAGATCCTCCGGCGCGATAAAGAGGGTGATGAGACTATCGGGAAAGACTTCGCCGCGGATGGCAAAGGTTTCCCGTCGTCCCACAAAGGGAGGCGTATCGATCGTGGGCGGAATGAAAAGACCCGTAATGGTGATCCGGGTATTGCTCGCGATGTTAATCGTGATGCTGATGGTGGAGGATTTCCTTCCCGCGCGGTCCTCGGCAAAGAGACTAAAGGTGGAAATTCCTACCGGAACGGCGGCGAGGGTTCGCTGAAACGTACCGTCCTTCTCGGCCTTGAGGGTAGCGGTGACTGCCCCATTGCGAAGAATGGTGACGAGTGATTCGGGATAACCTAAACCAAACAGAACAACCTCACCGGGCGCGGGCGGTGTAATAGGAACATTCGTCTGTCCACCAGGAGACACAGGTGTGGCGGTAGGGGTTGGCGTAGGTGTTACTCCGGTATCGATGATCTCGATGGAGACGCCTAAGTTACTCGTTTGAGGAGCTACCGCCCAGACATGCCCGCCAAAGACCACTAAAATAGCGGTGCCAATAAGCCCGCCGAGCAAGGTTTTGGT
>JACQLU010000050.1 GCA_016203935.1 Parcubacteria group bacterium | reverse complement strand
GCAAAACAGAACCGACCTATTCAAAGTGCGGGGAGAGAATGTGCCGTCAACTTGACACCCTTACCGATGTGCCGTCAACTTGAGAGAAGCTCGGTAAGTGTAAGGGTTGATTCGCCTTATTTCGTTGCCTTTTCCCAGTATCTCTAAGCCTCTTAGTTCACGGGGGTTTTCGAGGGTTACAACCATCTTTTTCACCTATTGGTATCCTATAGGTAGCCAAGCAAGCTATATAAGGGTATCTATACCACCCCTATAGGTATGGCAATGAAGAAAGTAATGGTATCCATGACCGAAGCTATGATAACGGCTCTTGAAAAGGACAGGCAGAGAAGGAAACTGGACTCAATTCCTGAGACGATCAGGGTGATATTGAGCAACTACATAGCTAGCAATCCAGCTTGACTACAACGATATTATCCCATTTTTTGATTTCAACGTGCAAGCAAAGCCGAGCTTTGGCTGGCGGATCAGAATACACGCTGAAGTCAAAGTCATAGGGTTTACCTGTGCTGAGCGTGATTGAATGTTCTTGCTTAGACGTGATAGTAACTTTATTTGAGGCGGAATCAATCTCGAAGATGTTTGCTGTCTTAGGAACTGCTTTTTTGCCGTAGAGGGTTACATACGGTTCCTTTTTTGTCTCTTTGTGTTCGGGGTCATACCACCACAATTCCTGATCTCTGAAATCGGAGTTTTTTACAGTGGCTATGAGTTTACATTCTCTAGCTGTTTGCCATCCTGTGTTTTGAACGACGAGATTAAGGAATCCATACGTAGGGTTAATCTTCGGAGCTTTGCCGACCATGTATCTTGCAGTTAACCTTGGTTGTCGGAAAACGTAACTCAGCAACTTACTCACCGCCAATAACGTTGAAAGTATGCTCCCCATATTCCCACCAGCTCTTGGATTGATAGACCGAAAATGCTCATGGCTGAGAGATTTACCTGAAACTGTATTTAATGGTGAATGACGACGGTTACCAAGATTAGATAAAAGACACATAGTTACCACCACCTTACGCGCTAGGGTTTATAAGTTCTACACATTGCCCCTTCCTAACAGAATCTTGAGGTGACACGGGGCGGCTTAAATACCATCAGTGTGTATATTTGACACTAAAACACGTTTGCAGGGGTCTCTTCGGGTTCCCCTTCAAGCCCAGGCTTCTGGTATCCTTGGCATGAGCCGCACCTATTCATTGTTCGGGGTTGACCTACGACGGTTGCGAAGAGGAGTCCTCCTGCGAATCCTGCTAAGGCGACCAGCACGGTTTTCTCAGAATCCTTCATAAGTGCTTATTACCTTGTCGAACGTTTAAACCTATTGGATATGAGCTGCGACAATGTGGACAGGATCATCAAGGGTAGCGAAAAGCTGGCAGTCGTGTTCACCCAACAGGGATGCGGTCACTGCGAAGAGTTCAGGCCGTCGCTGATGGAGGGGTTGAAGCGGAACCCGAGTCTCCCAGCGGTGGAAGTAGAGTTGTCGGAGAAGCAGCCGAAGTGCTTGGACGTGGCGGAGAAATTCAGGGTTGACGGCACCCCCACAGTCCTCTACTTTGAGAAGGGGGCGCTTAAGAAAACGGTTTACAGTAGCGGCGACAAGACTGAGGACGCAAAGATTATAGCGAGCCTAGGCAAAGAGTGAACATAGATGCCTCGCCGCCAATACCTTCCGTATGGCTTGACTCGACGCGAGAAGCGCAGCCCCAGTCTGAGAGCCAAAATATCTAGGTGCGCAGAGAAACTGGAGAAGCGCAACGTGAAGCTGGGATGCCCATCAGTGCCAAGCAAACCCATGAGGGGCAAAGGAGGCAAAATATGCGTCAACCCCTACTCTGTGTGCAGAGCAACATTAGAGCGTTAACCTAGGAAAACGTCCATTCCTGACCCGTGTTTCTGCTTGGTCTTCTCTTCCTGCTCCAACTGTTTCTGATGACGCTTCTGCTGAACCTTAGCCTCATGGCGGAGCTTCATCAAACTATCCCAGTCAATAGATATCCATTTGCCTTCAAGAT
The DNA here is from genome assembly GCA_016203935.1 of Parcubacteria group bacterium. Taxonomy (GTDB): domain Bacteria; phylum Patescibacteriota; class JACQLU01; order JACQLU01; family JACQLU01; genus JACQLU01. The sequence goes on along the minus strand of JACQLU010000050.1, from coordinate 929 downwards.
AGATCTGCTTCATCGAACCGTGTTGCAAGCAGGGCTTCTCACCTATGTCTATGGCTGTGATTATGCTTAAACCATGTTTCTGCAAGAGACAGATGGGGCACCTCGCCTTAGCCTCCTTGAGTTTGACTCCTGCACAGGTTTTCCAGTGGGGCTCCGTGGGCCTGTAGCCTCCATTTCCGTTCGGAGCGCAGTCATACGGCTTTCTCTCATTCCAGAGGATTGGTTTGCCGCAGCGTCTGCACGCGGAGAGACTCATGGTTAATCCAAGCTCTTGTTCACGCCGTTATACTTGTTCCAGAACTTCACCATTTCTTGGATGGCGAGGTCATGCGTGGTGTGGTAGCCGTCGCGGGCAGTCAACTGTCCCTCCACCTTCATCAATTCTCTGTGGGTGGTCTTCCCTATTCTCACCATGACTTCGTCAGCCATATACCTACGCATACTTGTCTAACGTTATTAAGCGTTGATTTGACACAGCCTTTTAAGCGGGAAGCACCCATACCTGTAAACATGGCTAGGAAGAAGTCTAGGAGACGGAGGAGCGGCACCACCGAGTCACCGTGGGGAAGCAGATGCAGGGGGCCGGACGGCACCTTCGTCCCAACAGAGAACTGCAAAAGGTAGAGAGACACATGGCTAGGAAGAAGTGTCACATGGTGAAAGGCCACCTCCGCAAAGTGGCTGGCAGCAGAAAGAAAGTAAGGGTCAAGGCCCACCGAAGCTGCTGAGAGGTGAAAAAGAAACATGGCTAGAGCGAAGAGATGCAAACACGGCAAGCTGAAGAGTCCCCGGGGACGCAGACGCTGCAAGAAACGGTAGGTCCCACCACGGTTTATTGAAGGGGGAATAGGGCTACGCCGAGACTTATCAGCAAGCGTGTCAGAGTCATAGACTGCAACTGTAGCGACAGGTCTGTTCAAGGCGACGCG
>JACQLU010000054.1 GCA_016203935.1 Parcubacteria group bacterium | reverse complement strand
CATTGATTAGTCATTAAGAATTAGTAATTGGTCATTTAAAAGCATGGTATGGTCTATCGCGTAGCTCGCGAGAGTTTCGGGAAGAAACATACACGCGCTCTCAAGATTCTGCGTCTTCTCAAAAAGCGTTATCCCCACGCCAAGATTATTCTTAACTATTCCAACCACCACGAACTCCTCTTTGCCGTGATGCTCTCGGCGCAGTGCACCGATAAAGTAGTGAATGAGGTGACTAAGATGCTCTTTAAGAAATACCGGGCACTCAAAGAGTATGCAAATGCGAATCTTAAGGAATTGGAACGAGACGTGAAGCGAACTGGCTTTTATCGCGCGAAGGCTAGACACATTAAAGAGTCGGCGGAGATGTTACTGGCGCGATTCGGCGGCAATGTGCCCGACACTATGGATGAGCTTCTCGAACTTCCTGGCGTTGCCCGTAAAACCGCGAATGTTGTCTTGGGGAACGCCTTCAAGAGAGTTCAAGGAATCGCGGTCGATACCCACGTGCGGCGACTCTCGGAGCGTTTCGGCTTAACCAAAGAAGAGGATCCCGTCAAAATTGAGCAAGACCTCATGAAGTTATTACCGAAGCGCGATTGGTTTAAAACCACCTACCTTCTCATTGACCACGGACGCGCACTCTGTACCGCGCGCAATCGAAAATGTAGCGAATGTCCGCTTACCGATCTTTGTCCGTCGTCGTTAGTATGATTCATACACGAATCTACGCGAATAAGAACACGAATCAGCGCGAATCCTAAAAGCGCATCACCTTGACATCATCGACGTAAGCTCTACGATTGAAATAGAGAAGGTATCTCTTGTTATTCTTATTTCTGATTCATATGTCAAATCGCGCGATTTTAGGCATCACCATCGGGGTCGCGGTGGTAGTTGTGGGAGCGATTGTTTCTGTAGCGCTTCGTAAACCATTCTCCCTGACTGGGCCCGGCCCAACCCCCACACGAACCGAAATCATTCTCAATTCTCCGTCGCCGTTCGGGACTACCTCATCACAGGCATCGGCAGATACCTATAGCGATCTTGAGGTTGATATTTCCGGTCTGGGAGAAGGGGAAGCTGATCTCGTTGAGCTTAGTTCTGATGAGACCACAAGCGATATTAATGAGAGCGTCCAAGCGAGCACTTTTTAATCCTCTTCACCGTCTTGTATGAAACGATTTTTTCTTACTCTCCTTATCGTCGCTCTCCTTCCGATAAGTTCATTCGCTGAATCAGAAACGAATGAACCGGAAGACGCCACCCAAAGTCCGCGTCCTACCTCGACCACTACCGTCATCCGCGGCTCGACACAAAGAGGGGATGCACTGCGGCGCGCCAAGGAAAACTTTGAGACTACGGTCGATCGAATGAAGAACGCGCGTAGCAGCTTTTTAGAAGGGAAAGAGCGGTTTAAAAGGGGACTATTAAACGCGCAGGAGACCGAAGAGTTTCTCACCCACGCTAAAACGTTCTTTGGGAATACCGTGAATGCAATTATTAATCACCTTGATGCTCTCGTAAAGCGCATCGAGAGCATGGGAACGCTTTCTGAAGAGACGAAGAATACGCTCCTTGCCGAAGTCAATGCGACGAAGGATGAGGCTACGGCACTCTTGGCCAAGATCGAAGCCGCAGCCACCACTGATGAGTTGCGTTCTTTGCGTGAGGAGATAGAGACGCTTTGGCACAAGGTGCGGCGTCTGGTTCGTAGAATCTCGGCGGGGGCCTTGGTAGCGCATGTGGAACGGTTTCTTAATCGTCTTGCGCAGGCAGCCGAGCGAGCACGAGAACGACTTAATGCGCTCCGTGACAGCGGTGTTGATATAAGTTCGCTTGAGGAATCGTACAATGCGGCGAAGGCGGCGTGGCAAGCGGCGCGCGATGCGCTTAGAGAGGCGCAGGAGATCTTTGCTGGTATTGCTACTGCCTCGGATACCGGAACACTCTTCAAAGACGGACACGAAGCGCTTAAGGAAGCCGAGGGAAAACTTCGCGAAGCTCACAAAGCATGGCAAGAGTTTCTCAAGGAGCTAAGGAGACTTCCTCGTCCGTCCCCGAGCCCCTCGCCATCAGCTTCACCTTCAGAATCTCCCGAACCTACCGAGTCACCCGAGCCGAGCGAAAGCCCCACCGCAACAGCTACACCTTAATCTAGCTATTTACTGATTTTATACTAACTTTTATGAAAAATAGAGGAGAGACCGGAGCATCTG
>JACQLU010000058.1 GCA_016203935.1 Parcubacteria group bacterium | reverse complement strand
GATAGCTGGTTCTCCTCGAAATATATTTAGGTATAGCCTCGCGTAGGCCCCTGGGGGTAGAGCACTGATTGGGTTTTGGCGTCGCAAGATGTCAACCCCAGCCAAACTCCGAATACCAGGCAAGCTATTGCGCGGGAGTCAGCACGTGGGGGCTAAGCTCCACGGAGCAAAGGGGAAACAGCCCTGACCATCAGCTAAGGTCCCTCAATCGTACCTCAGTGGTAAAGGAAGTGGTGCACCGTAGACAACTAGGAGGTTGGCTTAGAAGCAGCCATCCCTTCAAAGAGTGCGTAACAGCTCACTAGTCGAGGTTCACTGCGCCGAAGATTCAACGGGGCTTAAGGTACGTACCGAAGCTATGGGTGTTATGTCTGTTTACAGATGTGACGCGGTAGAGGAGCGTTCGCTGTGCCGCGAAGTCAGATCGTGAGGTCTGGTGGAGCGCAGCGAAGTGAGAATGTTGGCATGAGTAACGCAAGGCAGACGAGAAATCTGCCCACCGTAAGTCCAAGGGTTCCCGGGCAACGATAATCGACCCGGGGTTAGCCGGTCCTAAGCTACATCAGGTAGTGATGGAGAGCAGGTTGATATTCCTGCGCTCCCGATACTCTACCCGTGCGGGACGCTTTCTTTAGCTCAACCAGAACGTATGGTTATGTCTGGTTGGGGGCGAGAGAGACGAGAAAAGCGCACGGTCAATTGGTATTGGGAACCGTACCGCAAACCAACGCCGGTGGACGAGGCGAGTAGCCTCAGGTGATCGAGAAAACTCTCTCAAAGGAACTCGGCAAAAAAGCGGCTGTAACTTCGGGATAAAGCCTGCCCTGAGCAATCAGGGCCGCAGCGAACGTTTGCCAGGCGACTGTTTACCAAAAACACAGGTCTCTGCTAACCCTTCGGGGGACGTATAGGGGCTGACGCCTGCCCAGTGCTAGAAGGTTACGGGGAAGGCTGATCCGTGCGGAGCACGGAATGACCAATGATCAAGCTCCAATGACCAGACAATGATCCAATGTCAAATTTGAACATTGGAATTTGTCTGGAAATTGAGATTTGGAACTTGGTAATTCCGCGCTCTGCGCGGTGAGGTCTGAACTTAAGCCCTAGTGAACGGCAGTCCTAACTATAAGGATTCTAAGGTGGAAGTGCTGCCTTAGTGAGGTGAAAACCCTCCGTTTGAACTCTCAACGCCTGAGAGATGTAGAACGAAAACTCGGCTATATGCTGGAACGTCTGAGCATCCGGTGGTACTATGGCTCATGTGAACCATAGTGAAAATCTACCCGGTGCAGATAATCAGCAGGAAAGGCTTGATTGGTGGATTGTCGGTTTTGTTGATGGCGAGGGCACGTTCTCGGTTAGTTTTAACCGGAACGCAACGACGTCATCTGGATATCAGATTTTCCCTGAATTCGTTGTCACGCAGGGAGCAAAGAGTCTCGAGGTACTCGAATGCATTCAACAACGGTTTGGATGCGGACGTATCTATGTCAACCGACGTCGAGATAATCACCGAGAAGATCTCTACCGCTATGTGGTGAGATCGATCGGCGATCTCGTGGGCATCGTCATTCCATTCTTTGAGGATCATCCTCTGAGAACGGCAAAACATGACGACTTTGTGCGATTTACAGAAATCGTCAGACTGATGATCCAAAAGAAGCATTTGTTAGATCCTGGATTCCAGGAAATTCGAACGATTGCTTCAGGAATGAATCGACGACGATCAAGAATCCTCAGAGACTATACGCCGAGGTTCGACGTGATATCGAACAAGATAGAGTCCAACTCCGTGGCGACACGCGAGAGCAGTATCGAGCGAAATTCCTTGTCGGGTAAATTCCGACCCGCACGAATGGCGTAACGGTCTGGTAACTGTCTCTGAGAGGGACTCGGTGAAATTGCACTACCGGTAAAGATGCCGGTTACCCGCAGCAGGACGGAAAGACCCCGTGGAGCTTTACTATAACTTGATACTGGCTCACGCAGTTCGATGTGTAGCGTAGGTGGGAGCTTCGGCGACCATGAAACACCACTCTTCGTTCGGTGTGATCCTAACCGAATCGGTAGGACCGGTTCGGGACCGTGTCTGGTGGGTAGTTTAACTGGGGCGGTTGCCTCCTAAACAGTAACGGAGGCGATCACAGTTACTCTAGTCCCGGATGGAAACCGGGATGATAGCGTACACGCACAAGAGTGCTTGACTGCAAGGCTGACACGCCGAGCAGCCACGAAAGTGGGAGTGAGTGATCCGGT
>JACQLU010000048.1 GCA_016203935.1 Parcubacteria group bacterium | reverse complement strand
CGAAATAAGGAATTCCTTTTCCGCAAAAGAGAAAGAGTAAGAGGAATTATCCATTTTTATTTTTGTCCGTCTCACGTACTTACCTCCTTGACAAAGTAGGCGTGTTCTCTTTTACTGTAGCAATGCTTCCAAAGCCTTGTCAATCGAAGCGACACCGCGAACCCGAGGGAGAATCGATCGCGCGAGGTCTCACCATGACTAGCTTACGACTGCCCCGTCGGAATACGTCTCGTCACCGGGGATGGTCACCACATCCGCGAAGTCGTAGCCTTTGCTTACGAAGACTTCGAGCGAGGGAATCTTGCGCTTAAGCACCCCGTCGATGACATAGATGTCGGGGCTATCTCCATATTTCACCAGACTTCCGCTCGCATGCGTACGAAGAGCATTTCCGTCAGGGTAGGTAATCGCGTCGGACGAGGTTACTACATTTTGGAAGTTGTAGCCACGGTCGAGGAAGATAGTGGCGGAGGCGAATGGTCGCTTTGTTCCATTTTCGACAAGATAGACCGTGGGAGAAGAGCCGTATTTAATGAGTGTGCCATCTGGGTGGCTTACGGCAAGAGCATCTCCACTCGTATAGGTAGCAAGCTCGGTATCACTCACATTGGTAAGTCGGCTGAAGCTATAGCCGAGCGTCTCGAACGCCGCGAGTGACGGCACGTGGTGCTTATTGCCATTACTATCTACTACATACACGTCGGGACCTGATCCTTTAAGCAGGGTACCTGCGGGATGCTTCACTACCCCCGTCTCCCTCGCAAAACCTGCGATCACGGAATCGGCGACCGTTACGACGTTTTCAAACTTCTGCCCGCGGGCGTGAAATACCGCTTCCGATGGGAAAGGAAGGAGTTTATCATTCGCGACGAGATAGACAGTGGCATCGCTTCCGCTCTTCACGAGGCTCCCGTTGGGATAGGAAAGGGTGGTTCCCGATGTGGGAGCGGGGGTGGGCGTGGGAGTTGGAGTGGGGGTAGGGCTCGGGACGACACTCGCATCAAGGGTCGTACCGCTCGTCACGGGAGAAAAAGCAGTTGCGATGCCATCGCCGTTTCGCGCCTTCACTTTGAAGCCATACGCAATAAGCGGCGTTAAGTTTCTCACTACTACTCCGCTCGTCCCCCATGCGGAGAGTGTTTGCCATACCAACGTGGTGCCAAGCGATCCATTCGTCTGTACGTAGCCGCCTCCTTCCACGTTCTGAATCGCGAATTCGGTGGTAGACGGATTGTTATTCGCGCTGAACGCGACCGTGAGCGTGCTGCCTGTCGCAGAAGCTACTGAGGGCGTGCCTGGAATGTTGGCGAGCGTGTAAGCCGAGGGTAACGCCTCGGCAGCGCTCTCGATCGTGCCGTTCAAAGCATGAACATGGCGACCAGTATACTGGGTATTGACGGCAAGTCCCGTCTCGTCAAGCGAGGAGAGATTCTCTACCGCGCTCGTCCCCGATGTCGCGACCACCGCGTGCGATGCGTTGTGGATTCTAAAACCATTCTCATTGTTGGCGCGATCGGTAAACTTCCAGCGGATGGAAGTGGTGGAAAGCGCCTCGGGAGTTCCTGCCAAAGGTTGCGCGGGCGTATCGGCGCTGCCGGTGGGGGGAGCCGCGGGGATATAGACAGTCTGTGTGTCGGAGTTCGTGACCGCGGCATCAGAGGGGCCAGCGCCGGTTGAGGATGCGCCTACCATCACCACGCTATTCACGGCAAGCTGCGCTTGGATAGTTCGGTTATTCGTGGCAACGGGAGCGATGTCCATGGTGACAAAGATCCGACGATTATTGGTGCTCGCGGTGAACACGGTAGCCGAGCTTAGGGTGATCGCTTGAGCCAAGAAAGGTGTTGCGCTATCAGAACCGATGAGTGTTTCATCAAGGGTGCGGCCATTGGCAGGATTCCAGCTGGCAAAGGTGGCGTCGTCTTCGTAGACGCTAATTTTGCTGATATCGGCATCGAGTGCGGTGCCTGCGTTTGAAATCGCGATCGTAGAAAGTTTATCGCCTCGATAGTATGTCGAAAGGTCAACATCCCTAAAGAGATCATTGTTGACCGCCCAGGTCGCGTTCACTTCTTTGCGCCACGCGGCAGTTGCCGCGACGTTCGTGCCCGCGTCGTTATCCGTACAGGCGGCTAAAAGACAGGGTTCCGCGGTAGTGGCGTTGACGCGCGTGTCAGCGGCGGCGACGGTGGCGCCTGCCGCGACATAAACGTTCTCGCCGGTTTCACGGGTGCCGTTTCCCGTGCCAATCAGGGTGAGTTTCCCATTCGTTAACGCGGTGAGTGTTGGTGAGAGCACCACGGTATCACCACTGTCGAAGATGGCATCAGCTGAAACAATGACTCCTTCATCGGCGCCAAGGGCTCCATTGGCCCCTGTGATCGTGGCATTCGTGAGGGCATTCCCTACTGCGACATTGTAATCACCATCGCCTGCGGCAACCGTAGTACGTACTGCCTTATTATCCGCTGATCCAGAAGAGAGTGTCGCAGTTTCTTCCGTGCCAGCGGCAATCGTACGGTTCGTAAATTTAGATGCATTCACATTGCAAGCAGCTTGACCCCCGATCACTTTGAAGTTATTGGCATCGGTCACGGTGGAGACGATATAGGGTCGTGTCGTCGAACAAGTGCCACTCCCTGCGGTCGTCCAGTGAATCACATTATGAAGCGCGAGGCCGTGCGAGGCTATATTGATATCAAGTGACTCGGCGTTATTGCCGATAGAAATATTGCTTGCCGGGGACGCGGTTGCAAATTCACTGCCTCCTGAAAGAGTCTGGGGAGTGAGCTTGGCGCCCGCGCCAAGATTGACCGCGGCCGCGCCAACGACAGTTAAAGTGGTACCGGTAGCAGCGGTTGAGACAATAAAAGGATTACTCGTGTTATCCGAAAGGGTGGAAAACTTCACCACGTCATCCGCCGCGCGATTATGTGCCGCCGAAGCGGTGATGGTTCCCGATTGAGTCTTCGCGGCAACCGCGATGCCGCCATTGCCGGTATAGGCAGTCGCGCGCACGTCGCCGGTATCCACCACGCCATTCGCCGAACCCGCTACCACCACCTCGCTCGCAGTATAGACTCCATCTGCTCCAGAAAGCTTTACGTTGGTGCCTGCGGTGAGCGTATCAGTAAGAATGACAGTGTCGGTGGTTTCAAGTGTTGCGTTGGCAGAGACATAGACTCCCTCATCCGCGTCCATCACACCATTCGCCCCACTCACCTTGGCATTGGTAAGCGCCTCAACTGCCGCGCCTACATCGCCTTCGCTAGCTCCCACTGCCGTACGTGCTGCAAAATCTCTGGTATATTTGGTGCTATTATCCACATCGCGCCAGACTTTCGTGGGAGCGGTGACACTATCCGCGACCACAAGATCGGCGGCTGCCACATCAAATAAGAGGGTACCCGCAGTCACTGAAGAAGTGCCGGCGCCAGTTGTGGCCGTTCCATCCGCATCAACGAGCGCATCGTTATCAGGAGAACGGAGTGTAATATCGAGCACGAAAATGCCGGCTTGGTTAGGAGTGGGCCGGTCAAGCGGAGCATTGTTATTGGTATATTGCGCCGCGGTCGCGGCAAAGCTTACCGGCGTGCCGCGTATCACTGGCGTAAAGAGGAAAGAAAATGTAACCAGGAGACGCACGAGTGTAATAAAAAATCTACGAATTGTTTGGGACATAGGGTTGATTTAAATTTATATATCAAAAATATAGAGATCGAGCTTCCTCTCTTAATATACTATAACACTCCTTGCATAGGGGAAACCTGTGGATAAGTCAGTCAAGCATTACGGAGGCTAAGCCTCTTCCAATGAGGCTTAGCCTCAATAAGGATCTACCTCGAACGCGAGATCGTAAAGCGAGAGCGAATCCATACTCCATGGCCAAAGGAACGTGAATGAGCGCTCCTCTCCCCCTTCTAAATCGAGGAGCGCGCGCCCCGCGGAAGTCGCATCAGCAGGGTTGGGCTTAAGTGAAAACGGATACACCACTATCTGAAGTTCGATATTCTTTAAAGGTTCTGAGAGGTCATTTTTTATTGTGCCTGAAATCTCGGTTGTTCCCTTTTCAACGTCGGAAATAAGCTTGTCGTTTGAAAAGGAGAAATGAAGTTCTTGAGGTTCTGGCAGAACGCGAAAGCTCGTGTTGCCAAAAGTGAGCGAAGCTTCTGGAAGTGTTTCAGTGGAAGGAACAGGAATACTAAGTTCAATAAGATACTTCTCTTCGTCGGGGAGGATGTAACCCGTGCCACCCCGGGTGGCAAGTAGCTCAGGGCTCAGGGCTAAGCGTTCAGAGCTCTGATCACTGATCACTGACCTCTGACCTCTGAGTATAATAGTGTATTCAAACCTCGGAGATCCAACGTCCTGATTAGGATTCACGATACGCGCCACCACATCAACTGTGTGGGGCTTGCTTCCTTTCACTACTCGGATCCATTTTACTTCGAGAGGCTGATGAGTAGCCTTTGAAGTGTCGCTCAATACTTGAAAGCTAACAAAACCTAGGAAGATGAGGCCTACAATAACGACAAGCTGAATCGTAAAACGGCTTTTCATACACAAATATTATAGCATGCGTATATTCGTGTTGCTTAGTGCAAATATTCGTGTAGTTTAGTGTCTCCATGAAACGCAAACCACCCCGATGTTGAGATCGGGGTGGAATTGCGTTCTCCAGTTCAATCTTTCAATCCTTCGACCAGGATTTAGGACAACTGGTTTAGATCAGAGGATCAGGCTTAGTTGATCGTGAGCGCCGTGATGCCTACCCCGGTACCTACGTTACCCGCAACATCCTTCAAAGTGGCCACGCTGCCAGAGACGTTCGCGTTATGAGTGGCAACAGTGAGGAGGTTCGTAGAGTTCGTAGTGCCGTTACCCGTCCAGCGGAAGGTATCGTTCGTCTGGAAGGTGGTTACGCGTGTACCAACACCCGTGGCGCCGGAGGCATCATACTGTGCGCCATCGGTGGCCCCACCCGCGAAGACGAAGTCGGTATCCGACTGCGTGGAGTTGGGTAAGGTTGAGTTGATCGGCTCGGTGAAGGCGAGATCGAGGATATCTGCGGCGTTATTAAAGAGTCCCGCAGTACCCGCATCAGTGCCATCAGCAAAGACCATTCGAGGCGCGTAGGTATCGGTGCCAGAGGAGTACGTCATGTTCGTCGTGTTCTGAAGACCTGTCGCGCCCGCAACATTTACCCACGTGATCGCGGTGGTATCGCCGTCGCCCCATGTCACATCGCCCGCAGTCGAAGCGCTTCCAAAGGAATCCACCGTAGCTTGGACAGCTCCCGCAAGCGTGCCAGAACCTTGGAAATGCAAGCTTGCCTGTACGTAGATCGTCTTCGTGGTTCCTGCTGGGATCACATACGCGATAGAGGCAAAGTTGGTCCTGGAAGCCGCGTTCGTTCCCGTAACTTTGGCAGTTGCCGAGGTAAGACCAGGAGCGTTCACCGTTGCCGAGAGCTGCGCGTTGGTATCAGCGCGGAAGAGCTTGACCACATCGACCGTGGCATTCGTGCGCGACCAGAGAAGCGAGAGAGTAGTGAGGGTCGCATCTTGGTTGACAGCATTCGCGCTATTCGTGGCGTCAATACGGACCACCTCGCGTGAGAGACCCTCGGAGAAACCGCTATTCGGTTGCGCGACATTGAGCGCCATGGTGAGCTTAGTCTTGTAGATCGTCTGCGAATTAAAGTTACCCGCAGTCTCCGGGTTCGTTGCCCCATCAGTCTCGGGAATCGCGGTGTTCGTGGAAGCGCCCTTCGAGACAATATCAACCTGGTTATCGCCGATGTAGAACTTCGGATCGTCCGCAGAAACTGCGCCGTTTGCGATCGTATTGATATCGCCCTTTAAGGTAAGTATCACATTGCCATCCTTTGGAACCGAGAGGGGGTTTGCCGTGATATCGAAGGTGATCGTAGCCGCGCTCACCACTTGGTTCGTGCCCACTTGCGTGGTGCCGTTCCAGAGTGAGACCGAGGAGAAGTCAGAGTCGCGGAATTTGCCCGCGGTGCCGGTCATGGTGAACTTGATGGATTCGACATTGACATTCTCTTTGGTGGCGGAAAGCTTCACTTTGCTGAAGCTTACTCCCGCCGTGCCAGCGACTGTTTGGGCAGCTACCGGCGTATCGGTATCTACCGCTACGGTGAGTGTTCCGTTGGTATTGATGAGGAATGCCCTGCCGTAGTTGGTGTAGGTCACCTCAAAGTCACCCGAGTTATCCGGAGCCGCCTCTGTGTACGCAGCGCCGAAGTATTGATCTACCAAAGTAAGGTCGATATGGGTGCCGTTGGTATTCGTATCAGTTGCGGTCACCAGCTTGCCATCATCGGCCGAGGCTGCCACGGCGTTATCGAAGAATACCACTGCTTGACCTATCGCGATTGTGCCGATGACCGAGGACGTGAAGGTAAGAGTCGTATTCGTATTCGCGGTGACGAGGTTCGCGGAAGCCGCGATACCGCCATTCGCCGAGGCGTCAACCTTGAGGACTACATTCGCGCCATCAGCGTGGGTTGCGGCAGTGGTGTTGCCGAAGCTTCGCACCACCGTGAGATCATTGGTGGAAACCGCGGTCACTAAGAGATCTTCATTATCGAGCGTGATAAGATCGCCCGCGCCAATTGCCGAACCGCTGGTTACCGTGAGGGTGGTGTCGGAGGCAGTGAAGGTGGCGCCTTCATTGATGGTCGTCTTCTTATTGGCCACAATCGAGCTGTTGGAAGAGAGACCAGTAGCCGAGATATCGGAATCATAGTCGTCGACACCGAAGTGGACATAGGTTGCATCGGCGGCAGTCGAAGTCACCGTTGCTTTCACGGTAACCGTCTTCTGCTGGCCTTTGGTAACATCCACCGCGAGGCCGGTGAAGTTCGCTTGCGAGCTCGTGAGACTTCCTACCGTGGAACCAACTTGGGTTGTCCCATCGAAGAGCTTCACGTTGGTAACCGCGGTATCGGCCACAGTTCCAATCTCCTTTACCCTAATCTGGGAAATACGCACGTTCTCCGCAGTGCCCGCGGTAAAGACGATGGTCGCGAGCGCGACATCAACCGAGTTTGTGGTGATATTCGTGTAGACCGGGGTCGGGCCCGCAATTACGGTGAGCGTTCCAGTCGATACGGTGTGGGTATTGCCAGTCGCATCGCCCGCAGCGGTGATAGAAGCTCCCGAAGAAGCTCCGGTTGCGGAGATATCCGTAGTATTGGAGGCCCACAAGAGATCAAAGTGGAGCGCGGTCGAGTTCGAGGTGGTGGGAATATCGGCGGTGACGGTCAGAATCTTCGCCGTACCCGCGGCAACGGTAAGGTTGGTCGCAAAGGTAGCGGTAGCACTCGGGCTCGCTACGGTGCTTCCAAGCTGTGTGGTGCCGTCCCAGAGTTTCACGTTCGTCACGTCGCCAGAATCGGTGGCGTTGCCAGTGCCGGAAGCTTCATACATCCTGATCACTACCGAAGAGACGGTGATGTTTTCTCCAGAGTTCGCGGTGAGATCAAAGCGGGAGATGGTATTTCCGGTAGTACCCGTGCTAAAGGTGGCGGCGGCGGGAGTTGTTGAACCAAGCGAAACCGTAAGAGTACCCTTGGCCGTAACAGCATGGGCGTTTCCGGTGGCGGTACCAGTGACGCTCGCTGCGGGAATATCATTCTGCGAGGTAAGGCCATCGGCTTTCACATCGCCCGCGGCATTCACCGAGAGACTTACCGTATGGGTGGCATCCGCTCCGGTGGGAATGCTTGCTTTGACCGTAATCACTTTGTTCGCGGAAGCGGCGATGTCAAAGAGACCAGAGGAGTCAAACACATTCGAGGTATTGTTGCCAAACTTTACCGTCGTGCCTACCACTTGGCCGGTGGTGCCGACCTGCGTCGTGCCGTCCCACAAACTTACATTGCTAATATCAGTGGCCGCCGCGCTCGTGCCGGCAAGAGTGAGGGTGAGCTCGGTGATACGCACGCCTTCTGTAGAACCCGCGCTGAATTTGAGTGAGGTGAAGCTACGATCGTTAGAGCCCTTTACGTAGTTCTGCGCTGCGGGATTGGCGGCAGTATCAAGCGCTGTGGTAAGCGAACCTTGCGTGATCGTCATGGTCTGGCTTTGAGCGGCAGTGTAAGTGCTAGGAGTGCCCGAGACGGTGATGGTAACCGCGCCTCCGGAATTCGATCCGACTGCGGTCACATCAGCGGCTTTGTTGATTTCGAAGCGAACGGTACGGCTTGAAGTAATCCCCGAGGTAATATCAACGTAGACGGATACATCCTTGGTGCCGCTTGCTAAGACATTGATCGGGGTTGCCGAGAGATTGAAGGTAACTTTCCCATTCGTGAGCGCCGAGGCGGTGGAACCAACCTGTGTTGCCCCTACTTTAAGCTTGATATTCGAGATATCGCTATCTACCGAGGTTCCAATCTCACTTAACGTGATTGAGGTGACATCAAATCCTTCGGTTGCGGTGGGGGCAAAACGGAACGTCCCAATTGTCTGATCGGTGGAGCCAGAAAGGATGTTGGCATCCGCGGGCGTGGTAAGCGCGCTCACATCGAGCCGTCCTACTGCCGTGGTTGCTATCGAGCGACCGTTTCCATTCACGGGGAAGGTGCCAGTGGGGGTCACATCGGTGACCACCTCGCTAGCCGCAGAAATTCCGATTACCACGAGGTTACCCGCCGCGGCGGCAGCCGCCACCGTAATAGAGAAGCTAAGGGTCTTGGCAGTGCCGGCCGGCACTGCCACGCTAATACCTGCGAATGTTGCTTTGTGCGTGGTGGTGTTGAGCGCCTGGGTGGAGCCTATTTGCGTGGCGCCATCCCAAAGCTTTACGTTCGAAACATCGGTATCAGCAGAAACCCCTCCGCGTGTCACGGTAACCGAAGTGATGGTGTGTGACGCGCCAGAACCAGAAGTGAAATCAACTTTGGTAAGCACTACGTCATTTGATCCGGGGGCTACTACCGAAGCTGCGGGAGTGGAAGCGGAAAGCGCTACCGAAAGGCCTGTTCCCGTATCAGGAGGAGGTGTGGTGCCGCCAGTGGAAGGCTCAACTTGAGAACCCAAGGCGTAACTTTGGATATCGGTCTGGGTAATCTTAGGAGCACTTCCGCCGATCCTCGTGAGCGTGGTCATGTCTGGGACATACCTTCTGCCCGCGCCATCAATAACGAAGAGATCCGGGCTTGCGCCGCCGGTATTCTGAATGAAAGTACCAGTCTGGTATCCCATGGTGTTGCCCGTGGCAAAGCTTGTAATCGTTGCGTCAGCGAGCGTTACGACCGCGCGATTGTCACGGATAGCGGTTAAGAGCCCGGCATTGGGTACCATGCGCTTCTGGCCATTATCGAGAACGTACACATTCGAGCTTGACGTTCCCTTTACGAGCAGCCCATTGGGATAGATACCGGGTACTACGGAAGCTCCTTCAGTATAGAAGGAGGCTACACTTGTCTCGACGAACCCTTTGGTCTGTCCTCCATACTGGTTATAGAGTTCGTTCGAGGTTATGTGACGGATGAAATGAATATCGTTTACGAAATCGGTGATGTAGATTTTGGGATCATTGGGTCTCTTCACAAACGTTCCCACCGGATAGCCCATCTCTACACCGGCTGGCTGCAAAAGTGCAACCTCATCAGCCGTGGCAGAGAGAATTGGCCGTCCGCGCTGGATCGCTGCGAGGATGGTAGGATTGGGGATTCGGCGAACGTGGCCTCCATCGACCTCCCACACATCAGCAGAACCAGTCTGCTGAATAAGGACACCGTTCGGGAACATGAAGGTGGCTGCTCTGGCAACATGCACCAAAGGCCCCACACTCCATAGAACGGTAGTAAGGGAAACAAATGAGATGCCAACTCTTCGCACAAATCCCTTAAGAATAGAACTTGACATTTGGGATTGTATTAAGAGGTAAATGCAAGGATTAATTTTAAGAACACTTAACTACATAACTTCTCTATTCACATGATTGAAAGGTTCACCGTCATCGATCCCCTTTCAATCTATAAATTCGCTACCGAAACACCGGCCGCGCAGTGCAGCCTCGCTTATATGCACGAATTATTTTTCAATGAACCTCGCGTTTCTTCCCTAAACAGTACAGTCTCGTGTATAGACAAGAAAGAAGACGTTTACTTCTTGATGTTGATGTTCTTCTTTTTTGTGTATACGCGACTTTGCTCCAAGATGAAAAGAATTGTCAATTTTTCGTTTCGCCCTCTCTCGTTAAGCGACCACGAAAGGCTTGGCAAGGCCTATACGCATAAAGAATTTTTCAAGAGAAAAAATATGATCGGTGAACTGCGCAAAAATTTTTGCACACTCACCTCAAAAATTGTTCATACTCAATTATCCGTACCCTCTAAAATAGTGTCAAGTGTGGAAAAGTGAAGCACTCCATCACCATAAGAGAGGAGCGCGAAACCCAACACCAACTTTTCTGCGTCGTTCTGGTCGCCTTCGGCGACCGTGGTTCCGCGAGAGACTTACTCTTGTCCACATCTTACTCATACCAAGAAGTCATAGATGACGCCATGCGCCATTACTAGCATCATCCGATCAAATATCGGGTCTTATTTAAGCCAATTTCACGTCAAATATTTATTTCCCCATTTCCCAATATCGCCTAGTGCTTTGGAAAGTTCTTCACCTTTTTCGGTAAGCCGATACTCAACGTGGGGTGGAACTTCACTAAAGAATTTTCTTGCTACGATTCCCTCACGAACAAGCTTTTTGAGCCGCGTAGAGAGCGTGGTCGGACTTATCGAATGAAAGTGCCGAAGCAGTTCCTGAAAGCGCTTTGGCTTCTCTTGGGAGAGCACCGCGATGACCTCGAGGGTATAGCGCTCTCCGACTGTAGCGAGGGTACGCTCCAGGGGATTCGTGATCGCTTCAAGATTGCGTGGCTTTCTTCGCATAGGGTTTAGAACGAGAGACGCCCTTTAGATTCGTACCTTCACGGTCCAATCTGGTCCCAATGGCTTAAGTCCTTTCACCGCGACGAAATACTGATACGCCGAGAGTGCTGCTTTTGCTCCCTCGCCCGCCGAGATGATGAGCTGTTTATCACGGATCATCGTCGCATCGCCGGCGGCAAAGAAACCAGGTACCGTAGTCTTCCCTACCTCATCGACGATAATCTCGTCCCGCTCGGTAAGTTCAACCACGCTTCGTATGCAGCGCGCATCGACGCCAAACCCAATCGCCACCACTAAGTGATCGATGGCGAGTTCTTCTTTGTGTGAAGCATCGGCACTATCTGCAATCGTAACCGAATGAAGTCTGTCGTCTCCGGCCACGTCAAGCACCGTGCTATTAAGACGCAGAACAATGCGTGGCTCATGGGTTACCCTTTCGATTAGGATCGCCTCGCCGCGGAATTCATTGCGCCGATGAATAAGATATACTCGTGCGGCATCATGGACGGCACGGAGTGCTGCCTCGAGTGCAGAATTGCCTCCTCCCACCACGGCCACCTGCTTCCCTACAACAAGTGTAGAATCCTCTATTGCCATAGAATAAAAGATGCCCCTACCTTTGAATTCTGCCTCATGTGCTACCCCGAGGTCACGCGGAGTAAGCCCGAAGGCGGCGATCACGCTTACCGCCCGGTATTCACCCTGGGGGGTGGTCACAAAAAATTCCTCTTCACTCTTTCTCACGTTGGTCACTTCTTCTACATTCACCTTCGCCCCGAATTTTTCTGCTTGTAATCGAAAGCGCCGGATGAGCGTTATGCCATCCAGCGGCTCCACGATACCAGGATAGTTCTCAATCGCACTCGTAAGCGCTGCCTGTCCTCCTATCTCCTTGGCCAACACCAATACGTTAAGCTTTCGGCGCGCGGCAAAGATTGCGGCGGTGAACGCCGCCGCGCCGCCGCCAATAATGATCAGATCAAAAATGTTTGATGCCTTGAAATTCATGCCAGTAACTTAGCCACACCATCATAATATACGAAGACTCTCTCCCGCAAGGAACTTACGGCAGAGCCTTAACCTTCCTCACACCGGAAACCTTCCTTATAAGGTACGCCTCAATTCCCGCGTGGAGGGTAAGCGACTGAAGCGGACAACCTTCACAGGCACCCGTAAGACGCACTCGGACGACACCGCGGTGAACACCGAGAAGCTCAATCGAACCTCCGTGGGCCTCGACGGCAGGACGGAGGTGGTCGAGAGCCTCGGTTACTTGCCTACGAAGAGAAGGGGAACGATGCATAGAAAAAGAGTCCTACTGAAATTATGCCTTCAAAACAGAATCCCCTCCTTAGATGACAGGGGGGATTCTGTTTTGAATGTCTACATTCTTAGCGATCGTTAAAGCGTTGATTGCGGTCTTGGCGAATCTTCCTAAAACAATCACGGCAGTAGACTGGGCGGCCCTCGGCGGGTTGGAAAGGAACTTCGGTTTGCGCGCCACAATTAGAGCACACCGCGGGATACATCTGTCGAGGAGCCATGTCGCCCGGTTGATTATCGAATGCCACTTCTGTTTAACACCTCCCTTCTTAAAGGTTAAGGATAAGGACTTTAAGTTGGGACGATCACATGGCATTCGATACACTGCTACTCTATACTCTAGCTATTCGTATCTCCTTACACGAATGCTTGTTTGATACTCCACAGAACTTATTGTCTTAGGAGACTATACCAGATTCGTAAGGAAAGGTCAAATCTAGGACATGAGTTACCGCATAAGTGTATACTGGGGTTACAAGAGATTACAGGAAGTCACCCTGACGTCATGACGCAACCTCATGTAACCTTAGGTAACTTCAGGTAACATTTTGTAACCTTGGATCAATGCCTTTCCGCCGATTCCTTAGTATCGTCATTCTCGCCACCGTGATTCTCGTTGTCATGATAGGCTTGATTTCATCTGGAGATGCTTTGGTGATCGGTGGTACCCTCGCCGGGGCCTTGGTCGCTACGCTCACCTCGTGGCTCTTTCTCTCGCGCGTGTTTACGAAGCAAACCCAGGCACTACGAGAACTTACCGATCGAATCGGGGAAGGACGGGCACGACTCGCGTTACCCTCACAAGACCCAGTGAATACCCTAAGTGAGGCGATCACGACCATGGAAGAGGCGGTTGCCGATCGGGAACGGCGTTTACGCCACGCACTTCTGGAAACGCAGATGATACTGGAAGCAATTCGTGACGGTATGGTAGTAGTGAGTAACGATCGGAGAATCCTCGCAGTCAACGCGGCAGCACAGCGTTTCTTAGGTCTTGCCCATTCCTCGATTGGACAGCGGATACCCGAAACGTCGCCGCCCGAGCCACCGTGGGCGGCGCTTACGCGCATCATGAAAGCGGTGGAGACCAACGAAATGAGCGTAGCGCTTGCTGATCCCATGGAGGTTACGCTCGCGCCTTCGCGTATTCCACTTGCGGATGGAGAAGGAACGATGATGGGAGCTATCTATCTTATGCGCGACATCACCCGTGAACGTGAGTTTGACCGCTTGAAGTCAGAATTCATCTCCCTCGCCGCCCATCAATTGCGTACCCCCCTGACTGCGGTAAAATGGATCCTCTCGCAGCTTGCGTCAACTGAAATGAAATCCACCGAATCGCAAAGGGATACCATGATCAAAGAGGCTTCCTTAAGCGCCGAACGTATGGTGAGGCTCGTCAATAACCTCCTTAATATCTCGCGCATCGAACAAGGAAGAGCTCTCGCTACCCCCGAGCCCATCGCCCTCGAAGCATTAATCGATAAACTGGCAGGCAACTTTGCGAACGTCATACAGGAGAAACGTTTCAACCTTCAGGTGGAGAAACCACTTTCGCCGCTTCGCGCTATCACCGTTGATCCCGAGGCGATCGGCATTGCCATTGAAAATGTTCTCACCAATGCCATCGCTTACACCCCCGCCGGGGGTACCATCACCGTCGCAATTCGGGAAGACGAAGCTAAAAGTGGCATCGAGGTAATTATCCACGACACAGGGGTGGGTATTCCGGAAAGTATGCGCGAGAAGATGTTTACCAAATTTGCGCGGGGCGATAACGTCGTTCTTCTTCAGACCGAGGGAAGCGGACTGGGCCTTTATATCACGAAGACGATTATCGAACGGCATGGGGGCACGATCACGTTTGAGAGTAAAGAGAATGAAGGAACAACGTTTACCATCCGTCTTCCCTATACGACCTAACCCCTATGGGAGATGTCTCCTCCATCCTGCTTATTGAAGATGAACGACTGATTCGGGAGCTCACGAAAGAAGCACTCCTTCGAGCTGGGTTTACCGTGCATGAAATGATTGATGGCCTTCAAGGACTTAAAGAGGCGCAACGGAATCCCCCCACACTCATCTTACTTGATATTGTGCTTCCTAAACTCGATGGATTCACCGTGCTCAAGCAACTCAAAGCTTCGCCAGCGACTTCTTCGATTCCCGTGGTGATGTTTACGAACTTTGGGCAGCATGACGAGATAAAGCTTGCCCAGTCCTTGGGCGCTGCCGCCTACATCCTTAAAACCAATGTGGAACCGCAACAAATAGTCGAGACGGTGCGAAGCGTGTTGGCGCGGCACACTTCGTGATCTTAACATGAAACAAAGGGGGGGTCGCCTCTTCGGTGACTTCCTTTCGCATGCTTTATAGGTACTCGAGACTAAATCTTGCCGAACTGCACGACGATGGTACCGCGCACCGATGGATTGAGGTGGTCGTGGTACGTAACTGTTCTTACCTCGGTGAAGGTGAAAGAGTACGTCTCATTCGTTGCGAGTCCGTGGAGCGCATCAAACCCCGGCACATCGGTATGTACAGGATGGGGGGTTGAAGCGGGCCAATGGGGATCGGTATCTCGGTTGACAAATGTTACCGTATCACCCACGGTGATATTGAGAGTTGTAGGAGAGAAACCTTCACTAGTGATGGAAACTTCGTGGCTCGTGGGACGTGGAAGGGGAGGCAGTGGTGTTCCTGTACCAGTTGCAGCCGGTGTGGGAGAGAGAAGTGGCGAGGCCGACGGAGAACCTTGTGGGATGGTAGTGAGCTCACCGGTGGGCGACGCTGCCGGCGTAGGACTTTCTAAGGCGCTCGCCGAAGGACTTGCCGTTGGCGTCGGCGCGAGAGCTGATTTTCTATTTATGAGTAGCCAGCCAGCCACGATAATAATGATTGTGATCACGATACCAAGAAGTGTTTTGGAAGACATAGAAATAAAAAACGTCTAAATGCCTAATTACTTCCGCCTAAGGCGGATCCGCCCCTGGCGGAAATGCCTCATTCGCCGTTCTCAACTTCGATATCGACATCGCTTGATACTCCATCGATAGTTGTTGAGAAGTTGATATCAACATCTTGGTCACCGTCATCGTCTGAATCTGAACGCACCCGTATCGTATTATCAACCCGAACATCTTCGCGGCTGCGAATCGTAGTTTCGTTCTCCTCCTTGGTGGTAGTACCATCCTCCTCGCTTTCTGAATTGGTCTCTTCCTCCGTAATCGTCTCGTTTGTCACGGTATGTTCTACCACACGCCTTACGATAGTATCGTCGCTCTCCTCGCGCACCTCTTCATGAAGGTCAATATCTTCTGTCACGTCTTCTTCCCCAGAAGTATCACTCTCTTCTTCGCCATCCCCTTCCTCACTATCGTCAGTCACGTCATCTCCTTGAGTATCCTCTTCGGCATCTCCTTCTTCTTCACCCTCGAGAAGATCCTGGTCTTCATCATTCTCCCCATTATTCTCACCCACATCTTCTTCCTCTTCCTCGCCATCGCTCCCAAGGCCGGGGAGAGATATGAAGGTCTTCATGCTGAATGACACCCGCTCAGACAGCTGACTTACTGGATAGAGAAGATCGCCGGGTTCACTATCCTTGGCAAGCGCTAATACGCCGCCACCGAGGGCTATTACCAAAAGCGCCACCGTGAGTCCAAAGACAAATGGATGCATAAAGCCAAAGAGAAGTCTTGGCTTATTATGGGGGTTATTGAGGGGTGTTTCCATAGACTTTTTAGTAACCTCGTACCAGTATAGCACACTATTTTGTATGTCAACGGGTAACATATTGCAACAACATCTTTGTCAATTGCGTTATGGCGGCGAATAATGGAGTAAAGACTCGCGGGTAAGTGCTAACTGGCCTAGGAGTTTGAAACTATCGGAAGCATATTACTATCCCTAGCATTGTGAAAACCGAACAAAAGACGTACAATAAAATCGCCTACTGGCGATGGCTAAGAGCTTATAGCTCAGGGCCTAGTGTTACTTCTCTCATCTCTGAGCTCTGACCTTTGAGCTAAGTTATGAAACCCTCCACCCTCTTTACCCACCACGCCGAAGTTTTAAGGCGATCGGTGGCTCCACTCGCCGACCGGATACGGCCAAGAGATTTCTCCGAATTTATCGGTCAGACTCACCTTTTAGGCGAGAGGAAACTTATTAAAGAGATCATTAAAGGCGGAACGCTTCCTTCGCTCATCTTTTGGGGTCCGCCGGGATCGGGGAAGACTACCCTCGCCCGTCTCATCGCGGGTTCTATGGATGCCGAATTTATTCAGTTTAGTGCGGTAACCGGGAACGTGAAAGAGGTACGCCTTGTGGTACACGAAGCCGAGGAGCGACTCGGTACTCGCGGACGAAAGACCATCCTTTTTGTTGACGAAATTCATCGTTTCAATAAAGCCCAGCAGGATGCCTTCCTTCCCTACGTTGAGAACGGCACCATTATCCTCATGGGAGCCACCACGGAGAATCCTTCGTTTGAGGTGATCGGCCCCTTACTCTCCCGGTGTCGCGTAGTGACGCTCGAGAGACTCACGACAAGCGATATTGCCGCGATCATACGGCGCGCGCTTACCGATCAAGAACGCGGTGTGAAAGAAGGGATCACGGTAGCCCATGACGCGCTTACGTTCCTTGCTGATTCGGCGAACGGTGATGCACGCATCGCCCTTAATGCTTTGGAGATTGCGGCCCAAAACCTTCTGCCCAAAGAGGAGAAGACGATCTCGCTTGCGCACATCCAAGAGGCGCTCCAATATAAAGCACTCCTTTATGATCGCGCTGGCGAGGAGCATTACAATACAATCTCGGCCTTTATCAAATCAATGCGCGGTTCCAATCCTGACGCAGCACTCTATTGGCTTGCACGGATGCTGGAAGCGGGAGAGGATCCGCTCTTTATTGTGCGACGCATGGTCGTTTTTGCTTCCGAAGATATCGGGAACGCTGATCCACGAGCGCTCGAGGTTGTAAGCGCAGTACGGCACGCGGTCGAATTCGTGGGGCTTCCCGAATGCCGCATCAATCTTGCCCAAGGGGTTACCTACCTTGCCACGGCGCCGAAATCGAATGCCTCCTACATGGGCATCGTCCGTGCCACCGAAGATGTAAAGCGGACGATGAACCTTCCCGTGCCCCTGCATCTCCGCAATGCGCCTACCAAACTCATGAAAGATCTCGCCTATGGCAAAGACTATAAATACCCACATGACTATGAGGGCGCGAACGTCGATCAACAATATCTTCCTGACCAACTAAAAAACGCTCGGTATTATGAACCAAAGAAAAATAGATGATACTCATAGATATTCGGTCGCTCTCTAGCGACCGATATTCGTAGATACTCATCGTAGAATACAATGAATATCTATAAGTATCGCGAAGCCGATCGAGGTCGGCTGAGTGAATATCTATAAGTATCAAAGTGTAACTCCTGTTCCCAATATCGGCGCTACGATGATACCGACGAGATACCCAAGTCCTGCGGCGAGGGTTCCTACCACGGTGGTCTCAATCGCGCTGCGCCACCAGATTGCCGACGTTACCAGTACTTTTGCGGCGCCTACAATAAAAAGTGTCGTGAGTGATACGATAAGCGCTACCCCAAGCGCAAGTTTCACATTTTCAAACAAGAAGTAGGGAGCGAGCGGCGGAAGTGCTCCTACTACGAACGAAACCCCCATGAGAAGTCCAATCCGTATGGGACTCGTGAGGTCTTCCTCAATGATACCAAGCTCGTTATGCATCATAAGTTTCAAGGCCAACTTCTTATTAGCCATCACCTTATTAATCACCGCCTCTTGAACTTCGGGGGCGAGCTTGTATTCGGAAAAGATATGGTGTAGTTCTGTCCGCTCCCGCTCCGGCGAAGAGGTGAGTTCCTCTTGTTCGCGTCTGATCTGCCCGCGGAAAAACTCTTGCTGTGATTTGGTAGAGAGATACGCACCAAGCGCCATCGAGATGGCGCCGGCCGCCGCCGAGGCGATACCGGCAAAGAGCACAACGTGATTATCGAGGATGGCACCGCTCACTCCTGCGAGAAATCCCACGGTGGTTACAAGCCCATCATTGATACCAAAAACCACTTCGCGAATAAAGCGGCCCTTGGGGGTATGCCAATCTTCACCGTGCCAAGCTTTCAAACGCTCTCCATTCATACCGTCGGGGTTAGGATCTCCGTAGGACACGGCGCGTGCTCCTTGAAGTTTTGTGCATCTTCCTCCGTTCCCACCATCGCCCCGTAATGCATAGGGATAGCAAGTTTGGGATTGATGGTTTTGGCCGCCTCTACCGCTTCTTGCCATGTCATCACGTAGGTCCCCGAGACTGGCAAAAGCGCAATATCAACTGAACCAAGATTTCCCATCTCTGTGATATGATCGGCATCGCCGGCATGGTAGATGGTGACGCCATCGATCGTGACCACATACCCTACCCGCGCCTCGCCCTTGGGATGAAACGGTCGCCCAGGCGACCGCCACTTATTGATGTTATACGCGGCCACCGCCTTAATTGTCATTCCCCACAGATTAAGCTCATCGCCGGGTTTCACAAAGAAGCTTTCCCGTAAGACTCTCATGCCTCTCAATTCCCGCTCACATGTCTTGGCGGCGACGAGATCGGTTTC
Source organism: Parcubacteria group bacterium (assembly GCA_016203935.1). Taxonomy (GTDB): domain Bacteria; phylum Patescibacteriota; class JACQLU01; order JACQLU01; family JACQLU01; genus JACQLU01. The sequence goes on along the minus strand of JACQLU010000048.1, from coordinate 7,174 downwards.
GATATCGGAAAGCCGCTCGATGAGCTTTCGGTCCATGTGATCGAAGTGCTCATGGGTCACCACAATAAGGTTCGCGCGTCCGATCTGATCATCGGTGAGACGAAACGGATCAACAAAAATAAGCTTCGTCTCACCTTTTATAGTGAAGGCGGCGTGGTTAAGACGCTCGATTTCGATAGAACCGTAGTGCATAAAGCGATCCTAATCTACTAATGACATTCGAATGATCCTAATAGTGCTACGAATAGGTATTCGGTCGCCTGCGGCGACCATTCGGGGCATTCGGATGTAATTCGGGGTATTCGGATCGCGTTATACGACTTTCCATCCGCTCGCCGTCTTTTCGATTCTTCCTTCGATAGAAAATCCCGCGGCCTTCTTATGTCCCCCGCCCCCAAGAAGTTGAGCGAGCTTCGCCACATCCACCGCATCCGAGGTGGTACGGAGACTTCCCTTGATCATTCCGTCACTGGTTTCACGCAGAATGAGTGCCGCGTTGACATCGGCGATGATATTAAGAAGATTGGCAAGACCCTCGGCATCCTCCTCGCGAGCACCACAGGCGGAGAGATCATCGAGGGTGAGCACGGTCGTGGCAATACCGAGCTCCTGATTTTTCCTAAGCCGCTCAAGAGCACGCCCCCATAGCTTCAGTGTCGTGATCTTGCGTGACTTAAAGATCTGCTTGGTGATGAGTCTAAGGCGCGCGCCCTTGCGGAGAAGCGACGAGGCGATCGTGAGGACGTGATCGGTGGTATTGGCGTTCTCAAAGCCATTGGTATCAGTAAAGATACCGGTAAGAAGCGCCGTCGCGATTCGCTTATCGATTGCTATCCCTAGAGCCGTAATCACGGCAAACATGATCTCGCAGGTAGCCGCGGCTTCGCGATCGATAAGATTTATGGTACCGAATTCGGTGTTGGTAGCATGGTGATCCACCACGACGAGTGGCTTCAATGCGAGCACGCGCTCGGGATCAAATCCAGTGTAGTCGGCGCTCGAGGCATCAAATGCCATGGCAAGGTCGACGGCGGAGGGATCGGGTAACTCGTGCGTAAGGGTGACTTCTTCACCCAAAAAACTAAGATACCCGGGAATTTCGTCTAGGCACGCGAGGATCGGTGCCTTGCCCAATTTTTTAAACAGATGATAGGCGGCGACGGCTGCACCGAGGGTATCGCCGTCAGGGTGCCGATGGGCAATGAGGCAAGGATGTCCACTTGTCCGTATCGCATTAAGGACTAATTGGAAGGTTTCGGTAGTTACGGTCATGGAAGGGGAACGATGTTATGTGGGGTGCCCGCGGCAAAGGCGGTAATATTCTCGGTGGTGGTGGCAAGGATCCGCTCAATGGCTTCGCTGGTATTAAAGGCGCTATGAGGAGTAATAATGACGTTCGGTTTTTCCAAGAGGGCGTGGTTCGCGATTGCGATGCGCAATTTCTCCACGTCAGCCTTGGTATTGAGCACCGCCATCTCTTCATCAATCATACCGCTCTCTTCTTCAACCACATCAAGCCCCACGCCGGCAAGGATCCCTTCCCGAAGGCCCTTTAAAAGCGCTCCGGTTTCGACAAGGCCCCCGCGGGCGGTATTGATGAGCACCGCACCGCGTTTCATGAGCGTGATGTTGCTTTGATTAATGAGATGGTGAGTCTCTTTGGTATAGACCGTATGGAGAGTCACCACATCGCTCTCACGGAGAAGTTCCTCCAAAGCAACATACTTGAAATTGAGTGTGGCTTCAAGTTCCGGTTTGGGGAAGGCGTCGAAGGCGATTACGTTCATGCCAAAACCGTTACCAATCTTGATGGAATGCTGGCCAATGCGGCCGGCGCCGATGACACCAAGGGTACGCCCTTTAAGGTCAAACCCTCGGAATGTAGTAGGAATAAATCCTCCCCGCTTAGTATAGTCGATGGCCTCGGGAATCCGATGAGAAAGGGCTGAAAGAAGCGCAAAGGCATGCTCGGCCACGGTGTTCTCACCATAACTGGGAACATTGGAGACCGATATGCCCCGCTTCTTGCAAGAGGCTAAATCAATGTGATCAAAACCAGTGGAGCGGGTAGCGATATGTTTTAACTTGGGAAGTTTTGCGATGACCTCGGCAGTGAGCTTGGAACGCACGAAAGGGGAGATGATCTCGGCGTCGGCAAACTGCGCGGCGTTTTCGGTCGTTAAAGCCTCAGCCATAAACTTGAGCGTATGACCCTTCAAAGCTTCTGTAAGTTTCGGCCTCTCCCATTCCTCAATATCACTAAAGGCAATAAGCATATAATTGAATAAACTGACAAGAGACGAAAGATTTGTAAGTTTACTTTTAATCTACACAAACATCAAAGCTGTGTTCATCTAAAACTACTTTCTCTTTGGCTATCTCTGTGATTGCTCCCGAGAAAGTTACCTTGTAGAGAGTACCAGTAGGAACATGTGGGCCGCATCCCAATGCATTATTCCGAATTACTTCTACAAGAAAACCTTCTTCAATCGCTAGGCTATGCCCTGCAAGAATGCCTTGGTCATTACTTTTCAGATCTTCATTAGTTAATGCGACAAACGAAACTGCTTCCAACTCATCCTCCACTGGTGCGGAAATCTCTCTTAATTTTTCTGGGGTTTTAATTTCTATCTCTACGAACTTAAACAACCCACGTCTTACTTTTAACCAAAAACAGACAGGGCGTATACCACCTTCTCTCCTTAGATATTCAGAACGATAATCGCATCCCGCTTGCGCTGTCTCAATAAAAGACAAACGCGGCTTCAATCCATCATACCGTGAAGAGACGATCGTATTCCACTCTGCTTGTTCGTAACGGACTTGGTCGCTTTTCGAAGTCCACTCATAACTACGAGATAGCACTGCCTGTTCCGTTGGCTCATACGTCACTCGCTGAACAATGCGTTCTTGGTGAAAAAACAGGTAATTCCTAACAATCCCGACAATAAGGAGGATGGCGAGAACTAAAATAAGCAAATAGGTACTACGCTTTGACATATTTACGATAAATCTCGAAGATGACGGCTGAACCGAGCGGGGACTGTCCCTGCTCTTTGCTTTTAGTCCATTTCTTCTCCGTATAGAACGGAATACAGTTCTTTAATTTCGTCAGCTGTCCAGCCTTCGTAATTACCGCCCCCGGATTCATCATCTGGGTTTTCCACTAATGCGTAAAAGTCATTGTGTAGACTTCGCAGCCACCTCTCGGCAAAGCTACCGTGTTGATTAATGTTAGGGATAAAGATTTCTTGAATTCTTTGCTTTATTTTCTCACTGGCTGTCTCGGCGCGCTTACTGATTTCATCGGCGAGCACATTCTGTTCGGGATGTGGTTCCGTTTCTGGATTTCCCATAGTATTGTGTTAATGAATAAATGAGAAAACTATACTCACCTAATTAGCTTACCACCCAATACCCTGTAGTGAGAACCGTCCCCACTTTTGCTTGGGGCATGACCCTTCAAAGCTTCTGTGAGTTTCAGCCTCTCCCATTCCTCAATATCACTAAAGGCGATAACCATACATGTTTGTTAAGAGATAAGTAACCAGTGACAAGTGAAATCTTACTCGATAGTATCCCACTCTAGTTTTTCGTCTGCGGTCCATCGTGGATTGATACTGTTACCGTCTGTCGTGTGTCGCTCAATCGATGTCCCTAATCCTTCATTAAATCCTGATACAGAATAAATATCTGTGGGAGAAGGTAACTGCGTCATGTCTATAACAGAAAAGGCAATCTCTTTCCCATCAGGCGACCACGCGATAACTCCATAGTAGACTTCTAAATCAGTCACAAGGGGTTTCAAATTCGACCCATCAGGATTGATAAGATAGAGTTTGTCGTCTCTTGAGATGAAGGCGATACGATTGTCAATAGGAGAAAAGGCAGCGTCACTTGCTCTCAGATCAGTATTCTCTGCAACAAGTCTCTTCTCTCCAGTAAGAACATTGATGAGTGACTCGTTTATATCAGGGAAAACACTCCCTCGATCGCGTGTATGAGTTGAAACAATGATAAATCTTCCATCTGGGGAACGACTATGGATAGATGAGATTTCGTTATTACAAGTTAATGGTTGTGCATCATCGCTACCGTTTGATGCCCGAACGAAAACGGTATCATTTTCCAACGACACCTCCAACATGCGAGGATCCACTTGTTGACTTCCGAAGGATGGATGTTGGCAACTCTTGGCGACAAATGGAAGGGCTGGCACTTCAACTAAAGCTGTCTTTTCGGGATTGCCGGGAATGCGTGTATCAAGGTAAGTAAACTCTATGGCGACACCATCTTCTGTCCATCGAATCGGTTTGGTAATAACAAACGGTGATAAGAGCAAAGAACTAAAGTTGGTGCCGTCTGGATTCACCACAAATATTCTATTCCCCGCCGTTATGTATGCGATGCGATTTTCAACGGGAGAGAATACCCCATTGACTGCGATGAGATCGTTTTCCTTAATAAGCGGGGGTAAACTAATCGGCAATTCTTCAGCCACAAGTTTTTGTTCTCCCGTAAGGACATCAAGAAGATGGAGTCTATTATCGAAAAAAGCCTCTTCAATATCCTTCCTCATAGGCCCCCTGAAGAGCACAAACCGCCCGTCGGGCGACCGATTGCCCATAATGGTCACTTCTTGATCGAAGGTCAATTGCCTTTGATTGCTTCCATCCGGATTCTCAACAAAGAGGTTTCCCTCCACCACCGAGAGCTTGAAGTCTTTGAGATTAACTGACCCTTCTGGGGTTGAGGTCGATTGAGTAGTTGGTTGTGGAAGAAAATTCTTCAGAACAACATATATGCCGCCCACGCCTAACGCAATGACGGCGAGCCAGATGAGGAGGAAGGTGGTGAATTTAGACATACTATAGTGTTAACTATACAAAACTGTACGAACTGTACGAACCATTGACACAGACTAGAAGTCTGCTATACTAATAATGTCAAACCTCTCTCCGCTTCGGCGGGGGGATTTTTTTAGTGACCATGCGCGGGTAACTTAACGAGGCTCTCGTATAAATGTTCCGCTGGCTGCCAATTGAGGTTCTTCATGTAATCTTCAATGTAGGCCTTGCGGTCGGAGCCGTAGTCAATGAAGTAGGCGTGCTCATAGACGTCAAGTACCACGATAGGAATAGCGCCCCAGATGCCGCCGGTATTGTGGCTATCCGCGGCGTAGTTATGAAGATACCCATCGTTGGTATCGTAGGCGAGCACCACCCAGCCGCGCGCGGCCATGCCGCAGGCCTTAAAATCCTCTTCCCACTTCTCATAGGAACCAAAATTTTCTTCAATCTTTTTAAGAAGCGCGCCGCTGGCACGGCTGCCTTCTCCACCAAGCACATTAAAGTAGCTCTCGTGGAGAATCTGGCCATTGGCGGCAAAACTTTCTTGTCGTTTGAGTTCTCCAAGATCACTATACGTAGCATTCGCCGCGGAACGATCAACGGTTTCGAGTTTCTTCTCGATTTCGTTTCGCTTATTCACATAGCCCACGTAGAGCTTATCGTGATGAATCGTCATCGTCTTCTCCGAGATGCCGATAAGTTTTCTCTTAAATGGAAGGTCTTTGGGATTATAGGTATGAGGCATGGTAATGAATTTAAAATGCAAAATTCAAAAGGCAAAATTGATGAGATTCTCTGAGAGATACAATCACATTACTTTGACCCCTGACCCACTCTTCGGTGGTTCCGGAAACATCTGCTTCCCATCCTCGCCGTAGAGGTAGATCGCGAGCACGGGGCAGGATTTGGCGGCTTCGAGGATTGTTTGCTTATTGATTCTTCACGCGCTCTAGGGCCCGCTTAAGCACTGGGATATCTTCTTGCACAGTATGCCAAATTGATTCTAAATCAAGACTGAAATAATCATGCACTATTTTATCTCTAAGTCCGGCGATTCGTTTCCATGGAATATCCCCCATACTTGCTTTCAAATCCTCCGAAAGGCGTTTTGAGGCCTCTCCGATAATCTCTAATTCACGAATAATGCCATCGTGCAACAACTCGTTCCCGCGAAAATCGTCAAACGAAGCGTTTCGAACGTACTTCTCAATCTTTGCTACTGCGTCCAGAATATGGCGACTATACGTAACGTCTTTCTCCATACATGATCTTTAAATCTTTTAAGACGTTATCCTTTATATATGGATGGAGTGATTGTTCAGTAATAACGTCGACTTTGCTTTGCAATTCCTCAGCAAGTTCTTGCTCTAAACCAATAATTGTTAATAGACTTTTAGGTCTTGCGAAACGGACTAAAAGATCCACGTCACTATCCGCCCGAGCTTCGCCGCGCGCATGGGAACCAAACAGCGCCGCAAACTCTACGTCGTTGCGCTTGAGAATAGGGATTATTTTATTTTGTATATCTCCAATCATAGTGGGAATACAGTTACATTACTCTCTCCCCTGAACACTGACCCCTGAGCTGTTCTTCGGCGGTTCTGGAAATATCTGCTTTCCGTCCTCGCCATAGAGATAAATCGCAAGCACCGGGCAGGATTTGGCGGCTTCCATGATCGTCGCGGCGTCATCGCCATTGGGATTAATGACGATTGCCTTTCGTTCGTTATCAAGCTTAAAAGTTTTAGAGGCAATCACCTCGCAGCTCGCGGCGCCAATGCAAATATCACGGTCGATTTCGATTCTCATATATTCCACTGATACTCATAGATATTCTATAGATACTGGTAGATATTCATCGTATCAGACAATGAGTATCGGTCGCCGGAGGCGACCAAATATCTACGAGTATCTATAAATATCGCGTGGTGTTTGGTTCGATCTTCTTCGAGAACGCGGTGTTTGATTCATGGCGATGCCCTTCTTGAGGGTGACGAGGGCTAACATTCCACATTTCATCCGTGTGGCGGAGAGGGGAATACCAAGAAGATCGACCATCGTCTCCTCATCTATCGTGGCAACTGACCGCAAAGACTTTCCTTTCACATAGTCGGTAAGCAGCGAAGCGGCGGCCTGACTAATCGCACATCCTTCTCCCATGAAACGGATATCCTCGATCACCTTGCGATGACCGAGTGTGAGACTTATCTCGACCCGATCGCCACACAAAGGATTCTCGCTCTTCATGCGAGTATCTGCATTGACTAGTGTACCAAAATTATGCGGGTTTCGATAGTGGGATAAAATGTGTTCTCGATAGATGT
>JACQLU010000004.1 GCA_016203935.1 Parcubacteria group bacterium | reverse complement strand
CGCCGAGGACGGTCGAGGCCCCCGCAGGTGAGGTGTGGCTTATAGGGAACCCGCAAAGCGGGAGTCACACCGCAAGACCTTTTGAGATTTCTTCTCTAAGAAATCCAAAAGGTATACAGCTCCTGTAAGGAGGAGCCTCGTGTACTCTGAAAAAGAATTATCCGAGCGCAGTTTATTGGTCTCTGAATTGGAACGTCGGCGCTACACCCGCACCTAAGAATGGGAAGACGACAGAATCGTACGGGGGAGTGATTGACGAATTGCCGTCATACCGCTCTACCGCAGTGGGTTGGAAACGAATGGTGACATCAACAAACGTACCCGGAGGAATGTTGAACGGACAGCCAGAAAGACAAGTGTATTCGGGGAAGGGAAAATTCAAGGATGCGCCGGGACCAATATTGACTGCCCCACTGTTCGTAATTCTTAAAACAAGATCCTTCGTGCGATTCACCACCACATTCCCGAAATTGAGTCCCTCCGGTGGGCCAGAAACGAGATATATACCGTCGCCTTGGACCTGCCTCGTTACATCTCCGAGAGACGGGAAGGTGGAGTCAAAGGTGACCAACGTCGTTTGACCGGTAGCAACTACTGTCGGATTGAAGGTAACATCAAGCAGTGCGGAACTTCCTCCGGGAATAAGGGTATATGTACAGCTTATGGTTGAAGAGCAAGTAATAGAGGGGTCTCCCAGATCCGGATCAGAAAGGGTGAAGGGTTGCCCAGGTCCGACGGGAGGAACAGTGATCGTGCCGGAAAGGAAACTTCCCGCCCCGCCAGTATTCGTTACGGTAAACGTAAGCGTACTATTCGTGTTCACCTCCACGCCACCAAAACCGAGTGTAAGAGGTGTCACCGAGATATCAGGGATGGCGTTGACAATCACTGCATACGTTCCCGGTCCGGATACATTGCCATTCACATCAGTAGCGACCGCGCTAATAATCGGAGACCCGGGAGCTGGCCATGTGTGGTTTGTACTTTCTGTAAAACCCGAAATAACTGTCCCTACTGCAGGCAGACGCTGTACGGGAGAGCCATCGCCCCAATCAACAAGATAGAAAATATTATCGTTATTTGGATCGGTGGAGGTAAAGGTATATGGCCCGACAGAAACATTTGGGTCAACCGGAGTAGGGCCGGTAATGATGGGTGGACTAGGAGCAGTATCCAATGTGGTGTACACGCCGCCAACGGCAGGAGGAATAACCGGTGCGAAATCAACCCAGCCGACGACAAGACTGCCCCATGCGAATCCTTTCAGCCGAGAGCTCACAGGGTCGTAATAAACTCCGTTGTGACCGACCGGATCGTACACATCTATAGGAGTCCCATCAATCACACCGTCGACATAATCGTAAGTCAGCGGATTGGTCCAGGCCGGATCGGAAAGCTTGATCCACCCGTCCCAGCCGCCAAGATTACTTGCTCCCTTCACGACCGTCCCCGTACAATCAGCCGTAACGAGTACGTCGCACGCACGCGCCCATCCACTCACGTTGTTCGTGATGAGATTGAGACGGGCACAAGGTGCCACGGTACAGCCGCTTCCCACAGGATCCGGCGTGGGATCAAATCTGATATATCCGATATGAGACGACCATGCAAAACCGGAAAAATTGCCCGTCACAGGGTCGATATGCACTCCATAATTTGCCGTCGCGCAGTCGTCGTATGTTCCGCCGGGAGAACTGTCATGACAATTGAAGTTGATATACCCAATATTCGATGACCATGCAAAACCGGAAACATTTTGTGTGGCATCAGCTTGTGCGTGCTCAACACTTTCTCCGCCGTAACGGATGGCCACAACAAGCACGAGCACCGACAGAAGGACGGTGACCAAATTGAGGAAGTGATCGGTGTGACGAGTACGCATAGTGGTTGATAATTAAATACGTTTTGCCTTGAGTACGTTAACTATGGAATTTTTTGTTGCATGGCTTCTAGCATTTTCTGTCTCTCGGCCGCAGTCGGTGTCGAGGCGGTCGGGGCAACTGTCCCGGTCGGAGT